>JANNOR010000179.1:0-8577 GCA_031399265.1 Cyanobacteria bacterium SOY_34_metabat_3 | reverse complement strand
GCACTCCCGGCAACGACAACCTGACAGGCACTCCCGGCAACGATACCATCAACGGTTTGCGAGGTAACGATATCCTCAATGGCGGTGGCGGCAACGACAACCTGTCTGGCGGCAAAGGTTTTGACACCCTCAACGGCGGTTTAGGAAACGATATTCTCGTTGGTGGCGCGGGCAACGATGTATTTGTTTTAGGTGCGGGGTTGGGAGTTGATACAATCTCTGATTTCGCCAACGGTCAAGATACCTTTCAATTAATCAATGGCTTGACCTTCGGACAGCTATCAATTTCTCCTGGAACTAACGGCACATTAATTAGAGTAGCCAGCAGCAATGAAGTTTTAGCTGTTTTGACAGGCGTTGCTCCCAATCTCATCGGCTCTGAAGATTTCATCTCGGTTTAGAGATATGCTGATTCTCAATTGTCTGCTGTAGGGACACAGCACTGCTGTGTCCTTTCACCGAATATCTCACTTTTACTCAAAGGAACATAATTATGAAACTTCGCCAACAATCCCTCGCATTAATCGGCACATTTATGGCAGTTTTGTTGCCAACTTTTGCCGCTAATTCACAAGAAAGCAACAGCGAATTTAGCAAACTTCAATCCTTATTAGAAGCCAAAAAATGGTACGAAGCAGATCAAGAAACAGTCTCTCTGATCCGCAACAACTCCGCTAATCTGTCTTGTCCGAACCTCCGCACGATCGATCGCCTGTGGATGCAATCCAGCAACGGTAAATATGGATTGACTCCGCAATTAGGCATTTGGCAACAAGTAGGCGGTTCTAGCTGTCGCACTTGCGAAGCTCAAATTCAAGAATTCAGCCAAAAAGTAGGATGGAACATGAGCTCGCAAGTAAGTCCGATACCAGGGGAGTTTCCAGCCCAGTATCCAACAGTTGCTTCATTGAGTTGGCAAAGTTATGTTGACAGCGATAAAAGCGTCACTAGGTACAGTCTTTTTGCTGGCGGGCAGACCTGGCAAGCGTGGAGAGTTACAGAGTTTAACCTGTTTTCTACTTTCGCCAATTGCAGCAAGTAGCGGTTGTAGCGTATTCGATCGATCTGCGTTATGTCAAATCCACTCTCATCGGAATTAACATCACCCGAAATCAGGACACGGCAGTGCCGTGTCCCTACAATAAATCACGGTAGGGAAACGGCATTGCCGTGTCCAGAGTTGGTGATGACTAATAATTATGGCATTTGCCAAATCTTAATCGTACGATCGGGACTGCCGCTGACCAAAGTCTTGCTATCTCTGCCAACAGCAACAGAATTCACAAACTGACTGTGACCCGAAAGAGTGCTTTTTTCTGTTCCCGTCTTCAAATCCCAAACTATAATATCTCCGCCCCCGCTGATCAAAGTGCGGCTGTCCGGGCTAAAGGCGATCGTCCTCACCCAACTCGAATGCCCTTTAAAAGTGCGGGTGCGTTTCCCGTCTTCCACATTCGACAAACGGATCGTATTGTCGCTGCTAGCACTAGCCACAACTCGCCCGTTCGGGCTAAAAGCCACAGCATTAACCGCACCTCCGTGACCCGTGATAATCCTTCTGACTTCTCCGGTGTCGAGATTCCACAAACGCACAGTCTTGTCCTCGCTACCGCTGGCGAGAGTTTGACCGTCCCGGCTCAAAGCGATCGCGTTTACTGATCCGGTGTGGCCGCTCAAAGTCAGCAACCTGCTGCCGGTTCTGACATTCCACAAGCGAACAGTTTTGTCATCGCCGGAGCTAGCCAGATTTTGACCGTCGCTGCTAAAGGCGATCGAGTTGACGGCTGCTTTGTGAGCCTGAATTGTCCGCACCCGCCGTCCCGTCTTCAAATCCCACAAAATCAGATTATTGTCGCCGCCGCCGCTGGCCAAAAGCGAGCTGTCCGGGCTCACGGCTAGGGTGTTGACCGATTTTTTAGAATGCACCGGATTGAGAGTCCGCAACAGGCGTCCCGTCCTCACATTCCAAATTCTAATCGTCCCAAAGCTGGCGCTGACCAAAGTTTGACCGTCCGGCGACAGGGCGATCGCATTTACACTCCCAACATTATCCAAACTTCTCTGCAAGAACTGACTGCTAGGCAAACTAGAAAGCAGCCAAACCGGGTTTGCCGGAAACACCCCGTAACGCATCGAACCGTAAATTTGAGACGCACCAATACCCAGCATCAAAACAGCAGCACCCGCCAGCAGCTTTGTTTTCCAATCAATAACCCCTTTCCCGGACTTGTTCAAGCCCGAATCCAGAGGTCTGAGGCGGTTGATCGAAGTCTGCTTTGTCGCCCCTGATGAGCCGGAATTTTGGCGAATTTTAGTTTGCCCAGTCGTCGGTAACTGAGTCGGTAACTGAGTTTCTGCGCCATCGAGATTAATTTCCTCCAAGCACTGCAAAACCATTTGCGGACTTTGAGGTCGATTTCCCGGAAAAGGCGCCATCAAGTAATCGATCACATTAGCTAGCGGGTCGGAAACCTGCGGAGCTCCTTTGCGCCACATTAATCTACCCGTGCGCGGGTTCTCGGGAAACGCCGTCGGCGGCTTCCCAGTCAGCAAATAAACAAAAGTGCGCCCCAAAGCAAAAAAATCAGACTGCGGAACAGCCTTGCCATTCGTTTGTTCCGGCGGCGTGTAGCCGGGGGAAACAATACCAGTCACGTTTTGTCCCTGGCCCACCTTAGCGAAATAAGTCGCCGACACTTCCCTAGCAGTCCCGAAGTCAATCAGCACTAACTGCCCGTTCGGCTTGCACATAATGTTGTGCGGCTTGATATCTCGATGAAAATAGTTGAGTCGATGAACTTGGTCTAAAATTTCCGACAGTTGTTTGAGCCAGTTCAGAGCTTGTTCTTGGCTGATCGGGCGGCCCCGGTGTTTCAGCCAGTCTTGCAAATTTGCCCCAGCAATTTTCTCCATCACCAGACAGTGAAAAGACTCTGTGCTGTGAGCTGGCGAAAATGTAAAATAACCGTCGCGATCGACCTTTGGAATACCTGGATGTCTCAGCCTGACCAATACGTCGGCTTCTTGCTTAAAAAGTTCTACAGCTTTGGGATGTTCTTTTAACAGGACTTTGAGCACTCTTCGGGCGCCGTTGTCGTCCACTTCAAATGTTCTACCAAAGCCGCCGCCTCCGAGAGGTGCGACTAGCCGATATCGACCTTCCAACAAAAGTTCAGACCCGCAGTGAATACACGCGGATTTGCCAGAGTTGGCTGGATCGGAGGGATTCGGGCATTTAGGATTGAGGCAATAACTCACAGAAGCCACATAACCCTGATTGAGGTTGCTCTATCAAGTTTCACTTTGACAGTCTGGGCATTCTTGATGAATAAGATTCTTGGTTCAGCGAAGTCACTTGCTTGCGACTGGATTGCTCCAGCCGCTTTAGAGCTGTCTTCTCCTCAAGCGTAAATTCCGGTATGCCCTACCGTACTCGATCGGTCTTTCTTATCTAATTCGGTTTTTGTTAAAATGCGAGCTTTACTAGACGGCAACACCGTTAGGTGTGACTGCGTACTCAACAATCCAGTTAAGTTTTTACGCTGTCTAGTTATACTCAATTTTCAACTGATGACGATCATATCATACCTAGTACAAGACTCATGAGCACGGATTGAAATCTTCAACAGTCGCTTTCATCAAGGGAGACTTAAGTCTCCCTCGTTTTCGGCATCCCGTCTTTTTCCATAACCTATGGCGTTGGGATCGATCGAACTTTATCGTTGATGTCAAAGGTTCTGCCGTTTGTGACGGATATCGCGATCGAGGTCAAAAACCCCGTCAGGACAGCAAATAATTCACAAAAAGATCGAAACTAATAACGATAGAGCAGTCGCATTTCAATTGTACGATCGGCGCGACCACTTCCGAAGAAAGAAGGAAGAGGGGCACAGGGGGAGACGGGGACAGCGGGATAATTTTCGCTCTCCCTAATGACTGATGACTAATGACTTCCGTCTAAACAAGCCCCTCAATTACCGGATGGAAGAAGAACGCCAGCGCCAAAACAGCATATGCAGCCAGCAGCAAAGTACCTTCGAGCCAGTTAGAGTTGCCGTCAGAACTGATAGAATTGGCGATCAGCACCGACACCGCAACCGCTACAAGTTCAAACGGGTTAAAGTTCAAGTCCATCGGTTTGCCCAGAACAAAACCTGCCAAAACCAACACCGGGGCAACAAACAAAGCAATTTGCAAGCTAGAACCCATTGCCACCGAAACCGACAAATCCATTTTATTTTTCATCGCCACCGTCACCGCCGTCGTGTGTTCGGCCGCATTGCCAATAATCGGCACTAAAATCACCCCGGTAAACAGTGATGTCAGCCCCAAGCGCGCCGTCGCTTCTTCTAGAGTATCCACTAGCAGTTCCGACTCCACAGCTACCATCAGGGTACAAGCCAACAGCACCCCAATCCACAGCGGCAGATTGACTTTGTGGTCGGGACTGTCTGGTGCTAAGTTATTCTCGGCTAGTCCTTCGAGCATTTCATTTTCTGCCACCCCCACATCGTACAGATAACTGTGGGTTTTCATCGAAAACAGCAGCGTCAGCACGTAAACGATAATCAGAACTATCGCAACAGCGCTAGAAAGGTTCTGCATAGTTTCTGGAGGGATGCCAACAGAAGTGGCCTCAACTGCCGTCGGCACCAAAATCGCAATCACGGCTAAGTTCATCGCTGAAGCGTTCAACCGGGCGACAGTCGGCTGAAATTCTTGTTCTTTGTAGCGCAACCCGCCCAGCAGCATCGCAAATCCCATCACTAGCAGCAGGTTACTCATAATTGAACCGGTGATGCTGGCTTTGACCACATCTATTAGCCCGGCGTTGAGGGCGACGATACCAATAATTAATTCCGTGGCATTTCCGAAGGTAGCGTTTAGCAAACCCCCCAAATTTGCGCCGAGGACGACGGCGATTTCTTCGGTGGCGGTACCCATCCAGGCCGCTAGCGGGATGATGGCTAAAGCCGATGTGATGAAGATTGTGGAGGGTTCCCAGCCCAGAAAGTGTCCGGCTATCGAAACTGGGATAAATAACAACAGGCTGGAAATTATTGTTTGTGTATTTAGCATTTAAATTTTGAAAGGTTGCCAACCGTCAATCATAGCCTGTGGCAAAGGTTAAGAAAGGAGTTTTGTTAAAGCTGGGGGCGCTAGCTGTTTGTCAGATCAATTCCGGCTGCGCTGGAATAATATAGAGGACACGGCAGTGCCGTTTCTTGCGCCGTAATTTAATATTGATCCGGAGCCGCCGCTGCAATATTTCCCGATCGGGCGATCGTCAAAACGCACCGCAAGTCATTCCAGTCAAGCATGAGATGGGCATTGGGGATTGGACATTCGGCATTCGGCATAGCTTTTTCCTTTTTGCTTCATTTTTGCAAGTCGAGCAATTAATTTTGCTATTAACATTAGCAAATTGATCGCGCACAATTAACAGCAGTACAGCAATTTCTAGCTTAATTTAAACAAAAGTGGAGTTTCCTGATGAAAGCGATCGGCATTTATCAATATCAACCAACAAGCGATCCAGACTGTTTCGCCGAGATTGAACTCGAAAAACCTCAACCTAGCAACAGAGATTTGCTTGTCAAAGTCAAAGCAGTTTCCGTCAATCCAGTAGATTGTAAAGTCAGAAAATCTGTCAAAGACAAGCTAGTAACACCGCGCATTCTGGGCTGGGATGCAGCGGGAATTGTGGAACAAGTAGGCGATCGAGTATCTCTGTTCAAACCAGGTGATGAAGTCTATTATGCAGGCAGCATCACTCGTCCTGGAAGCAACAGCGAATATCAGTTAGTCGATGAACGGATTGTGGGCAAAAAACCTGCAACTCTCTCGTTTGCAGAAGCCGCTGCACTTCCTTTGACAACAATCACCGCTTGGGAAGCTTTGTTTGAACGGCTGGCAATTGAACCGCACAAAACTGCTAAAAATCTAGTAAGTAAAGTGCTAATTATTGGCGGTGCTGGAGGTGTGGGTTCGATTGCGATTCAACTGGCTGCACAGGTTGCTGGACTGCAAGTTATTGCTACTGCATCCAGGAAAGAATCGATTGATTGGTGTTTAAAAATGGGAAGCAATTATTGCATCGATTATCGGGAACCCTTTGCAGCATCACTTAAAAAAATTGCAATCAAAGAAGTGGATTATATTCTGTGTTTTAACGATACCGATCGACATTTCAAAGACATGGCGGATGTCATTAAACCACAGGGGAAAATTTGTTCGATCGTGGGGACTGAACACCCTCTCGATCTGAACTTAATCAAGAGTAAGAGCGTAACTTTTGCTTGGGAATTCATGTTTACTAAGTCGATGTATGAAACAGATGATATCCAGTCTCAACACGAATTATTGAATCAAGTTGCAGATTTAGTCGATCGAGGAATTTTGAAAACTACGGTGACTCAAAATCTGGGAACACTTAATGCCATCAACTTGGCAAAAGCACACACTTTGCTTGAATCTGGGAAAACAATTGGCAAACTGGTTCTTTCAGAAATAGTCAGGTAATTTATGCTAAGGAATGAGAATTAAATAATTTACACAAGTTTGTGGGATGGGCGTCCCGCCCGTCAAGAAAGGACTGGTGGGACGCCCATCCCACAATAATCATCAAATTGTAAGTTATTTAATTCTCATTTATAAGTGAGCAATGAATCAAAAAACAGAATACCCAGAACCTAGACTTCTTTAAAAAATCCGGACTCTAAAATAAATTATTTTGGAGGACAAAGAAAATGGAACTCAAACTATCTATTAAAGTTATAATAAACAAGTCGCTCTCCAAACCCGATATTTTCTAATCTGGAAACCAACTGGAGAATCAAATGACCGCAGCAACCATCGCACCACCCAAAAAAGAATCACCCCTACTGTTTGAAGCACTCACTTGGAGAGAGTTCAAAGCAGTTGAACAATTGTTAGACCGTCCAGGATATCGACTTTCTTTCCTGGATGGAATTTTGGAGATTAAACTAATGCCTGGAGAACCCCATGCAACCGTTAAAAAGAGGATTGCTGGATTGTTGGAGCTTTACCTGCTGATGGCGGGGTTTGACTTTACTCCAACTGGCTCAATGACTCTGGAAAGTGAAACCGGAAAAGTCAAGCGAGAAGCAGATGAATCTTATAAACTTGCTCCCGATCGCCGGCTGCCCGATTTGGCGATCGAAATCGTGTTTTCTAGTGGCGGTATTAACAAGCTGGAGGCATACAAGCGGCTGAAAATTCCTGAATTGTGGTTCTGGGAAGATGGATTGTTAGAGGTTTATCATTTGCGGGGAGAAGGCGATGCGCTTCATTATGAAAAGGTTTCTAGCAGTGAGGAATTGCAAGGAATCGATCTGAATTTATTGGGGCGCTGCATTAATATGGTGAATCATGTTGATGCGATTAAGACTTTTCAGCAAGCACTTCAAAAATAAATGTGATTAGTAGGTTGCGTGTTTTTTTAGCATCTCTGTTCACATCTTATATATCTGCAAAAAGTAATGGAAAATACTCAATGACACAAGTTGTAATTGTGGGAGCGGGGCCAACTGGTGCGGCACTGAGTTTGCTACTGGTAAAACGAGGTATTCGCACAACATTAATTGAGGCGGCAAAAGATTCCTACCGAGTGTTTCGCGGTGAAGGATTGATGCCGAGTGGATTGGATGCGATCGCCCAAATGGGCCTGTCTCCAATGCTGGAAAGTGTGCCGCACCGACAAATCGATGCCTGGGAGTTCATTGTGGGCGATCGACTACTGTTTCGAGCCGATGAGCCAATGGGTTCAAATCAACCTTGTACGCTTGTTTCGCAGCCACCTTTACTCGAAGCACTAATTGCAGAAGCTCAGTTGCATCCAGAGTTTGAATTTATCTCAGGTGTTCCGGTCAAAGATTTACTGTATAATGGCGATCGCTCTTCCGGTGTCAAACTAGCAGACGGGCGAGAGATTTTGGCTGCACTTGTCATCGGTACAGATGGTAAAAATTCGATTGTACGACAACGTGCGGGATTAGAATTAGTAACACAGAAAAAAAGTATTGATGTTTTGTGGTTTAAGCTTGCCGCTCATCCTCGGTTTGTGGCGGATAATGTCTTTTATTCCATCTTGAATAATGGTAGCGGCTTCAGTGTCTTTCACGGTGCAGAAGATGGCAAACTGCATCTGGCTTGGGTGTTAGCGGCAGATGATAAAACTGACTGGAAACAGACAAATTGGACCGAAACTTTCGCGTCCCTATCGCCTAGATGGATGGCAGAGCATTTTCGCAACTCTCAAGAGACGATCGAATCTCCGATGCGATTGTCTGTCGTAGTTGGTCGCTGTCCGCGCTGGCATCGGCCTGGAATTATACTTTTGGGGGATGCTGCACATCCGATGTCTCCGGTGCGCGCTCAAGGAATTAATATGGCTTTTCGCGATGCGATTGTAGCGGCAAATCACCTTGTACCTTTATTGAAATCTGGGGCTAATTTCGGGGATATTGATTTAGTATTATCGCGGATTCAGGCTGAACGGGAACCGGAAATTGTGCGCGCCCAAAAACTGCAAGCACAAGAAGCGTGGAAAGGCGA
>JANNOR010000160.1:0-2177 GCA_031399265.1 Cyanobacteria bacterium SOY_34_metabat_3 | reverse complement strand
TCCGGGCCTGACATTTGGTTGACTTTGGCTAGAGATGCGGCTGATAGAAATATTGCTGAGAATATCAAACCCGTTACGCTTATTTTGTGATAGCAACGCCGTAAAAGCATCGATCGGGATTGCTGCATTCAACCCGGTTTTAATCTCCTCAGTCTGACCGTTCCACTGGCTCGTAACAGTGCCGACAGTATCTCCTCGACCGTGAATTCCCACAACTCTGCCATCAACATCAAATACAGGCCCGCCGCTCATGCCGCGTCTGGTGACAGCTTGATAGCGCAGTCCGTAGCCCGACGATGCGCGCCCGAGGCGAGAAGAGATAATACCAGCAGTAAACTCCAGTTTTCTTTCGGATTCAGCAGCGATGGGCAGCGGATAGCCAGCAACGTAAATAGTCGAACCGACCACAGCACGTTCCGACTCCCCCATTGGCGCTGCTGGATACGATTCTCGGCTCTGAAACTGTACCAAAGCCAAGTCTATATCCCGGTCATTTTTCGGCAGGCGCTGTATTCTGATTGCCTTATAATTTTTTTCCAAATGAGTGCGAATGCTGTATTCTTGGGCGAGACTTGCCACTACGTGGTTGGCTGTCAGAACAGTGTAAATATTGCCCTGTTTAGCAATAATTACTCCCGAGCCACCACCAGAAAAACCCAGCGTATTGTTGACCTCAACCGTTGTTAACATCGCGAGCTGGGCAACTTCTTGGGCTGTTTTGGCACAAGCAGCATATTGTTGGCCCACAACCGCCGCCACCGTTACTGCACCTGTCAAGATGATTGTCAGCGCGTCAAACCGCAAACCCCACACATTCATCACTAACTCCCTACATGAGACGAGGCGAACTGCAAATATGTACTGATCGGAATTCCCCAACTGGATTTAACCATCTTTTCCAATAGTTCCGGTGTCGGTTCACTTCCATCTTCAAAAGCATAGACGCCAAAACCGGGATCTCGATACTTGCCTCGACCGTTAATCCCAACTAATAAACCTTCGGCATTAAAAATCGGGCCGCCGCTCATGCCAATTTTAACCTCATTTGTATAGCCCAAGCTATAGCCTTGAGGTAAAGATTTCGGCAGTAGCAGCTCTACGAACCCCCGCGCCACTGCCAAAACCGCAGCACCTGCAGGAAATCCGGCCGCGAGCAGCGGCTCTCCCACCGCTGCCGATCGCCCGCTAATTGGGGCTACTTTATACTCAACATTGACCCGAAACTGAACGATCGCCAAATCGGTATCGCCCAGCCGCCTCGGAACTCCCAGCGGTCTGTGATGCAGGCCGTCGCCCGTGACAATTGTCCGTGAAGCGTAGCTATCCCGTAGGGAATCGCCCCGGTCGAAAGCCACAACGTGCCAGTTAGTGAGCACCGTATAGGTTTGCCCCTGCCGATCGACGATCGTCCCAGAACCCGAAGATTTCGCCGTCAGGATGCGTACCGCTGTTTGACGCGCTAAATTTTCCACCTCAACCCCCGGAATTGGGGATGGAATTGAAAATCGCCCAACTAGATCGTCCGTTCGGGCGATCGGAAAAAAGGGGGCAACTGCGCCTCTTCTTCCGTGTTTTCCCCTAGCTTTTTTCTCACGTCAATGTAAGGAATATTACTGCTTTCTTCCGTAGAGGGCATCCCGACCTGTCCTTGGCGCCAAGCTAACAAATTATACAAAGAGCCGATCGGATCTTGACCGGGTCTGAGGGTATAAATCAAATTTTGGCACAGACCATTGACTTGATTCGCTGTACAAATGACGTTTTGACCGTTCATCTGGCCGACGGTAATGTACTTGAGCATTCGATTGCGACGGTAGGTTTCCAGGCGTTGGCTGACTAATTGACACCGAGTTGCCGGATCGTAGCCTGAACCTGAGAAATAATCCGAAGTCCACTCAATCCAAGGCTCGATCGCACCTTGAGGATTTTGGTACATTGTCACGGGCGCACTGCTCGATCTGCTGCTACACCAAAATCCGCTTTCCCCCGAAGTCGGCCGACCGTAACTCGGTTCCTGTGCAACTGTCAGAACGCTGAGGGCGATCGCTGTTGTCGCCAAAACTTTCGTTAATTGCTGTTCGATCATGTTTTCGCTCTATTTTTAGTAGATTTGTGACAAAAAGCACCTGATTCTGCGATAATACTCTTGATACGCAAGTTAATTAGAGATCCGGATC
>JANNOR010000144.1:0-15261 GCA_031399265.1 Cyanobacteria bacterium SOY_34_metabat_3 | reverse complement strand
TTTTAGGAGAATTGAAAGGCGATGTGGCTAAAATACGGCGTTGCTCCCAGCGGAGAACTGGCGGGCATTGATGAAGTTGTGCGCGGAAAAACTAACCTCGCTTGTCTTTACTGCGGCGGTGGATTGACAGCAAAAAAGGGTTCGGTGAAAGAACATCACTTCGCGCACACTGAGGAAACTTGCAAGCCAGTTTCGCAGCGGATTAAAACCAAAGCATTTCCATCGCTGCCTCTCTATGATAATTTCACCATCCAGCTTAAGGGTGAGGAATTGGAGCAATTGAAGGTGCTGTGGAAAGAGTACGGCGCACAAAATTACGGCATTCCCAGAGACTTGGTAAACTTTCGATGGCAGTTGAAAGGATTGCTAGAGTCGGAGGGCGATGGCACTTATCAATTCACACATCTCGGTAAAATCCCAGTGGGTGCGCTTCCCCTGGTGTTGTTCAACCAAGTCCAAGAACCTTTGCTGCTGTCGGAGCTGGCTTCGTTGGAAGGCTCTGTAGAGATTGCTTTATCTGCGGGTTTATCTTGTTTGGAAGAACGGCGGGCTGACTTGCTAATTTATCGAGCGCAGCTTCGTCGGATTTTGGTGAACTCGCTCTATTTCCTTGATGTGAAAGCTGACGGTCAAACGTTCTATAAAATTGGCATTACGACTCGTCAGATTGAAGAGAGAATCGCCGAGGTGCAGCGAGATGTGAGGGCGCATTACTCCGATGTCGCCGTTAACTTGCTGGGATTGTGGGAACATCGGGGAAATGTCGAGCTGTACTTCAAACACCGGTACAAAGCGTTTAATTACCGCATTGGGAAACTGACGGAGTATTTTGCGTTTCCGAATGTCAAAGCTGTGCTGAATGATTTGTATGAGATGGAAGTCAAAGTGCTGAATGATGTTGAGGTTGAGGCGATTGGTGGCGGAAGGAAAAGGATGTGACTCAAAATCGATCTTAGCTGAAGGTTAACACAAATGTATACCAAATACCATGCCTATAAATCAGCGACTCACCGATTTTTTATAACAGAAGCTTGCCTTAAGAAAGGCTCGGTAATCCACAAAAGAGCAAATATGGATCGAGTTGAAGCAAAATATTCTCAATCTCTTGCCAAAGATTGAAACTACACGCTTCTGGAAGGGAAAAATAATTGCAACTAATGGCGATTGCTTGCGAAATTCAATTAGGAAGAGGCGGTATAGCTCAGGACTTTTTTGAGGGAAGTTCCAGTGGTTGAGAAAAAAATTAGAGTTGAATGTCGAAGTTCTGCGACAAGCGAACAACTAACGCCAGCTTCTTGCGTCATCGCTCTCTACGGTGGATTGTTCTATGTAGAGTAAACCGTACGTGCTGGGTTCGGTAGTCCGTCTCTTATATTCTTTGCTCGTAAATATAATTAACTAATTAGTCAAACACTGGCTAGTATCTAATAATTGTAATTTATTTAAACTACCAAATGACAGTTAAAGCTATTTCTGCCACCATCCTTTTAGGTACAATTGGGCTTCAGGTTTATCAGCTCCCCGACGGCGGTTACAAAGTCGATGCGATTGGAGTTATGAATGCGGTGGATAAAAAGGGTAGCGCATTAACCCGGTTTATCACTGGAAAATCAGCTTTAGCTCTGCCTTTCAACGGATATAATTTTACACAAGCTCAAAGTATTCCAGTGGCAGATAACGCTCAATTAATCAAGCCTATTCCCATTCCGTTAGCTACAGCATATTGGTTACATGAAGCAACCAAAGGCAAAGGCAACGTGAAAGCTCAAGCTTTAGTACAAGCCAGCATGGCAGAATCCATCGAACGGCGAGCTGACGTGGCATTCAGCATCAAGCGTACTGAAAGAGAGTACAATGTACGGTTTGGTAAATCCTTTGAGTCACTTCTGTTTGAGAATCGACAAGACGTTATCGATAGGAGATTGCCCGGTGACGATTTGTACTACCCAGAAGGGATTAACTAACCGGCATTGCGATCGCTCCTGCAACTGCGCTAGGAGAGTTGAATTTGTTCATTTTATCCTCAAAGTACCTTGAATGTTTGACCCCACAAAGCCCAACGATATTCGCGCACTTTCTGACCAAGATTTATCTGAGTTTCTTCCTGATGCCGAAGATGACCGACACGAGTACAAAAGCAGTGCAAGTGAACGAACCTGACGGTCAATGGAGTACCGTTAGACCGCAGGCTTCTTTTTCCTTTTGTTCAAAGGCTTTTTTGAGTGACGGAGTTCCCCCGCCACTTTCGTAACTCAGACCAATCTTTTTTATAAGCTTAGCTGAATTTTCATCTCGATCCAAAGATTCCCCACATTGACAAGAATGCCATCGTTCCGACAATTCTTTTGGGACTTTATTGAGGCAATTCCAGCAATGTTGAGAAGTTCCTTTTGGATCGACAAACAGAACGCTTTTACCTAGTTTCCATGCGATATATTTTAGGACGCTAGCGAATTGCCCATGAGCAGCATCAAGCATGGATTTATTCAATCCACTTTTAGCTGACTGGCCGTTCGGCAAGTAAACTAAATTACCATTCTCAATATCAGTCTTGGGCTTGGCGCGTCTAGTCAGATTTTTGATACTCAAATCTTCAACAACTAAAACATCACATTTGCCGAATAACTCATGTGCCGTTTTGAATTGAAAATCTAGTCTAGCTCTAGCTATAAACTGGTGAAGTTTAGAAATCTTATCCTTGATTATTTTCCAAGGCTTAGAACCCTTAAGCCGACTAGCCAGCTTCGCTTGAAGTCTTGCCAACTTCTGAGCCGACTTCCTCAAAAATCTGGGATTTTCAACTCTTTCACCATTGGAAAGATAAATGTAATTGGTGATTCCCAAGTCAATACCAACAGCATTCTCTTCAGTCGGTTGAATTTCTGCAACCGTTACGGGAACCGTTTTATCTTCTAGCGTCAGGGAAATATACCATCCATCCGTTTCTCTGATAATACTACCCGTCTTGACCTTAAAACCTGTTGGTATTGGGCGATGAAAAACCATCGGTACTTGACCTATTTTCGCCAGACTAATACAAATCCTATTTTGCTCATCCTTGATAATATCTAAGTTGTCTAATTGAGGATAAGTGAAAGATTTGTAGTAGTGAAACCCTTTGAATTTAGGTTTGCCCCTACGGTTGCCGTTTTTATCGGGCGTGGTAAAGTTTGAAAAGGAAGTTTCCACTCTGTTTACAACATCCTGCAAAACCTGAGAATCCAACACTTTATAATCAGGAAATAGCTTTTTAGTGTTTTTCAGGTCGGCAAGTTGTATAGTTTGCCACTGTACATATCCGCCTTCAATATTCGAGAAAACATCACCTTTCCTCGTCAAAGGATTGCCTGACTCATCCTTTTTTCTACCATCCCTGGTTTGCACTCTAGTCAAGGGAATATTTTGATAAATCTCCTCAACAGGGACTATCGAAACAATCAATGGGCAGGCGTTGATAGGTGTTCTCGTGGATTCCCACCACCTAAATCTTTCGCCGAGACGGTAGTTATATTGTCGGCGGCAGAGTTCTAAATGAGCCACAATTGTTGCTAATTGGGCTTTGGTGGGTTTGAGGCGGTATTTGTATGTCAGTTGCATTGGAAACTTCCTTTTTTCGACCTACCTTAATGTACCATTTTTCTAATATAATGTTTATAAACTACATCAAACTTTAAGGTACTTGCAAAGTCTAATTGTCGGCTTCCGTACCTCCATCCGACGCTTCTAAACATCCCTGCGGTAATTTATTCGGGGTACTTCGCCGCGCTCAGATTGATCCCCTTTAAATATACCGAGGGACTTCCCAACTGATAGTTAGCATGGGTCGGCAGTCGCGACGGGATTGGATCGATCGGGCAATTTCACAGGTGACACCTAAATCTGCTTATGCGGTACACAGTATTGAAAATAGTGGCTGTGGTCTTAATATTGAATCTGGAAAAGGAGTATTTCTAATTGGCTTTGGCGACAGTGAAATAGGCTTGGCTAGTGGCTCACGACAACCGTTACTACATTAGGGCGGGAGCGCATACTGTTCCGGCCGGTCATTTTATTGTCGAAGCCATTCATGCTCGGCGGGGATTGAGAACACCGTTACTGGGCCACATTGTCCGCCTCAAGCCGGGAAATAGCAAAGTCATTCAACTCGGTATCGTTGCGTTGAACGCGGCCTCTGCGATTAATGTTTCGGTTGAATCTGACACGCCGCTAAATGGATTTACTTCACGCTTGGATGAAAGAATTTCTCTACAGGTTCCTATTATTTCAGAGCAATTTCCTTTGTTTTTTGATATCGCTTTGATAATGCTTCACAGGCCAGAGTTCCCCTCATTCGATATAAACCTGACTTATTCTGATATTGCAAACCGCACGTATCAGAATAGTTTTGAAGTTGATATCGAACGCCAATTGGGACCCAACCTCAGTTCGGACAACGGATATGACCGCATTGAGAAAGAACTTAAAGATATTACCAAAGAAGTTAAGCAACTCCAAACATCCATAAATGAGGTAGCAAAAGCTATCAAAAGTAAAAAGTAACAATTTCTTACCAACCCCAATTTTGGGAGAAACTAAACCCAAACCAAAACCCCACAGACCCGCCATGCCCAAACTCGCCGAATGCGATCACTGTCTCCTCTATGCCCGCAACCCACACTTAGTCTGTGCCGTTCATCCCGCAGGCCCCAACACCGACACTTGCTCCGACTTTCGAGAAGACCCCAACACCGCATTGGAGGAACTGTGGGAACCCGCAGGCGCGAGCTATTACAACGGCGAACTTATCCTGCAACCGAGGCAGCGGTGGACGCCAGAGCAACAGTTAGAGCTGCTGGACACGCACCCACTGTTTACCGGTCGGTGTCCCCGGTGTGAAATGACTTATCCCCAATATGAAACGCCCCCGGTTCATTGGGATTGCCTGGAGTGCGGGTGGATGGATGATTCGGTGTGAGGTGATGGTTCGCAGCGATTCTGTTTTGATAATGGCGATCGTTACTTGCTCTCTAGAGCATTTATGATCCTAACTTTACGGTCAAGTTTGAATAAGTTAAATAAAGAATTATGGTTTTTTAAGCAAGCTAGCTAATATTTAGGTAATTTAATTACTGAGTGAGCTTTCCAGTCCAGTTGTTTACGATAACAAGCAATTTAGTTTTTATGAACAATCTATATTACAAAGTCGCAGTTGTTTCTGTTGGCACCGCTATAGGTTTTGCCCTGGGAGCAAGTCCCGAAGCTAAAGCAGCTTCGTTTACCTTTGCACCTACTGTCACCTTTGAAGTCATAGATTTTAGCTACTTTGGTAATAGCTTTGACGGACTGGGAGATGAAGTTTTCCCTAGGAATTTTGATACTGTTGTGAAGGGAACGCTTGGTGAAGCAGCAGAGTTTGCAGAATTCAATATCGGCAGTTTTTCTCTTGCCCCTAATACAGTTATTAGCAGTGCTGTTCTTCAGGCTGAAATTAACAGTTTTTTAGTCACTGGTCTTGGGGTTGACAACTATACCAACCCTGGTAGTCTGGGCATCTTCGGCTATGTAGGAAACGGAACAGTCGAAGCATCTGATTTTGAGAGGGGAGTATTCTTAAGTTCTGTAGATGTTTCATCCTCATCTCCCGGTGATATTCTTAGCTTTGACGTGACGCCGTTTGTTAATGGGCGAGTTAGCAACCGCGATGCTTTTGCTGGTTTTGGCATTCGCGCCTTGAACTTTGGTGGCCTCGCCCTAAAAAATACTTATGCTCCCGGCATCCAACCAAGGCTGATAGTTGAAACTGCCGAGGATTGCGTGCCTGTGCCTGAACCGACCACAATCCTCGGGTCAGCTATGGCTCTAGGTTTGGGAGGATGGCTGAAACGAAAGAATTCAAATCAGCAGCATAAAACAACGCCACAACATTAATCTACGGTTTGACAGAATAATTTAATAAATTTATCAGTTGCGGGCAACAGCTTGCTCGAAAACCCACTTGAAAGTGCAGCCGACCAATCCCCCAACAAACACCCAAAACGCGCCGGAAGGCCACACACTTAACCACTTTAATCGCATTTTTTAGAGAACCAAATTCTGTTTATCAAATTACAGCAGTTCTCAATGTGTGGGGTACTTCCTTTGGATACAGCAAAGAAGGGCATCGTGCTTTGGCGTGCAATTCGCTCTGTTATTGAAGACTTGAAACTTCCTTTTGAACAGCACGAGTAGCGGGAGTTTTTCCATCTAAAAAAGGGTTGATTCATCAGGATTGGTCTGATGGCTCTCGGTCATTGCTTCTGCCACCAGATGCCCGACACCAATAACAAATGACATTTCTAATACCCAGGTGGGCGTTGAAAAAAACCAGTTACTTGAGTTAACTTTTCCGCCATCTCTAGCAGTTTCAGATCGCTTCCACGCCGTCCCACCACTTGCACGCCGATGGGTAGTCCTTCTTGTGATTGTGTAAAGGGCAGCACTACAGCAGGGTTGCCAGTTAAATTGAAAATTGTTACGTAAGCACCTATTGTTGTCAAATAAGAGAACTCGCGACCATCCACCTCAATGGGTTCTCCTGGCTGACGGTGGGTGAATGCAGGCACTGGTACCACTGGACACAGCCAAGCATCCCAATTAGATAAAAAATTTTCGATATTGGCAATCAGAATATCGCGCTCAATGAGGGCGGTGACATATCGTTGTTGCTGTTGAATCTGCGTCAAGTCTGGTTGGGATAAACCCAATTCAAAATTATAAATATTGAGGTAAGTATCGCGTACCGCATTGCTATCAAAATTTGGCGGTTCGTTGTGTTGCTCTACACAGCATCCTAGATCTGTTAGGGATGATGCTAATTTTTCTAGAGCAGATGAGGTTTGAGCTGTGGCTGGAATCTCACCAAAACCTTCTGTCCAAGCGTAGCGCCACGATTGTAGCGTGGTTGCTGGGTTAACTTGTGTGGATATCGGTATTAATTCTGGCTGGCGGGGGTCTGGCTCTTGAATTAGTGACAGACACAATCGCAAGTCTTCTACAGAGCGGGCAAGAGGCCCTATTGTTTGTAAGCGGTGGATAGTTTTAGGCGCTCCTGGTAATTCTGGAATATGTCCAAATGTTGATACGCGATTCTGGGTTGGTTTCAAGCCGAAAATGCCACAGAAGTGAGAGGGGACGCGGATAGATCCACCAATATCACTACCAAGTTCAAGAGGGGATAACCCCGCAGCTATAGCACTCGCCCCACCCCCAGTGCTGCCGCCTGGCGTATATTCATGGTTCCAGGGGTTGTTTGTTCTACCAAACAGAGGACTGTTGGTCTGAAAGTTATCAGCTAGTTGTGGTGTATTCGTCTTGCCCAAAATAATTGCTCCAGCAGCGCGCAGTCGAGCGACGGCGGTAGCATCTTGCTTTGGGATATAATTAGCTAAGGGTTGATAACTGCTGGTTGTGCGTAATCCTTTGGTTTCGAGGGTGTCTTTGATAGTTACGGGGACTCCATGTAAGGGCCCCCAATTTTGTCCTAGAGCTAATGCTCGATCTGCCGCTTTCGACTGCGCGATCGCATTTTCCGCATCCAGAGTCACAATCGCATTTAGTCCTGGGTTGTATTGAGCAATCTGACTCAAATAAGCTTCTATTACTTCTGTTGAAGAGACTTGGCGAACGCGGATTGCTTTTGCTAATTGATGAGCAGCTAAAAAAACTAAATCATTCATTATACTTAACTATATTTTTAGGGGATAAAACTATTTATCATTCATAATTCAGACGCTCCGTTTGGCTTGCCCAATATTTGATTAAATCAGTTCGGGTAATTAATCCTACAGGAATACTATTTTGCTCAACTATAATACCATTAGTTCCTGATAGAAGAACTCTATAAGCTTCGGAAATATCAACTTTCTCATCTAAAGTCGGTAAAGGTTTACTCATAACAGGCGCAACTTTTTGGTGAGAAAGATTAATCCCTTCATGCAGTAGTTTCATTAAAGCTGCTTCATTTAAACTGCCAATGATGTGATGGTTCTCAATAACTGGAACTTGTGAGATATTCAATTTTTGCATAACTTCTATGACTTGACTCAATGTGTCCTGAGAATTCACAGAAACGAGTGAGCGAAAATCTTGTTTTTGGGCAAGTATATCTTGAAGTTTTATTGTTTTTTTTGTTGGTTCTTCCCAAAAACCATTTTCCTGCATCCAGCTATCAGAATAGATTTTATTTATGTAGTTTCTTCCTGTATCTGGTAACAGCACTACAATCTGTTTGGGTTCTGATAATCTGGCTGCATATTTAAGGGCTGCTGCTACTGCTGTGCCGCAAGAGCCTCCCACCAATAAACCTTCTTCTCGCGCTAGACGGCGAGCCATATTAAAAGACTCGCGATCGCTAACTCTCACCATTTCATCTATTACTTGGCGGTTAAACGTCTTCGGAATAAAATCTTCACCAATTCCCTCAACCTTGTAAAGTTTGGGGGTGTCACCAGAAAAGATTGAACCTTCTGGATCTGCACCAACAATTACTATATTTTGATTTTGTTCTTTCAGATATTTGCCAACTCCTGAAATTGTGCCGCCTGTTCCCATCGCGGCGACAAAAACATCAACTTTCCCATTACTATCTGACCAAATCTCGGGTCCAGTCGTTAAGTAATGGGCTAACGGATTATTAGGATTAGCAAATTGATTCGGTCTATAAGCTCCTGATATTTCTTTAGTAAGTCTTTCTGCTACACCGTTGAAACTTTCTGGAGAGTCAGGCGGAACTGAGGTCGGCGTAATTACTACTTCTGCTCCATAAGCTTTAAGTAAGTTAATTTTATCCTGGCTCATTTTATCCGGCATTACAAATATGCAGCGATATTTTTTAATCGCAGCGATTAGCGCCAGACCAACTCCCGTATTTCCTGCTGTTGCCTCAATTATTGTCCCACCGGGTTGCAGTTTCCCTGCTTTTTCTGCGGCTTCAATCATGGACAGAGCTATTCTATCTTTCGTACTACCACCCGGATTAAGGTATTCTACCTTGCTATAAATTGTTGATTGAATTCCTTGACTAATACTATTAAGTTTAATCAGAGGAGTCCTGCCAACCGCTTCCAGAATATTATTGTAAGTCGCCATCAAAATGCCTCTAGTATTTTATAATGCTGTATTACCGTTTGATGTTGGTAAAAAAACTTCAGACTAAACTCCACCAAATGCTTTGGCAGTAGCGTGTTCTATAGCTGCTTGAAATTTCGGCAGGGCACGGGAAATCATGTCTTGGTTGGCAGTCAGAGAAATTCGGAAATAACCCGGTATTTCCTGGAGCGTCCCAGGGAAGACAAAAACACCGTGGCGAGCTAGCAATTCGGCAAAAGCACAATCGTCTGACCAAGGTGACTTTACTAACAAAAAGAATGTCCCTTCAGGTATTTGTAACTTGTAACCCATTTCCTGGAGTGCCTTCACCATCCAATCGCGTTTGCGTTGTAGATGCGACATATCGATGGTGAGTTGGTCCAAGTCAACGAGGGCATATTGCATCAATGCACTGGGGAAACACCAACCAAAGGGGCTGCCTTGCAGTGTACGAATTATGCGCCGTATTGATTCCCGTTCAGGCATTGTGGATGGCAAGGCAATATAGCCGATGCGTTGACCGGGAGCCATCCAGACCTTACTGTAACCATAGATGAGGAAGGAAAACGGGTAGAACTGGGTGGGACTCGGACAAGTTTGCCCATCGAACACAATGCGGCTGAAGGTTTCATCGGAAATCAGGTAGATGGGTTTACCGTAGCGATGAGAGGCGTTGGTGAGCAGATTTGCTAATTGTTGTAGGGTTGTTGCTGGAAAAATCTTGCCTGTGGGGTTGTGGGGTGAATTGATCACGATCGCTCTGGTACGTTCAGTTATGGCAACCGCGATCGCATCTAGATCCAAATCAAAAGTAGTTGGATTAACTGCAACGCCAACCGGAACTGCACCAGCAACATGAATCATCCGCCTGTAGTTTAGCCAAGGTGGGGTGATGATAATCACCTCGTCTCCTATTTCGGTCAGCATCTGAAGACAAATAGTCAGACTAATCAGACTACCGTTGGTCAGGAAAATATCTTCAGGTGCGATCTCGATCCCGCGTTGCATTTTCAGACCTTCTGACACAGTGACTCGTGCTTGTGGAAGGTTGTCTTTGTAACCGAACCAACTCTCATTTTGGGGAATGCTCCAGCGCTGAAGGGCTTCTACAAAGCCTGGTGGGGGCAGTTCGTGAGCGTCACCCTCAGTAAAATCAATGCTCCCCGGTTCATGCTTGCGATTCATGTAATTTGCCTTGGCAAGGAGTTCACTGGGGGTCGGGGCTTGAATCGCTTTGAGCAGTCGGGACGAGATTGTATGAGTTTTTGTTTTTATATCCGAATTCTCTTTAGTATCGACTTCTTGTGCCTCCTGTGGCATTTTACTTGGTGGTTGTGTTTGATCTGTCATAATATAAGGTAAGTTGACCTAGTTATGTTAGTCATAATCGCTGTTAAAACTTACGGACTGAGTGCCAAATTGCGCCCGGTTTGAGCGCTCGCATTAGCGCAGTGGCTCCGCAGGAGCTAGAACCGATATCCTCGCCAGCAGTAACTATAGCTGGTAAAAGTATAGTCATCTATTATATGACATGGGAGGCATGAAGTCCCTCCCCTTTCGCTTTCACTTCGAGCGGATTAACCCGCCTCGGCTGAGCTACGCAGCTCTCTATCCCATTGCCGAAGGCATTTGGGACTGCTTTTCTCAAAATATTATAAGACCCATTAACATCGGCGTTAATCAATTGACCGGCTGATGTTTTGTACAATCCTCTCTTAATTCGCTTCCCACTAAACGTGACATCCGAAGCGCCAGTATGCCCGTACACAGGAATCGGATCTAGACTCAGGAAGCTCGACTTCGAGGTATAAGATTCTTCTTGCTGTAGCACCTTAATGCCAACCAATCGAGCCTTGTATTCCAGCATTTCAATCAGTCGAGCATGAGGAACACTGACAAAGTTTTGGTTGGTTTGCTTTCCTAGGTCAATTTCGCTTTTCCATTGTGCATTCTTGCCAATTACTAACGTCCCAATTTGTTTGGCGACTAAAAGAGCGACTATTAGCCGACTGGTATGATGCAAGTAATTATCAACTTTTTGGTTGCGACAGCGCGTTAAGCGTTGAATGCGAGGTGAACTCTTGCGACTTCCTTTTAACTGAGATTGTAACTCGGCTTTGCGTTTGTTATAGAACTGATTAATCGATTTCAATGGTCGTCCGTTAATCAACAGCGGGATAAATCCCGGTCGATTTGAAGTTAACGCCACTAAATTATTCAGTCCCAAATCAATACCGGCTACAAAGTCGTTGTCGGGAGCGGCGGACTCCGGCTCACTTCGACTACGCTCAGTACAAGCATTGTAGATTACCTCAATTACATAAGAATCACATTTCGGAACTAACCTAACTTGACAAATTCGGTCAGGGCTGACTTTAGTTTTAATTGATAGTTCAGTACCGGAAAGCTTGATAATTCCGTTTCTCAACTGCTTGCTACTAATCGCCTGAATCGTATAAACGAGAAGGTTTCGACCTTTAACCTTATCCTTGTATTTAGGTAACTTTGGGCGACCCGTGAATTTAGAAGAGTCGGCTTTATAAGCTTTAACCGCTTCAAAAAACGATTTCCAATTCTTATCTAACATCATCAAGATTTGCTGGCTTACTTTAGCAGGCAAAGCCTTATATGCTTGATGAGACTTCATCAAACGGTTCATTTCGTTGTAATTAATGTAACCCCATCCATAGATAAAACTCTGACGGATAACGTAGTTAGCCGCGTTGTACAAATTTTTCGATTTAAAGGCTAATTCGTCAATTTCCACAAAACGATTCTCGGTGGATTTAATGATGTGTCTTTCTGCTAGTTGCATTCAGACTCTCCATTTTTAAACGATAGTCATAATTCTCTCAGTTGGCTCTCTTGACTATATGATACTACCATTGTCTATTGATGCTTACAATCTTAATGAAGTTTTATAATACCGCGCTTGAACTACAACTGGTCAGGTTTGGAGTGGATGCAACAAAAGCCCGCATCAAAACCAATTTCATCACCCGCTCTGCAACAAAAACCCGAGACACCAGAACAATGGGCTGTTTTAACGGCAGCGTGGGAAGCAGCTTGCAAGTATACATCTTGAGCCAAACCGAACGCCAACGGGTGAGCGATGGAGCCGTTTTACCCATCTTGAGCGGTTGCGAATCATCAGGAGAGGCAATTGGTGCTGCTGTTGCCACAATTGGGAGATTTCGACAGCCTTGAATATGCTTGGTGGCTGCGACGGGACGATCGACTTGAATCGCAACGGATAGCAATTCGAGCTGTGGGAATTGGCGATCGCACCGCCGGTGAGCGATTCTGTGGTTATACAGGATTTCCTAGCGATTGTTTGTTTGTAGATCCCACCGCCCAACTGCACCAAAAACTTGATCTGTATCCAGGTTTATCCTTACAAGTACCCGGTTTATCGGCTGCGATGAATGCTTACGTCAATCTATTGTTCATGTGTGCGGGAATTGGTAGCCCCGGCACTTTGGCAGAAGTATTTCGAGGGTATCGAGGCGACGCAAAAGCACCTCAATTAATTGATGATGACGAAGTTATCAAAGCTTTTCCTCTTCCCCCCCTCAAAGGCTCCACCTTCCGGTGGGCTGGCGGTAAGGGTTTCCAGCGTCCGTTTGAACTGGCAACCTTGCGGCTGCGGAATATGACAGAAGTGTTGAGTAATTGGAAAACCTATGTTCCAAATGCTGCTTATCTCACTCAACGAGGCGCAACTTTCTTGTTTGACGCTCAGAGAGATTTAATTTACGAGCATCGAGACCGCGCCATCCTTGGTTTCGCGGATGATATGAGCAATCCCCTGACATTTCTATCAGAAATGACGGCTGATGGAGACTCGCTCTTACATGACGGTATGCACTAACTACCACACTTATTGCGGCTTGCAGGAGCAAACTATACCCTGTACTGCGAAGTAGTTTGAAGTTGCGTCTTCAAAAAAAAACAGTATGTCAACCTAAACGGTATTTTCAATCGGAGACTCTTCCGGTTGTAGCTCGGCTAACCGAGCCTCCTGTGTTCAGTCGCTGAAATAGCTCATATTTAATCATTTTGTCACTTTCTTTCTCAACAATATTGACAGCAATTTTTGAGCGCTTAATCAATAAACGCTGTGTTGGAGTGAAAGAATTATCTCGATCGTTGGGATCGTCCCACTTTTTACCTTCTAAAGAAGCTAAGTATGTGGTTTTTAGCAAAGCTACTGGATGTGCATTATTTTCTGATTTATCTTTTTTCAAAATACCGACAAATTCATATATTGTGGATAGTCTTTGAACACCATCTACAACATCCCAAACACCGTCATCTCTTTGACTCACAAAAATTGGTGGAATAGGTATACCTACCAATATTGATTCTATGAAGGTTGATTTTTGATGTTCTGACCAACGGAAATATCTCTGAAAATCTGGATTAATATCAATATCACTCCTCTCATAAAGGCTGATCCACTCTCCAATAGACATTGAGTAGCTATCAGTCCTAATTTGTTGCCTTATTTTATCAATCTCATCTTGCAAGGACATAGTTTAAGGTGTGTTAAATGTATTATGTTTAACTATTTTCGTAGACTCCATGCTTTTTAGCAATGGCGAGAATTTGCGCTCGCTCATCATACAATAATTCTTGAATGCCCAATCCTGTGAAGCTCATCGTGCCCTCCTCAATGCCTTAAGATGATGCCCTCATTGCTGTTTGTAGTCTGGCACTTTCTTTCGGCAACAAGCTACGCCCAATTACGCAAGTTTAAGCTACACAACGCCATTTGCGATCGCCAACACTCTAATTGAGGCAAACTAAACCCAAACCAAAACCAAAACCTAACCCGCCATGCCCAAACTCCCCGAATGCGATCGCTGCCTCTTGTACGCCCGCAACCCACACCTCATCTGTGCCGTGCATCCCGCAGGCCCCAACAGCGATACTTGCTTAGACTTTCGAGAAGACCCCAACGCCGCATTGGAGGAATTGTGGGAACCCGAGGGCGCGACCTACTACAACGGCGAGTTAATCCTGCAACCGAGGCAGCGGTGGACTTGGCAACAGCAGCTAGAACTTTTGGATACGCACCCGCTGTTTACCGGCCGGTGTCCCCGGTGCGAAATGACTTACCCCAAGTACGAAACACCGCCGGTGCATTGGGATTGCGCCGAGTGCGGGTGGGTGGACGATGCGGTGTGAGGCGATGGTCGCAGCGGTTCTGTTTTGGTAATGGCGATCGTTACCTGCTTTCTACAGCATTTACGCACATAACTTTCTGGTCAAGATTGAATAAGTTAAATAAAGAATTATGGTTTTTTAAGTAACGCGAGCGGGTATTCAGGTAATTTGATTACTGAGTAAGCTTTTTAGTTAAGATGTTTACTATAAAAGGCAAATTAGTTTTTATGAACAATCTTTACCACAAACTCGCCCTTGTCGGTGTTTGCACAGCTTTAAGCTTTACCTTGGTAACAAATAAAGAAGCTAAAGCAGCTACAATTACCTTGGTAGGCAACGGATATTCAGCAGTCGATTATAATCGTGACGGGCTGGGAGACGACTCTCATGATAGTTTAGTTAATCCTCTGGAGATAGGGGAGTTTGCGGAATATAGAGCTTTATACGAATTTAATATTGCCGATTTATCTCTTACCTCTAATACAATTATTACCCAGGCTGTTCTTAAGGTTAGGGCTAATCCAATCACGGTAAGACATCGTTATTTTTGGGCGGAACTCTTCGGGTATAGAGGAAACGGAGAAGCTGACGCATCAGATTTTGAGGCGGGAAGATACTTAACAAAATATATCCCAAACGTTACGACGATTAACTCACCATCCTCACAATCGCAGATTTTTACCTATTATGTGGATTCGTTTATTAATGAGCTAGTTAGTAACAAGAATGCTTTTGCGGGGTTTGGCATTCGGGCCACAAACTCGTTGGGTACGGCTAACCTTACTGAGGCCAATCTGATAATTACAACCGTTGACGTTGCCGAGCCTGTTCCTGAACCGACCACAATCTTTGGTTCAGCTATAGGTTTATGCCTGGGAGGATGGCTTAAACGAAGAAAATCGAGTCAGCAGCATAAAACAACGCCGATGCGGTTAATCTACGGTTTGACAGAATAGTTTGATAAATTATCAGTTGCGGGCAACAGTT
>JANNOR010000128.1:0-4770 GCA_031399265.1 Cyanobacteria bacterium SOY_34_metabat_3 | reverse complement strand
ACTCACAGCCATTGCGATTTTGACTTCAACTCGAAATACACAAAGTATCAGAATTGTCAAGGCGGGCAGCAAAGTTATCCAGCTCAGATTGAAGGCTTTGCCCAGTTCCAAATCCAGGTTGCTGCCGCTAAGTTCGACGGGATTTGAAGCCGATAAAATTAAATACAACAAGCTGGAAACGAGCAGCGGTAATAAGCCCGTCACCGCCATATTTTTGAGATTGGTATAAATTTCGGTTTTGGTAAGGATGGCAATCAAATTAGCGCTCGAAGACATCGGAGAACACCGATCGCCCACATAAGCACCCGCCACAATCGCTCCGGCGATCGGATTTGGATTTACACCGCTGCCGTTTGCCATGATCATTAACGCAATGCCGATCGTACTCACAGCACCAAAAGATGTTCCCAGCAGTACAGAAAAAACGCTCGTTAAGATAAACGCCCAAAAAATGAAATACTGAGGGTCGATCGATTTAATCCCCCAATATACCAGAACCGGAACAGTCCCCGCAGCCATCCAGACAGCCATTACTGCCCCGATCAAAAGTAGAATAGCGATTACTGAAAAAGATTTTTGACTGCCAGCAACAGCCATTTGTATCAAGGTTTTTAGCGGAAATCCTCTTCTGAGCAAAACGGTCATCAAAATTGCCATCGACGCCAGCAGTGGAGCAACAATAAAATAACCTTTGATGGCACTGATTAAAAGTAGAACAAATGAAGTAATTAGAAAAAATAGCAAATCCATTATTGATGGGCTTTCATGTATTCTCGCAGTAACGTGTTAATCTGGGTTTGATAACCGCGACCTTGAGATTTAAACCACTCCAAAACATCACTGTCAATGCGTAAGGTCACTTGAGCTTTCGTCTTAGGGTTGGGCAAGCCTCGCCGAACTACTGCTTTGGCGAACATTTCAGGCGTAATTTCAGGGCAATCAGAGAAATCAATATCTTCATCAGTCATGGCATCTAGGCGTTGCCAGTCAGTTTGAGATTTGCTCGAAGTAAATTCGTTGTTCATCAATTTTTACTAAATATTAGACTTCTCCGATAATTATTGTGGAACAGGCATCCTCCCCGTTCTTGACTGTCTTTGTGGGAGAGGTCTAATGCAACTATAATTTGTCGTTACAGCCACTCACTTTAACAAATTTTTGCATTGTTCGGGTAGAGCCGATCGCCCTCTTCACCTCTTCCCATCCCATCCGTCACCACACACCTGTGTGCCCGATACAACAGCCGATTCTGAAGAAAACGCTAAAATACTAGACATCATACAATTTCGGAGTTAATACTTGGCACTTGCACCCGCGCGCGAAAACGTCCTAGCTTGGCTCTCTGACCGCGTTCCTGCTGCCCGCATCACACATATCCTCGGAGTCGAACAGACAGCAGGTGACTTGGCTCGCCATTACGGCCTCGATGAAGTGAAAGCCCGATCGGCTGGACTATTGCACGACGCAGCAAAATACTTCAAACCTCAAGTGCTGCTGCAAATGGCTCAGAAGGAAGGTTTAGAGTTAGACTCAGTGTTGGAAGCAAACCCGCATTTGCTGCACGCAGACGCGAGCGCGATCGTCGCCAGAGACGAATTCGGGGTAGTCGATCGAGAAATTTTGGAAGCAATCGCCAATCACACCCTCGGCAGACCAAACATGAGCCAGCTCAGTTGTACTGTATTTATAGCAGACACTATAGAGCCGAGCCGCGGTAACACAGCCGAACTAGAAGCACTGCGCGAGGCAAGCTTGCAAAATCTTTATGCAGCCGTGTGGCAAAGTAGCGATTATTCTCTTAAATATTTGCTAGAAACTCGCTGCTACATTCACCCCCGCACCGTACTTACCCGCAATTGGGCCTTGCAAATGGCTCGCGCATGGCCGGAAACAGGAAATTCGACAGAGAAGTCGATCAAACAAATCACAAGTTAACAGTAAAATTTACCAGCAATCCTGTACTTACTTTTGGCTTGAACCTAACTCCTATTTCCACTCTCAAACCACCTGCGCCCTTTATTTGCGTCCCCGAACCCCGAACCCATATCAATTAGGAACTTAAACACTTAATGTCAGATTTAACCCAACTCGAATATTCCACCGCCGAGCCTACAGTAACGGACAACACCCCCTCAGACGAAGCCCGCGGCCTGATTATGACCGTTGCTCAAGCAGCCGAAGACCGCAAAGCAGTCGATATCGTATTGCTCCAGGTGTCAGAAGTATGCTATCTGGCAGATTACTTTGCGATCGTCACCGGCTTTTCCAACGTGCAGGTACGAGCCATCTCCCAAGCGATCGCAGACCAAGTAGAAGAAGAATGGCAACGCTTGCCACTGCGCGTACAAGGGCTATCCGACGCAAGTTGGGTCGTCATGGACTACGGCGACGCGATTATCCACATCTTTAAACCTCAAGAGCGCGAATTCTACAATTTAGAAGCGTTCTGGGGACACGCCGATCGCCTTGAGTTTTCCACCACGCCAGAGGATAGCTAATGTGAAAAACGCTTCTGTTTCTATTTGTCCCGTTCCGCAAGAACAGCGACCGGTCAACGAATACCAAGAACTTACAGAATCCTGGTTTTTTAGCTGGGGAACTCTCGATAGGCCCGCATATCTGGCAAAGCTAGCTTGGGTATGGGGTTGGAGTTGCTTGGTATCCGGGCCTTTAGCAGCAGCCAGCTTTGCTCCAGGCAAGTATCCAGCTCAATTTGCCCTTAGCGCCGCCGCCGGTGCCGGTTTTATTCTAGGATTAGCTTTGCTGCGACTCTACTTGGGTTGGTTCTACGTGCGATCGCGCCTTTCAAATCCCACCGTCGTCTACGAAGAGTCAGGCTGGTACGATTGTCAATCTTGGCCTAAAACTCCCGAAGTTTTGGTTCAAGACCAGTTGATAGTCAACTATGAACTAGAACCAATTCTGAAGCGTCTGCGACAGACGTTTTATGGTTTGGTATCATTGCTGGTTGCCGGAGGGCTAATTTGGAATTGTTTGTAATCGGGATTCAAAACAGGGAAGTTATGAGTTTTTGCCGAAAAAATTGACTTTTTAACTGACAACTCATATCGTTTTTGGTTGGATCGGTATTTTCCAAACAGTTAACAGTCATGTCAAAGAGTACAACCGGAATTGATATCATAATTTCCCTGTACCCCAGTCTAAAATCTAAAATCTAAAATCTAAAATTGATATGACAAGGGGAAAACGAACCCAAGCTCCCGAACTGGAAGTCACACTGCTGCGCGAAGGTATTGTGGAATCGAAGCACCGCGTCCAGGCCGCCGTCTGCGACAAACGCGGGCGCGTTCTGTCTGTTGCGGGTAACTCGGAAACGGCGACATTTGTCCGTTCTTCACTCAAACCGTTTCAAGCTTTGGCTGTGACGGCGAGCGGTACTTTAGAGCGCTACGAATTGACCGATCGAGACTTAGCGATTATTTGTAGTTCTCATCAAGGTACGATCGAGCAATCGCGACAGGTATTTAACGTCCTGTGGCGCTGCGACATAGACCCATCTAAACTTCAATGCCCCATTCCCGAAGGCAAAAAGAGCGCCCTGCAATACAACTGCTCCGGAAAACACGCTGGAATGCTGGCTGTCTGTCAACTACGGCACTGGGATCTGAAAAATTATTTGAGTCGCAAACATCCCGTCCAGCAGTTGATTTTGGACAAGGTGGCTGACTTGCTAGGAATGCCTGCCGAAGAGTTTATCAGCGCTCGCGACGACTGCGGCGCTCCTACCTATCTGTTGCAGTTAGGGCAAATGGCGTCTTTGTACGCTCAGCTAGCGTCCGGTGACAATGTGGATATGGAGCGGATTGTCCGCGCCATGACTCACCACCCGATGATGGTTGCCGGAGAGGGCAAATTTGACACGCAACTGATGCAGTTGACTCAAGGGGAATTGGTCAGCAAGTCCGGCGCCGAAGGAGTGCAGTGCATTGGCCAGGTTGGCGAAGGCATGGGCTTGGCAATTAAGGTGACCGATGGCGGAAAGCGCGCTCAGTTTGCTGTGGCGATTCACTTGCTCAAGCAGTTGGGGTGGATTACTCCGACGATCGCCGAAACTCTTTCGGACACTTACCTGACTCTCAGCGATTTTAAGCGCTTGGAAGTCTCCGGCGAAGTTTCGATGCTCTAGCCCGATCGACTCCCTGAGCCAATTTCAGCAACCCCTCCCACAATCTAAAAAGTTTTTTTGATTTAGGGGTTGCAATTCTCACAAAGGTATGGTTATATTAGAGAGAGACAAAACGACGCGGGATAGAGCAGCCTGGTAGCTCGTCGGGCTCATAACCCGAAGGTCAGTGGTTCAAATCCACTTCCCGCCACCAAATTCTAGAAACAAAACCCTGGAATATATAACATTTCAGGGTTTTGTTTTTTGGAAACCATCAGATAGAAAAACAAAGCGACGCGGGATAGAGCAGCCTGGTAGCTCGTCGGGCTCATAACCCGAAGGTCAGTGGTTCAAATCCACTTCCCGCCACCAAATTCGATCGGACAAACCCCGGCAACCTAAAAGTTGCTGGGGTTTGTTTTATCCTGTCTCTGACAGCTTGAAACCAGTCTATTTGACCTCTATCTGCAAAACAGATCGGGACACAGCAGTGCTCATAGGTCTCAACTTAAGCCTGAAAGCTTTGGTATCTCTGGTTCATCTCCGAGTCCAGATCCCCCTAAATCCCCCTTAAGAAGGGGGACTTTGAAAATACTCCTGTCCCCCCCTTCTTAAGGTCGAGTAAGGGGGATCTGGGCTTAATC
>JANNOR010000101.1:0-10576 GCA_031399265.1 Cyanobacteria bacterium SOY_34_metabat_3 | reverse complement strand
GTAATAAGGGAATTTTATCTATTCCGGATGATTCGGATTTAATTTAACCCGAAATTAGGACTCGGCAGTGCCGTGTCCCTACATTTATTGGCGGTAGGGAAACGGCACTGCGGTGTCCTCTATATCATTCCGGCGCAGCCGGAATTGATATAAATTACCAAGAAATATCTTGCGTGAAACTCGCCCCTACAACAAATGTATTTCAATGCGCTGCTCGATTAGCTCATGCCAGCCATTTCTTGCTGGATGGTGCTTTTGGCTGCTTTGAACTGAGTAGCCATTTGTTCCATTTGCGCTTCGCTCAAGTTGCGGCGGATGTGGGGGAACATATCATTTTCTTCTTCTTTGACATGAGCCTGTACCGCTGTTTTGAGCTGTTGGATTTGAGCTTTGAAGTTTGAGGCGCTGGGGTTCAGGGCCTTGATTTGGGCGAGCATTTGTTTCATTTCTGTTTGCTCGTCGTACAGTTGTTGAATGTCGCTGTAGTAACTGCGAACTGCTGGGTAAACAACTTGTTCTTCGGCTTCGGCGTGGACGCTTAAATCTTTGTACAACTGACCGAAGAATTCTTGCAGTTTTTGCGGGTTATCCGTTTTTTCGATTTCCATGAATAGGGTATCGACTTTGCGGTGATCCATTGAGATAACTTCGGTGATGTTCATGTCATCTTTGGTGCGGGTGACAGCACCGCCGATGATGCCGCTCATCGCAGCCATCGCGTCTTGGACTCTGGCCCAAACGCCTTGGTCGGGGTCTTTTCCGGTTAGTTCGCGCACTCCCAAGATTTCCATAACTCCTTTGAGTTGTTCTTGGTGGGCGCGGTTTTCAAAGTTAACCGTGTTGAGGGGAACAATGGCGGCTTCGATGTCTGCGCCGACTACTTGAGCGGCTTTGTGGACTAACAAACCGGCCATTGTTTGTTTGTGTTTGAGCAGTTCGTGCTGGGTGACTTTTTCAAACAGTGTGAGTTCAGAACCTTGCATCAGTTTCTGAATATCTTCGATCATTTGTGTGGTTGTTTTTTTGGGTTCGCTTTGAATCCCGTATTGCACGATTACGGTTTCCAATACGCCCATGTTTTTGCGATCGTCCTCAAGCATATGACGGAAGCGATCGCACAGTTCGGAGTCGTTGCAGGAATTGATGAACAATTGCTCGTTGGCAATCAGCAGGTTTTGCAGCGCTTTCATGTCTGCCAATTTCATGCCGATCGCTTGGCGCTTGGTATCTTCAAGGGTAGCTACCATCTGTCGTTTCTCCTCTGGATGTCTTTAGTGTTCTTACATCTCTTAATCTATGGAAATATTCTGATAACTTCCTCTTTCTCCCGACTGATTCATTAATATCCCGCGCAACCTATTGACTTTTTGAGCTAAAAATGGTAATAAATTGAGGTGAAGCGACTTAAAATTTAAAATTCTAAATTTGAGATTTGTATCAATCCACCCCAATTGTTGAAGCCGAAAGCGCTACCATAGTTGCAGCCGAAGTTAACTGAAGTTTAAGAATAACTAGCTTGTCTCAACTGCTCACTGCTTTAGAGTTCCCAGCCACTGTCTGGAAGCTGAATAATGGGTTAACGGTCATTCACCAGCGGATGTCGGCCACACCGGTGGTCGCTCTAGACGTGTGGGTGAGGGCTGGCGCTGCGCTGGAGCCGGATTCTTGGTCGGGAATGGCTCATTTTTTAGAACACATGATATTTAAAGGGACGGATTCGATCGCCCCGGGAGAATTCGACCAGGTAATCGAAAATCGCGGCGGTGTCGCGAATGCAGCTACAAGTCAGGACTACGCCCATTTTTTTGTCAACGCTGGGGCGGATTATTTAGCAGAAACAGCGCAGCCGCTGGCAGAATTGCTGCTGCGGGCTTCAATTCCAGATGCAGAATTCGATCGCGAGCGAGATGTGGTGCTCGAAGAAATTCGCCAAGCTCAAGATGACCCCGATTGGCTGGGTTTCCAAGCAATGATGGAAACAGTTTACCAGCGCCATCCCTACAGGCGATCGGTACTCGGGACAGAAGAGTTGCTGATGTCGCGAACTCCCCACGAAATGCGCTGTTTCCATCGATCGCACTATCAGCCGGAAAATATGACTGTGGTGATAGTCGGGGGAATTGAGGAAGAACAAGCCAGAGAAGTTACCGCCAAAGCATTCGAGCAGTTTTCTGACAGGTGGGATTGTCCCAAATTAACCGCAGAAGCCGAACCGCCGCTAGTAGAAATTCGCCGTCAAGAATTGCGTCTCCCCCGATTGGAACAAGCGCGGCTGATGATGGCCTGGACTGGGCCGGGAGTTGAACAGTTGCAAAGTGCTTGCGGCTTGGATTTGCTGTCGGTGTTGCTCGCAGACGGGCGGACTTCGCGTTTGGTGCGGGAACTGCGGGAAGAATTACAATTGGTACAGGCGATCGAGAGTTCTTTTTCGCTCCAGCGGGAATCGAGTTTATTTACGATAAGTGCAGTCTTAGAAGCCAAGGATCTCGAAGAGGTGGAAGCTCGGATTTGCCAAAGGCTTTGGGAATTGCAGTCTGAGCCAATTTCGGAGGCAGAACTGATTCGCTGCAAGCGTTTGCTGTGCAACGATTTTGCTTTCAGCATCGAAACGCCGGGACAGCTAGCGGGTCTTTACGGGTATTACAGTACGATCGCTACTGCGGAATTAGCCCTCAGCTATCCTACCAGGATTCAGTCATTTAAGCCCTTAGACCTCCAGCGCCTAGCTCAACAGTATCTCTCTCCCCGCCACTATGCGGCCGTGGTTCTCAAACCAATTTAGTCATGGGGCATGGGGCATGGGGCATGGGGCATGGGGCATGGGGCATGAGGCATGGGGCATGGGGCATGGGGAATAGTTAGTAGTTAGTAGTTAGTGGTTAGTGGTTACTTGTTAGTAGTTTTTCTAATAACAAATGCCCAATTCCCAATGCCCAATTCCCAATGCCCAATTCCCAATGCCCCATGCCCAATTCCCAATTTCCAATGCCCTACACAGGCCGATGCCCAATTCCAAATTCCCAATTCCCAATTACTAACTAAATTAATCATGAAAAATGAAATTCAGCGCACGGTTTTAGACAACGGTATGGTTGTCTTAGCAGCAGAAAATCCAGCAGCAGATATTATTGCAGCTAGGATATTCCTGCGGGCCGGGAGCCGCTGCGTGCAGCCGGAACAAGCAGGATTGTGTCACTTGCTGTCGGCGGTAATGACTAAAGGAACCGATCGCCTTTCTTCCCTAGAAATTGCCGAACGTGTAGAATCGGTGGGCGCGAGGTTGAGTGCCGATTCTACTACAGACTATTTTTTAGTCAGTTTGAAGACGGTTTCTGCGGATTTTCAAGACATTTTGGAGTTGGCGGGGGAATTGATGCGATCGCCCACTTTCCCGGAGGCTGAAGTCGAACTCGAACGCCGCATTGCCATATCGGCAATTCGTTCCCAGCAAGAACAACCGTTTGCGATCGCCTTCGAGCAATTGCGGCAGTCGATGTATCAGGATCATCCCTACGCTTTCTCTACCTTGGGCACGGAAGATACCATGTCCAAGCTCACCAGAAACGAGCTCGAACAGTTCCACAAAACCTATTTCCGTCCCGATAATGTAGTTATTTCTGTAGCCGGCAGAATATCGACCGAAGATGCGATCGCCCTGATCGATCGTACTTTTGGCGACTGGAAAGCGCCTTTAACGCCCCTGCCAACTTTAGCTTTATCCCCTCTCATACCTTCCCCTCAATCCGTGGTTAAGGCGCAAGATACGCAGCAATCAGTGATTATGCTCGGCTACCTCGCACCCTGTGTCAAAGATCCCGATTACGCAGCGATTAAGTTGCTGAATACTTATTTGGGTAACGGTTTGTCGAGCCGGTTGTTTGTGGAATTGCGGGAAAAGCGGGGCTTGGCTTACGATGTTTCGGCGCTCTACGCGACGCGTTTAGATGCGGCGCAGTTTGTGGTGTACATGGGTACTGCGCCGGAAAATACGCAGACTGCTTTTGATGGATTGCGCGCAGAGGTCGATCGGCTGGCTGACACCGAGCTAAGCGAAGAGGAATTGCAAGCTTGCAAGAATAAAATGCTCGGTCAATATGCTTTAGGAAAACAAACTAATTCGCAAATTGCTCAAGTTGTAGGCTGGTATGAAACTTTGGGATTGGGAATTAAATTCGACCAGAAATTCCAAGAAGAAATTGCACTGGTGACAGCTTCGCAAGCACAGGAAGCTGCTAAGAAATATTTTGGAGAACCGTATGTTTCTCTCGTCGGCCCGGAGGCGGCGGTTAAGGAATGGGGTGTCCCGGCTGTTTGTTGAGGAAATTGGCGATCGAACTTTTCACAAGTTCGATCGGCGATCGTACCAAAGTGTCTCAGTCTAACGACCAAGATAAGCGGTTGCAAGTCACCTTTGCAACCTCACTAGAGACTCTCAACAGTCCGCTTCATCGACTTGTTAGCTTGCTCAACTACGCATTAAGCTTAATTTACCTTACTAATGCTTATAATCAAAAATGTATCTTTAGTTTTGCCACAAGGCTCTGCACTTTCACAATCATTAACTCTTGTAGGCTTAACTGAAACTCAAACTTTCTGACCTACCCATTGGGTATCACACAAATCGAAATTTGCGCCCAAGTTACTAAAACGACCATTTTCAGTATCGATAGTGATGTAGCACATCAGATCCCCAGTAACAACGTTTGCAACCGTACCGCGAAGAAATTGTTGACTGGAAGATGAATCTAAAGGCGAACTTTTGCTACTTCCTGGAGGAGATTCTGTTACTGGCGGATCGGGAGGAACAGAGACCAGCAATGCTGCAATAACCAGAACAATGCCAAAGATTATTGCTGTAAAGCGTAGAAAACGATTAGAGATGGTTGCTGCTACCTCAGCGCCAAACAGCTTAAAGTTACCCCCAAGAAATCCAATTAAAATAAGAACTCCGCCTAGAACAAGTAATCCCAGCGGTAGGCTTCCTGGCATAGTCTACCTCAATAAAAATTTGCCTCTCTGCCAATCGATTATACTCTAGATGCTAGCAAGGTTTTGTTGTTCTCTATATATAGGCGTAAAACGTTGTTAATTAAAGTTTTGTACAGTTCTCCTTGAGCCTGAAACCACTCCTTCACATCTGGATCGAGCTGAACTAAGTTGTAAGATCGATCTGCTGGAATGCGTAAGGTCGATCGAGCGCAAAATTCAACTACCAGCCACTAGGCGGCGGTTGCTCCAACGAGCTACCTCCAAAATGCGGCTGATTAACATAATTCTCTGGCAGAGCGGGCAAGGCCTCAAGGCATTCGTTTGAGCAAGCATAAACCAGCAAGGGAAGGACATCTGTGGCAATCCACAATGAAATCCACCGATGAAGAACAGGCTGCCGATCAGAAAATGCCTTTTTGCATACGCTACATTCATTTGGTCGCGTCAGGTCTAATGCACTGCTGTTGACCTCTGCTCGCAAATTGGGGAAGGGCGAACGGCGTTTGTAGTTCCCATAAAGTGCCCGCGTGCTGATGCGGCTTTCCCTCAAATTCGTGCACCGGGCGATCTCGTATGGAAGCCAATGAAGGCGGTATGACATATACGCATCGAATTCGTAAAGCGCTGACATTTCGCCGATCGCAGGTGGCAATCGAACGAGCGAGCTACCACAAAGTATCAGCCGTTTTACGGATTTCAATTTGGCGATCGAGGCCGGAAGAGTCACGATACTTTGCCATTCCTCACGATCGAGCGTTTGGCCGGGAGCGTACACCTCAAGTTCCTGAACCGCGACATACTCGATCTCATCGAGGAGGCGTTTCCAGGCATCCGTACCAGTGTCTTGAATTTCTCGATGAAGATGGAGTTCGCGACTTGGCCTCCTGAGTCGCTCACAGCAATCGCAAGATGGTGGCGTTTTCATTGTTAGTAATAAAGGTTGAATTGAACGACTGTAGATATCTTTAATTTGACTAAAATTATCGCTTTTTTTCCGCTCCAAATCTAACTCAAATCGTTGCCAATCGATGCGATCGTACAACGGTTATGATTGTCATCCATACCCACCCGACCGTTTGCAAAGCTTTGTTGGAATTTTTTGGTATCACAAGGCGTTACTTTTGGATCGGGTGTCTGCCGATCGATAAATTTCCTCGATCGCTTAGAGATCAGCCAACCCAGAGGCAACTTAACGCCATCACCTGACTTTTTTAGGAACAAGGTTCTGAATTTATATTTGAGCGGATCGTCAATCCCATCATTGACAGTAAAGGTAGACAACTCAACAGCACTGCGGCTGCGGGACTGGCGCGCACTAAACAAGGCACGAACTGGCGATAAAACCTCGTTCAGTCCTTCACTATTGAGTTTAGTTGTAGACCCGTTAAATTGCCCATCAATTAAGGATAGGTAGACAATTTCAAAGGTTGTTCCATAACCCTTAATTTTCTGTAAACTCTGCCCAATGTCCAAAGCCGTAGGAATACCAGAATTATCAAAATAACCGCCATCAGCCAAACGCAATTTACTGTTGTCGCTACTGCGTTGGTACCACCCTACAGGGGTAAAGTATGGAAAACGAGCGCTGAGGACTGCTGCCGTACTCAGTTTTAAATCTAGATCGGGTTCATCAATGGCAATATTTTGTTTGTTAGGCAACTGAATCTTAAAGGGGCTAATCACCAGGCGATCGCCAGTTTCGACAACAGTTGTGTTGAGAACCAGTGCAGGGGCGATGCCCTGGGGTTGCCAGTGTTGGTAAAAAGACTGTCGTAAGGGATTATCTTGATTTGGAAAAGGTAGCTTATCCCAAGCTTTTTCAAACGCAACTTCCAGGCCTGTTGCCCGATCCCAATCAACGATTGGGAACGGGATAAAACGCTGAATCAGGTCAGGAAATAGCCCCATTGTCAGTAGTGGCGCAAGCAAATCACTGTTAAATAGTTGGCTAGCAGTTTGGCTGAGAGTTTGACCATTAATTGCACCGACTTTCACCAAACTTGAAAACACAGAAGCGCCCATGCTACCACCAGAAACCCCACTAATTGCAAATATATGCTGAGGAAAACTTGGAAAATATTCTGTTATCTTTGTGAAGGCTGTTGCTGCATGATAAGCGGCATAAATACCTCCACCTTGAGCAGCAGCGATGTAGACGGGATAGGGTTTATTTGAGAATCGAGCGAGATCGGGGCGATTAGCTAACCATTGCTGAAAACTCGATTCTAAAGCTGGAATGGCTGACTTTTCGAGTTTACTGAATTGTCGAAAGCGGTGATTGTCATTAAGATTTAGCGCACTAGAAACTAAAATTAATCCGATGAGAATCGTAATCCCGGGTATTTTAGTTTGTAGCCCCCAGTTGTAAATTGTTGAAAAAACAACCACCATAATCGTCAACGATATTGCCACCACACTAATTGAACCCAACATCTCTGGAAGAAATGTGGGAGGCATAAACCACACTGGGGGGAGGGAAGCCAACAGAGAAATTGTGCAAATCCCAACAACGTTAATGCGCGACTTTAGCGTATTTTGCCAAGAGAATAGCGCCACATTAAAAAAGACGATTAACAGAAAAACAGCAATTAAACCAATAGACAAAGGTGAATTTTTTGCCGCCACGATCATGGGCAAAGATAAAAAACTAAAAACAAAGCAGGCAATATTAACAAATATATTTTCAAATTCTTGCCCAAAAAGACGGTCTCCCCTATCTTTAGAGGCAAAGAAATTTAGGTACTTTGAGTTTTGGAAAAACTCAATACGGTTAACTAATAAATACAATAAAATTAATGATAAAATTATAGTGCTAATCATCCACGCTAGCAAAAAAATCTTGGGATTACTATCTGATGAATTTTGCAATATTTCTTGGGTAGACCAAATGCCAAAAGCAAGGCTACCCAGTGGTGTAATACCTAGCCAACGAGGTGCATTTTTATATAAGAACTTTAATTCTGGCTTATAGAATTCAGGAAGATTATCTTGATACCATGTTTCAAGTAACCGTGCAGAAAACCAGACAGTAACTGAAAGCAAAAATACAAAGACTGTAGAAAAACTCGCCTGAATTATATTTGTATCTAAAGCAATTGCGCGATAGACCTCAATGGTTTGATCGATCTGGGAAAAAAACACAAAGCTTACCACTGCAATTGTTAGTGGCACTTTTAAATAGATCGAGAACTGAACGAAGGGTTTAAGCTGGTTTTCAAAGAAATTAGAAATTCTTTGAATTAATTTGTTTTTGTTGTAAATTTCAGCCATATCTCACCAACCAATGACTAGAATGGAACATTTCAACCTAGAAATAACTGCAACCTAATGGCTAAATCTAGCAGCAAAAATTGCCTCTAACTCAGACCTAAAATATTGCGATTTTCCGCTCCAATGATTTGTCATGCATCGCTCGCTTAACAATTATTTGCACATTCCAATCGCCGATAACTTCAGCTTGACTAACATCATAGCTGTTCGTCCGCTCCAATGATTTGTTATACCCCGATCGCTTAATTATTATTTACGTTTGGCCGAGTGCTTAGTTTTATTGTTCTCTAATATAGAACCCATTTGAGATCTTACCAGCGATCGCTCGTTTCTGCTCGTGACGGTGATGACAACTATAATTATATCAGATATGATATAAATGATGATGTGGACGAAATCAATAAACCTTTAGCCTGGTTACAGGGTGAGGTGAAAACACCACCTTTTAGTCAAGAAGCACGGATAGAGGCTGGTGTGCTTCTTAGACGTTTGCAGCAGGGTGAAAGTCTCGGAATGCCTCATTCAAAACCTATGCCGAGCATTGGCAAACACTGCCATGAGCTAAGAATCCGGGATACAGGTCAAAACTGGAGGCTTATTTACCGAATCGACGAAGATGCAATTCTGATTCTCGAAGTCTTTAATAAGACGACTAGATCTACACCAATCAAAGTGATTTAAAACTGCAAGAAACGATTGAAGAAGTATGACACAGATCTAGAGGATTAATGTTATGGAGCAAGCAAAAAAGAAGGGTCTAGAAGATAAAGGCTGGAAGATTGGAGAGGCCTCGGAATTCTTAGAGCTTTCACCAGAGGAATCGATCTTAATTCAGATTAAGTTAGCCCTCAGTCTTAATCTCAAAGAACGTCGGCAAAAATTGATAACACAGGCAGAGTTAGCTGATAAAATCAACTCCAGTCAACCTCATGTTGCCAAGGCTGAAGATGGTGAATATTCGGTTTCTGTTGAACTGTTAATACGCGCAATCCTGGCAACAGGTGCAACGGCTCAAGATATAGGGAAAATTATTGCTCAAGCAGGATAGAAATTAGGTCTAATCGCTAAACGTAAATTTGTGACTTTATTATATTGTAGCTACATTTATACATCTTTTAACTGTCGTATTAGAAGAGACTGATGCGCGTTAAAGACCTCGATTTCTAGCAGCCCCAAATCATGGAAGGTACATCGATCGACATTCTAAATTAATCGTAGCTGATTTCCCGATCGTCCAAAACGATCCGAAGATTCCTGCAGTACAACCGCAAAAACTCGATCGGACTTCAATTGAACGTTTTCGGTTCCCGATCGGTCTAATTCCTTTGCAACGTAGGGTTATGCTGACTGCTGAGTTTTGTTGTTCTCTATATATTGGCGTAAAACGTTGTTAATTAGAGTTTTATACTGTGAGTCTTGAGCCTGAAACCACTGCTTCACATCTGGATCGAGTTGAACCAAGTTGTCAGCTTTATCTGCTGGAATACATAAAGTCGATCGTTCAAAAAAATTATCTGTCAGCGGTGGAATATCTGAGTAGTCGATATTCTCTTCCGATCTTGATTCTAAGGCTTCCCAGTTAGTACCAGAGGTACTGTTCAAATCGTTTCTGTTCATGACGGTTAGCTCTTCGTGCTGAAATGATTAGGTTGCGGTTAACCTAACGTGCATAAGGCTGTGCTGTCACAAGATTTGGGACAACTCGGTAATGTTTAAAATTAAATGTGCAGAGCGTTAAACCTCGTCCCACAGCACAAGAAGCAATCAAAGCATCAAGCAATCCCAGACTCTTTGATAAATGGTAAGTTGTGAAATTTGACAGCGTACAAGCACAATCAGCTTCAGTTGCCCAAATTATGGGTAATGGTGCAACCAATTGAATAGTTTTACGAACTTACTGCATATTCTGAGAGTCTTGGATTAGCTCCATGACAACAAAACGGGGAACAGTAGGTATATCTGAAAGACTAGAAAACCAAGCAATTGCAGGTGCATGACCCCGTTGAATATCAATTAAAACATCAGTGTCTAAAAGATAGATTAGCGTTTGTTATTCCTGTGTCCGTGTTTGGGCCTGATGGCGCAGGTTTCGAGCATATACTTGACTATCGGTGATAAGCTGATACGCAGCTAGATTGTATAATATAAATATAAAATAAGCGAGAATTAGTTATAATGTATGCCAGCCAAAAACCATCTATCTCAAAATCAAAAACAGAGACTCATTAAACTACTAAAAGAGTCTGATGATAATTACGTGAGGGAAAAGGTGCTAATTTTATTACTAATAAATGACGGAAAAACTTATCGAAAAATT
>JANNOR010000098.1:0-24965 GCA_031399265.1 Cyanobacteria bacterium SOY_34_metabat_3 | reverse complement strand
TTAAGCTTGTGTGTTTTTATAGCTTAACCGAAAAGAGTGCCTTTTTTTCTGCTTATTTTGGGTTAAGATTGCATTCACTTTTTTTACTTCTCTCCTGTATTGCGATCGCATCCCTCTTTAAAAACTGTCCGGAGTATTGATCTAACTAATTTGGTTTAATCAGTTCAGAAATCATCTACTCATAAAGTTTTGTGTCATTATACGGCGGATGTTCGCAAGCTATGTAAAGGGCGTTTGTCGGTTCCAATGCTTGTCCTGTCACAGGGTCGATCGGTTTGAGAACAAAGCATAACAAACTGAGCGATCGCCAATCCAAGCTTTCTAACTTCCCACGTTCGTAGCGACTAACAGTAGCATTACTAATGCCTACATCTTTTGGTACAGGTTCTCCTGCTGTCCGAAACAGGGCCGCCTCATATTCTTTTGTGACCATTTCTGTTTCGATAATTGACCAGCCTCGAATCTCTCTAGCTGCTTTCAGAAGTTTGTTTTCCCAATCTACCGCGTCCCGTATCCGTAAATCGCACAGGGCGCAGTTTTTCCTGCTCGACGACAGCCTTAAAGTCAAGAAATCCCGGCATTTTACAAACCCAATTTAACTATTACGTCAATCCTACGCCTCGACGTTTGGATTCCAGAACTCAGTTCCAATCAACAGTAAGTCTTCCAAAGTCAGCAAGCGCTCTTCAACCGGGTGAACAGGTTCGAGAACATCCAGAAACAGCCACAAAAGATCCGGTGCTGGCTTATTGTAATAGCCATTTTCAATTCTCGAAATCCCTGCAATGCTGACCCCCAAAACTTTCGGCAAAGGCTCTCCTGCTAGAGTATAAAATTGAACCTCATGCTGCTTGGTCTGTTCGCTCAATTCGTGAACACTCCAGCCCCTAGCTTCCCGCCACGAGCGCAAAAATTTACCCAATCGCCGCAGCCCGGTGTCACTAAATCTTCGTCTCAGGTATTCTTTTTCTCGTTTAGCTTCTGCTACAACCATTAGTCATCCCCTATCTGCATAAAGCTACGCTATCACGCCATAAAGCTAAGGTATCACGCCAGACTTTTTAGTTTTATATTTTAAGTTGCAAACTTAAGACTTTGTGTTACAATGTTGGAACAGGGTAGTAAACAAAAACCATGACACCAATATTTCGGCGCATCCAACCATCTAAAAAACTCCGCATCACCGTGAGATCCATCGCCCAAATGCTGAAAATCAGCCAAAATCTGATTAAGCGAATCGAATCGTGGGCTAACGTGGTGTTTGTACATCGGCTCGACAAAGGCGGACAATTTATCTCCTACCGAAAGCTGCAAGAATGGCAAAATGCGTTAGCGAAGCCCTCGAAGAGGATCGGGCACCAGATCCAAAATTGCCCCACCGTTTGTGAACTCTCGAAACTCGCCACATCCATTCGCCACGACACCCGAAAATTCAAAAAACAATATTGCCAACAAACACTTGACTTTTTAAATCAAATGTGCATTGAAAGACAAGACACTCTCGAAATCTGGGAAAGCTTAAACTGCATTGCTTCCTAGGAGAAACTCGGCAGATTTCCTTGTCTAAAACAGAAGCGAAACATTTGCGAGCAATTACGAGACAAAATAACCCCAAAATCACGCACAAATGCTCCGCCACATCCGCCACAAAAGCAATTAAGACATTGCCTGAGCGATATAATCAAAATAAGGAGCAGCTTCCTTAGCGTCATCCTGATTGAGCAAAGCCAAAGAAGCTTCCTTCAAACAGCGGATAGCTTCCACCATCCCAGGAACAGGAACGCCCAGAGAATTATACATTTCCCGAACGCCAATCAAACCGATAGTCTCGATCGGCTCTTTGTCGCCCGCCAAGATACCGTAGGTAATCAGACGCAAGTACCAGCCGTAGTCGCGCAGACACAAAGCGCGTTCGCGTTGGCCGTAAGCATTACCTCCAGGGGAGATAAAGTCAGGGCGTTTTTTCCAGAGTTTTTTGCTAGCTTCTTCAACAATTTTTTTCTCACTGTCAGACAGCGCAGTAGCAATACGCACCCGCTGTTCTCCCGTTTTAAAAAAATCTTTGATGCTTTGAAGTTCGCCGGTACTGGGATAGCGAAGTTCGTCGTCGGCTTGGAGAATTAGTTGGCTAACTACGCTCATTGTTATTCAAAAAAATTGAGGATATTTGGGAGTAAGATTAATTGACATTCTCATCTCTTAAAGATGAAATTCTTGCTGGGGCGATTTACTTTGCTTCTAACATTTATCAACATTAGTAGTAGCGGGTAAATCTCCCCAAGCGTTATGCTTGGTGTTCAAGCCAGTTTCCCTGTATTCCAGGGTACTGCGGGAAAAACCCAAAAACTGCCAGTGAGAGTTTTGATGTCGGCAGACACTTTGACTGTTTAACGAGTTTTTGCTACATCGCCCCAACAGCATATCGCACAGGCACGGGTAGGGGGCAATCTCCCCGGTTGAAGCACAGGCTTGAGTAGCAAGACGTTCAGCAGCAGGAATACAGCCTGCTATTGAGCTTGAGTGCGATGGCTTGCGCCCCGCTTCGCTACGACTGGCTCTCAGGAAAGACAGAGCGATGCTGCATTACCATATTAAATCCTACCACGACTACTTGTGACCAAATCTAAATTCCCCACCCCAAAATCGACGAAATTGGCAAATCCTTGTCAGCAAGGTCAACTGATTGAGATAGAGATTACCGACTTGACAGACACCGGCGACGGAGTTGGTCGTTTTGATGAGCTAGTTGTATTTGTGTCGGATACCGTTCCGGGCGATCGAGTTCTCGTCCGCCTCGTGCAAGTCAAATCCGGCTATGCTACAGGCAAGCTGGACACACTTCTTTCAGCATCAGAACACCGAATCCGAGCTAACTGCATTGTCGCCGACAAGTGTGGCGGCTGCCAGTGGCAACACGTAGATTATCAATATCAGCTTGCAGCCAAGCAAAATCAAATCGTTCAAGCCTTAGAAAGGATTGGCGGATTTAGCGATTTGCAAGTCGATGAAATGTTAACAGGAAAAATCGAGGGATTTCCCCAATTTTTGGGATACCGCAACAAAGCGACTTATCCCATAGCAATATCTGCGGTAGGCCAAGTCCAAGCAGGTTACTATCAAAAAAGCACCCACAAATTAGTCAATCTGAATCAGTGTCCGGTGCAAGACCCGCGCCTCAATCCTTTGTTAAAAGAAGTCAAAGAAGACATCCACTGGCGGGATTGGCAAGTCTACGATGAAAAGAAACATACAGGAGAATTGCGTCACTTGTCCTTGCGAATCGGACGGCGCACCGGGGAGATGCTGCTAACTTTAATAGTTCGTACCGGAGAATTGCCGGGAATCGAAGAACAAGCATCTGAGTGGCTGAATCGCTATCCTCAACTTGTCGGTGTTTGTTTGAATATAAATTCAGCTCAAACCAATGTAATTTTTGGTACAGAAACTCGCTGCGTTGCGGGAGTTTCTTATCTGCGAGAAAGTTTTGCTGGTTTGCAGTTTCAGCTAAGAGCCGATACTTTTTTTCAGGTAAATACAGAAGCGGCTGAAGCGTTGTTGCAAGTGATTGTGGGCGAATTGAATTTGCAAGGAAACGAAGTTTTGGTTGACGCTTACTGCGGAATTGGCACTTTTACTTTACCGCTGGCGAAACAAGTGAAAATAGCGATTGGTTTAGAAGTGCAACCGGCGGCGATCGAGCAAGCGAGATTAAATGCTGAGTTAAATGATTTAAGAAATGTCGAGTTTCAGGTAGGAACTGTAGAGAATTTGCTGCCTTCCTTGGGATTGACACCGGATATCGTGCTGCTAGATCCGCCGCGTAAAGGGTGCGATCGCGCGGTTTTGGAAACAATCAAGGAAATTAAACCGAATCGGATTGTTTATGTTAGCTGCAAGCCTGCTACTTTGGCTCGCGACCTCAAGATTTTGTGCGAAAATGGGGATTATAAGTTGGCGCGAGTGCAGCCTGCGGATTTCTTTCCTCAGACTTCTCATGTTGAGTGTGTGGCGTTTTTGGTGAGGTAGGTTCAGGCGATTCTAGGTTAACTTGATACCGCATTGATCGAGCTGGGCGATCGCAAATTAGCTCGAATTTGTGCCATTGCGGTTGCACCATCTACGACTTCACCGCGTTGGGATGCTTGCTGGCCAATCAGTACGTCTCGTTGGAGTTCTTGCAGTCTTCCTTGATAAATATCTTGCTGTTGTTCGAGTAGTTTAATGGCTGCGAGGATAACGTCGATCGCACTGTTGTATTTACCAGTCGTGAGTTGGCGCTGTACGAGGGCTTCGACTTCAGGTGGCAAAACAATTTGCATGGTGTTTGAGATGAGGGGTGTTGATTCTATTGTAGGCGATCGGCCTAAGCTACCGGGCGGGGCAAATTTCGACTTTGACAGTCATCCCTACTGCGTTGAGCATTACAATTAGAGTATCAACGGAGAACTGTCCAATTTTACCTTGAGTCAGAGCTTTGATTTCGTCCCTTGACTGTTTGAGATGTTGAGCTGTTTGGTCGATCGTCCAACCGTGATGTTTAATCTGATGAAGCAGGGCTAGCATTAATTGCGATCGGATTAGTAAGTTATCAGCTTCTTGGGCTGAAAATCCGAGGTCGAGAAAGATATTATCGTTGGCTTGGGTAATGATATTTTCGCTCATAGTTCAGAGTCTCTTAAATTCAAACGATTTTGTAAAATTTTGGGGCGATGGCGTACCGCCCCGCAAGCTACGGCTATAATCAAACAAGATTGTACAAAGTGCTTCCTTTTCAACTTAACTATTTAGCGATTTTAGTTTGGGATGTAATTATGCTATCAATTGATCGACTGATGAAAGAGGCTTTATCTTTGCCAAATGCGTTGAGAGCGCAGTTAGCAGAGAGGCTTGTTGAGAGTCTTGAATTCGATATAGACGGAACGGTTCAAAAGTTGTGGACTGCGGAAGCTAAGCAGCGTCGCGACGAAATCCGAAGCGGTGTCGTTGAGCCAATTCCAGGAGAAGAAGCTTTAGCTCAGATTAGGCGAATTATATCACAATGAGGTACGTTTTTCACCCGGCAGCATTAACTGAATATGCTCAAGCTGTCGAATTTTATACAGAGCGTCGAGTTGAGTTGGCGCAAGCTTTTATTAACGCTGTTGAAGATGCTATCTTCCGTCTTGTCGAATCTCCAACTCGTTCGCCGATAGTTGATGAAGATATTCGCCGTTGCTTAACTCGAAAGTTTCCTTATGGAATTCTCTACACAATAGAGGATGATTTTATTTTAATTGTGGCAGTAATGCACTGCAATCGAGAACCAGGATACTGGAAAGAACGGGTTACAGAGCAACCACCAGATTAAGTTGATACCACCTTGATAGAATTAGGCCGATCGCACTTCTGTTAGATTAGTTAGTATAGCTGCATCGCACATCTAGTCTTTTTGATCCAAGTCTTCGGTTTTTGGAGTCTCTGAAGTTGAGGGGAATTCTAATCGAATGTTAATATCAATTGATACTGTACTTTCTTTAAAACCTATATTAACTATTTTTACTAATGCTTCTGTAGGTATGGAATTATTTAGTTTAAATTCAGGAGATGACTGACTTTGATATCCGGCTTCCTGTAGCCGATCGCAAATATTGCGCCAATTTCCCACAGGTTCGTTAGGTAAATCTGCGAGTTTTTTTACATATTGGTATAAAGTTTTACATAGATAAACCTCAGCACTTTTGGAAGTCTGAAACAGTTGGCGAGCGATTTCGGCGGGACTGCAACCGGAAAGCAAGCCTCGGAGGTAGAGTTTTTCAGTTTCTGTGAGTCCCCGGCGCGATCGGGGTGAGATTTGGCGTTTAGCTTCTGCGAAAGCTTGGTAGAGCCTTTCTAAGTCCCAGTGTTTGGCGGCTTCGGCAAATAAGTCTTCTTTTGGTGTCATTGTCGGGTGTGTTGAGATTTGACTAACGACAGCATAACCGAAATTGCTAGCGTTTGTTAGTTGCTTGCTAGCTATAGCTGGTGTAGTGTTATGTAAATCAGATAAAGTTGAGTTTGTTGATGCGGTGTGACGCCGAGTAGGAATACTCAGAGTCAGTAATGGGCGCGATCGTTGCAACTAACCTCAAAGCTACTATCTGCGAACATCGGGGCTAAGAGTGCATTAGGGCGATCGGCCGATCGGCTTTTACAACAATTTGTTTATTTAATCGAAGCAAACGCGCGGCAAGTCTCTGTACTTGTCTCGAATCAACACGGGGAATGGGTATTAACGTGTCTAATTTTTTCACGCCTGAATTTAATAACGAAAGTGCGATCGCTCCTTGGAATGCCAGCCTAGAACCGACTAAGGCAATTATCCCGCAGCTAGATGCTAACCGCGTGCTAACGGGGGGTGTCGGTCAGGAAGTCAATCTCCAGACTTTAACGCCAGAATCATACGACAATATCATCTTGCCTGACGCTTCGCCGGCTCTGATGGCTAGCGCGCTGACAACCGACTCCAAAACCAGTTTACCGGATAGCTCTGTCGATTTGCTGACCGGTCAGGCGATGTCCGAGGTGTATCAGGATCTGAGTAAGTTTGCAGCCGATCCAGATTTCGCGGCTAAGATGAATGTGGCTTTTGGGGAAAACTGGGATGCTGCGGCTGCGAAAACCTTAGCAGAAGCATGGTTTCAGGGAGATTTTAGTGATATCCCGCCTGTGAAGATTGTCTCGTCTGCTGAGATTGGTGGGGCGAATGGGGCTTTTGTGGCGGCGACGGATACGATTTATCTATCGAAGGAATTTTTGGCTGAGAATGCGATGAATCCAGTGGCGGTGGCGGATGTGTTGCTGGAAGAAATCGGACACTCTGTTGATGCGCGGTTGAATGTTACGGATTCACCGGGAGATGAGGGGGCGATTTTTGGGGCCGTTGTTCAGGGGAAGGAGTTGACTCAGGGTGAGCTTCAGGCGTTGAAGGGTAAAGATGATACAGCAACTGTTGTGCTAGGTGGTGAAAATACCACAATAGAAATGAACCAGCAGCGGTGGACTCTTAACAGCTATCTTGACTGGAGAAACCAAAACTTTAACTGGGGAAAACCCAATAATACTAGCTATCCGAATGGAAATCGACCTGATGGTAAAGATGGTATTTATATCAATTGGAGAAATGGCTCTCCTTTTGATCCCCCTAACACTGATATTGTTAACCCACTCGACTATTTTGCTACGTCTGGTTCTACCCAAGCTAATTTTGAAGCTGGCAAAACTTATAAATTTAGAGTCAGTGCAGATGATAACATGGTAATGGGTGTGGGACAGAATGGCAAACCCTTTAACTGGCTCACACTAAATCAAAACAATAAACAAGTTGAATGGCAAAATTTTCCCAACGGAAGTTTTAAAGAATATACTTGGACTCCCACTAATAGTGGTTCATATCAAGTGCAGTTTTGGCATCTTGAAAATACTGGTGATGCCAATGTCGATATATCTTGGGAAGCTATCATTAAGCCCTCCGATCTGAATGGAACTGTAACAAGAAATGGACAAACACTTCCCGTGTCACTCAAACGCGTTGATGGTAACGGTGCCCCCACAGATTCCACAGATATTAAGAACAGACCCACATGGGTTGTTATTCATGGAATGAATAATTCCCCTAAGACAGATAGCATTACAAAACTCTCGAAAGCAATAGATGATTATAAGACCGATGACCAAGTGCTTGTTCTTGACTGGAGTAAAGAGGCCTTTAGTGATAGCAAACTGTGGACACCTTGGGGTCAAGTCCCTAATCCTTATTTTGGGGGTTCTTGGATTTCTACAGTAGCCACATGGCTCAAGCAGAAGCTAGTAGATGAATGGAAGATATCTTCTGACAACATTAACTTTGCTGGTCACAGTCTAGGGTCTTATTTAGCTTGGGACACTGCTAAAAAAATCGGAGGAGTAAACAAACTCATTGCTTTAGATCCTGCTACAACTACAAATGGCGGATACCAAGAAGGAAATGTTAACTTTTCAGATTACTCCAAGTGGGCATGGGCATTTTATGGCAGTGCATTAGGTAATCCTAATCGTGCAAATACGGCTGAAGAGTCTTTTCAATTTAGTTTTCCCTCTTTGGGTTTTAACGAGATAGATAAACATGGCGCTGTCGTAACAGCTTTTGCGGACACAATTAAGCAAAATCAAAAACAACCTGGATATTTCACCAGCCTGTTAAATATCGATAAGATGAATTCATCCGCTGCTCAGCCTTGGAAAAAGGGGGATGGTTTTGAGGCAACTTTACAGGTTAATAAAAGCAATAATAACGAATGGGTGATATCAAATACAGCATCGAGGGTTTGGACTGGTTTTGGAAATGCTTTGGTTGCTAGTTAGAAAAATGCTCATTTTTTAATCGTGACTGCAATCGGAATAATAGTAAACTATCGCGCTTCTTTTATCTGCGTTCATCTGCGGTACAAAAGCTCGATAGGCCTGATTTTTCCCAAGTACGATCGCCCTTTTTCCCGAAATAACCAAAAGTGCGATCGCCTTTCCCATGTCGAATCCCAAAGGGCGATCGCTCCTTTCCATCCAGCTATCCCAAAAGCGATCGCCCTTATTGTCCGAAAGTGCGATCGCCCTATAATTTCAGCATGGCAACAACGGTCAAATTCAACAGAGCGATCGGTATAATTAAAAAACCAACATCAAATACAGTCAATTAATGCCATGATTGCTAATTTACCCCTCAAACTGCCTCACTTACCCAACAGCTTGCCCAGGGAAGGTTCTGTCCGCATTGAATTAGTCAACGGACTCTTAATATTCAGCGCTTCTATTCAAACCCAGGAACGAATTCAAACTTTAACAGCTCAACAACAAGCATCAAATCTAAATTCCGAAGAACAAACAGAATTGGATGGATATGGAGAATTCATTAGCTATCTAAATTTGGTAAATGAAACCATGAAAAATACTTTTCTCTATCCTTTGCGCGGTACAGTCATTAATTATGATGAACCGTTTGAACCTGCGGTTTCGTTGGAAGATTGGGAAGTGCTACAATGATTGTACTAGATACTCATATATGGATTTGGTGGGTTGACAATAACACACGACTGACTCAAAAACATCGGGACTGGATACAACAATATCAATCTCAAGGTTTAGGAGTCAGTCCCTATCAATATCCGACTCAACCATTTACACCTACAACACTCAACTCATCACACATTTCGGAATTATTTGTTTCATCAATTTTTGCTAACTGTTCACTATTCAAAAAATCTTCAAATAAATCAAAAAAGCGCTTCAGTGCATCGGCTTCATCCTCAGAATAAAAAAGAATAATCCGACTCCAAGATTGAGTGTCTGCTTGGTTAAATCGATTCTCTATCCATTCTTGAAACTCTTCAAACTTTGTTTCTTGTTGTGTTACAGGAGTACCAAGTTGACGGCGGGCAAAGGTATAACCGTCTAAAAAAACATGGAGATGACTGAGCGATTGCTTCCCCAAGTATAAAGACGATCTTTGCTTGATTTTCCCTAGCAAATCATATAAATCTAACATTGTTTCATCTCCTTTTTGTCGCGATCGCAATTTCCTAATTTACTGTACGTTTGAGAATTTGACCGACAACTCCGTACCTGTCGTCAACCAATCCATCGAGTTCATGTTCAATATCTTCCAACCAGCCCAGCTTACTCTCCACTTACCATTAGCTAATTGTCTAGCTGCATGAGTTGGAATACTGCTGGAATCAACATATATCGCTATTTTTTGATATCCAACTTCTAATCGATCTTCCTTGCAAATTTCATATCCCAGCGTCTCATAAGCCTGAATATACGCTTCTAGAGTCTCCTCTTGTGGCACACCGTCAGGCCAATAAAATTGCTCTCCAGGTATCGGTTGCCACCAACGATCGTCTTCCTCAGCAGCCCATGCAAAGCAGTTATATTCTTGAGATTTGGGACTGGTAACTTGATAATCCGTGAGAGACAAATTGGGCCACTTAAATTCAAATTCTGGTCTTCTATACATTCTCTTCAATCGCGTAGCCTTGATTTCGACCCCACTCTATCCAAGCTAATGCCATCTGTTTTACCCTTCCTCTTTGTTCTGGTTTGATGGGATTTTCACCCGTAATTGCACTCAATGCCGATAACCAGTAAAGGGGATTTTTTTTCAGTTCAGATAGCAACAGTGGCAAGATTTGAGTTCCCATGTGAATAATTTCCTGATAGGCCGGATGCTGAGACATTTGGGTAGTTGAAGACAATCCTGCAACCTCTTTCTCCCAATCAGAGGCTAGTGCATAAAATTTGTCAACTACCTCGGCGGAGATTGCAGCATTTTTTTTAAGGCTATTGATAGCAGTATTTGGTGAAGAAAATTCTGGCTGTGCGAGTAAGTTTTCTATGCCTATTAAAACTAACTCTTCTATCGAGACATTTAAGTTGTTTGCGACTTGTTGTAATTTTAGTAGGCGTTCATCTGAAAGGGCGATCGCGATCGTGTTCATCTGGCTTACAAACTAGCATGATGTCTTAATTATAGCAAATAAATTACTGACTTTTAGTCACAGTTACAGACAATTGTAGGGTGCGTCAGACATTAATTATTTCGATTTCAACAGGTTTTTCGGATCTGACGCACCCTACGAACAGTATTTCGATCGCACTTACCACCAACTTGCTAACTAAATCCAGTCCGGGCTGAATCGGGCGGAGTCCAGAAGTATAGAATAGAGGTTGCGGAACCGGCACACCGCCCGATCGCCCTTCCCCAGCAATTTGTTACCCTAAAAGTAGAATCTCCCCTCCCTCAACACCCTCCCATGAACAACGCTTCTCCCCTGATTCAAACCGTCACACCCGAACGCTGGGCCGGCTTTAGCATGGACTTTATCGGGGCGGGTTACACAGGTTTGTTAGTCAAAAACGGCCGCGCCGTGCGTACCCTGAAAGCGGGACGCCATTTCAGCTTTGCCCTTCCCTTGCTAGAACAGTGTCAAATAGTTCTCGTAGACACCAAACTCCGCAACTTGGACGTGCAATCCCACGGAGATTTTTTGTCTAAAGATCGGTTTTTAATTGATGCTACACTAACCGTTATTTATCAAGTTATAGATCCGAAACGAGTAGCTTTGGAATTGTCCGATCCGATCGCCGCTTTGGCCAGTGCAGTTAAAGATTGTATGGGACTGGCGATCGGGCAAATACCCCTACAACAGCTTATCAGTCAAGGACGGCTGTTGCTGCGCCAAAATTTGCTCGATCGCGTTCAAGATTTTTATACCCTAGGTTTTAACTTAGAAGACGTGCGAATTGGCGATGTCAGCTTTCCCGAAACTAACGGAGTTATTCGCCAAGTAGAGGGAATGAGCGCCAGACAGGAAGCAGAAAATTCAGCCGCACTGCAAATGAGAATTGCCGAAGCAGGGCGGCCAATTCAGCCTCAAGCTCCCGTACAACAGTTAAACTTAATTTCTGGTCAATCTCCTGCAAGTCTTCCAGCCTCTGACACAGCAGCAGGATTCGATCGCGATTTAAGACAACTCACAGAACAACTTGCTCAAAACAGTCTCCCACCTGCAAACAATCGCCCGCCACTCGCACCGACGATATTGGCAAATAGCGATCGCACCACAACTGCTTATCTAGTCTACAAACTTTCTGGAGAGGCGATCGCCCTGACAGCAAATCCGTTTACAATTGGACGCGAACCGACTAATACTTTGGTGTTGCAAGATCCGCAAAGTTCCCGCTACCACGCTCAGATCCGCCGCGCCAATGACGAACAAGGAAAACAGCGGTATCAACTTGTCGATTGCGGCAGTTCCAACGGCACTTTTGTGGGCGGACAAAGGCTGGCTGCTAACGAGCCTTTCTGGCTTCCAAACGGTTGCGCAATTGCAATCGGCGACCAAAAATGGACGTTTCAAGGTTCGTGAGGGAGATGATTTTTAGGATTAAATTCACGGCCAATCCGTTTTTGGACTACGGGTATTTTATAATACTAAATTTTTGAATATGTACCTAGATTTTTTATCTCGCTATTCAGATTGTCAGCAATCATTGAAATGGAATGACGATCGCTCGATCGAGAATGGTATGATTCTGAAAGTCAATAGATACGTTGATTTATACAATACAGACCGTCAATAAAGGTTCGTTTTGACTGAGTTTTAGCGATCGAAATGTCGGTAATTGCGGCGATCGACTCGTTCAAAACTTCCAAAAATTTGAGTGCCATTTTATACTAAAAAACGGTTCACTAGAGAACCGTTTGAGTATTGAAAATAGAAGTAGGTGAAAGAAGACTAATTTGAGATTTACCAAAGCCGAACCCAATCGATTTGCTACACTTAGAACAGTCAGCCGCTGGCAAAACGATTGAAGCGCTCGACACCATCCACTATTGTAAACATTTTTTAAAATTACCATTATTAACCGTCACGTCAGATAATATGTAGGCGGATACAAAGAATTTATTAAACCTCGGGCTTTCATCTACTAGACAGGTACTGCCGAAGTTCATCCTGTTGTCGCGTCACACTGTTGCGGTCACACTTAAGTGCAGTATTTAAGCAGTGATTTGCACATTGCGACAGAGCAAATCTGCCAATTAGTTTTCTAATTTTCCAATATTTAGAACTTAACTATGAACCGCAGCCACAAAATTTACGAAGATCCAAGACTTTTCTTGCTACTTGGTGCAGTTGGGGCGATCGTCCTTTACTTATCTTGGGATGCCGTCACAGCAAGCAAGCTCTTCGATCGCTACGATATAGATCAATACTATATGCGAAGTCGCTGGGCGATCGGTGAAGGAGTTTTGTTTAAAGATGTGTGGTCGGATTACTTGCTTCTCCCTAATTTGCTATTTGGAGTTTTCCGCTTTTTATCAGAAAATTTACATCCTTTATCGACCAGCTTCAAAAGCTTTTCGTGGTTGTGGGTGACAGTATCTTGGTTTCTTTACCTGTGGGCTACATATATAATTGCTACCAAAGTATCGACTCGTTCGCTGTGGATTTGGTTAGCTCCGGCTCCGCTGTTTTTCACACTGGTAAGATACGATATTTATTTAGTAATTGCTACTCTTTTCGCGTTGCTAGCAGTGCGAAGTGAAAAATATTTAGAGGGAGCAATGTGGTTGGGGCTAATGGTTGCCCTCAAAGGTTATGCCCTGTTTGCAGTTCCTGCATACTGCGTATTTGTGTTTTACAGAAAAGGACTGCTGACGGCTATTAAAGTTGCCGTACTCTGTGTTGGACTATTCATTCTGGGCAACCTGATCGTGCTCGGATATGCTGGCATGGATGGTCTGAGAATGCCTTATGCTGCCCAAGGAGATAGACCGAACATTGGCGACAGCACCTATGATGCAGTATTCTTTTTGCTATCACCTTTTTCCTGGGGAATATCGCCCGTAAGCGAAGTACCTTTAGTGCCGACGAAAATAGCGCAGTTCCTTCAAATCTCGATTGCATTCCTGGCTGCTGGCCTCAGACCCAAGACATTTGATGAATTGATTGATGCCTTTCTAATCGCCCTTTTAGGATTCATCTCATTTTCTAAATTCTACTCTCCCCAATTTTGCCTGTGGGTTGCACCGATCGCCTGTTTTTCCGCGTCGCGGAATATTAGGTTGCTAGCAGTAGCTTTTAACTGGGTTTCGTTCATTTGGTATCCAGTTGTTCAATTCTTTGCTGGTTCTCGAATTGTACAATCCACTACAATGTCTTTGGGTGGGTTATCAATTGCTCTGTCAGGTGTAGCAAAAATACTGTACAAAATTACTGTGATTGTCATGTCATCTGTGCGAGTGGCAATGATCTGGGTAAGTTTTTGGCAGTTGAAAAACCGCCAGTATCCAGCAAATACTAAGGAGATTTAATCGCACTAGGAAAGCTAAAAGAATAGTTTGGCAGTTCTATAACAGCGATGATTGTAATTGAATGATTATGGAAGAGCAAATTAAAGCTTTATTCGAGCAAGGAGTCAAACAGTTGGAGTCGCCGGATTGTGAGGGTGCGATCGCCACCTTCGATCGACTCTTGGAACTAGACTCCAACCACACCGATGCCCTTGGTTGTCGCGGTGTGGCTTTGGGACGCTTAAAGCGGTACACAGAGTCCATCGACAGCTTCAATAGAGCGATAGAACTCAAGCCCCTCGATCGGCATTCGTTACTGAACCGAGGCATAGCTTTAGCAGAATGGGGCAAAGACAAAGAAGCAATTCCCAGTTTCGATCAACTGCTGTTGTACTACCCTCACGATTATCTAGGCTGGGAAAGCAAAGCCAATTCCCTCACTTCCCTAGAACGGTATTCGGAAGCTCTCAACTGTTACGATCGCGCCCTCGAATTCCACCCCACTTACTACAAAGCCTTTGCGAACCGGGGAAATATTTTAGTTTGCCTGAAACGCTTTAAAGCAGCACTTCGCAGTTACGATCGAGCTTTAGAAATCAAGTCCGACGATCCAGATGTTTGGTTCAATCGCGGCTGCGGGTTCATGGCCTGGGAGAAATTCCCGGAAGCCCTAGAAAGTTTTGAAAGTGCGATCGCCGTCAACCCCAACCACGGCTCATCGTGGGTAAACCGGGGCAATATTCTGGCTAAGTTGGGCCGAGAAAAAGAGTGTTTCGAGGCTTGCGAACGAGCAGTAGAAATCAATCCCAACTGTACCCACGCTTGGAACAACTATGCGCTAGCACTGCGGCGTTTGGGACGAGTGAAAGAGGCGATCGCATCCTATGACAAATCCCTGGTTTGCGACTCCCAAAACTACGAAGCTTGGGACAACCGGGGCTACGCTTTAGCTAAAATTGGCAAATACAAAGAAGCTCGCACAAGCATCGATAAGTCCCTGGAAGTAAAGCCTTTGCACGCCAACGGCATCTACAACAAAGGCTACTGCTATGCGTGCGAAGGTAAAACAACTTTAGCTGTAGATTGCATTGCTAGGGCGATCGAACTCAACCGCTCCAAATACCTCAGCCTAGCTCAAACCGACCCGGACTTAAAGCCTTTGCACAAAAATAAGCGCTTTCAAAAGTTGGTAGGGAAAACCTTTTGTTAGTCAGCAGTCAGCAGTCATTAGTCATTAGTCAGTAGTCAGTAGTCATTAGTTGTTTACGACCAATTAGCAATGCCCCATGCCCAATGCCCCATGCCCAATGCCCCATGCCCAATTCCCGATACTCCCAGGTAGAAGTCTCTTCCCAACCCTAGGGGGGATATCTCCACCAGCATTTCCAGCGACAATTTGTAAAGATTAAAGATATAAGTAGAGGACAACCCCATGAACTTTTCTATACAATCTGTTTACACGTGGTATCGCGAAACCCTCCGCAACCCCAAATACCGCTGGTGGATTATTCTCGGAACCCTGGCATATCTGATAAGCCCGATCGACATTGCGCCGGATTTCCTCCCCGTCATTGGTCAAATTGACGATGTAGCCATTGCTGTGCTGCTGATTTCCGAAATTTCCCAAATGTCGATCGACTATTTTAAATCCCGCCAGACTCAAACAGCTTCAGCCTCCGAACCAACCTCCACCTATGCAGAAGGTACTGCCCGCACCGTTGATGTAGAAGCATCCTCTGTACAATAACTGCCAAAAATAATTCCTGTTAGAGCCCCGACTGCTTCTGCGAAGTCGGGGCTTTTGCTATTCTACCCGTGATATTTACCGACAGTCAGGACACGGCACTGCCGTTTCCCTACTACAATTAATCTGGTGATGATTAGATTTGATCGAGTCCGATCGATGTTTTGGGGTAGGGAAACGGTATCTTGAGTGTCCTCAATGGCCCGGTTGTCAATGGTTATATTTTTTTTAAATGCCAACTGCTCCGATCGTGCTCCAAAGCTGGTAATTTTAACAGTGGTAAATCCCTGTTAACAACAAATTTTTATAGATGAAATTTAGCGATATAGTACAAAAACTTAATTTAGCCAACAGTCACAGCCTAAAAGCCTCAAGTGCAGCCGATCGAGAAATTACAGGCCCCGCCCCAGTCGATGAAGCCGAATCGGGCAAAATAAGTTACATAGAAGGAGCTAAATTTGCATCTCACGTCACCTCGACAAATGCTTCTGCGTTAATTTTGCCCTTAGATGAAAGCCTGCAAGCGAAGTGTGACGATCGCAATATAGCTTGGATAGCTGCACCCGATCCGCGCTTGTTATTCGCTCAAACGATCGCTCTTTTCTATCAACCGTTTCGCCCAGCATCCGAAATTCATCCATCAGCCACCGTTCACCCATCAGCAGAAATTGGTGAAAATGTCTACATCGGCCCCCACGCCGTTATTCAAGCAAAAGTCAAAATTGGCAGCAACGTTTGCATTCACCCAAATGTGGTAATTTACCCAGATGCAGAAATAGGCGCAGGTACGGTTTTACACGCTAACTGTGTGATTCACGAACGTACTCGCATCGGGGCAAATTGCGTGATTCACAGCGGTGCTGCCATTGGTTCTGAAGGTTTTGGGTTCGTGCCGACAGCCACCGGATGGGTAAAAATGGAGCAGTCTGGATGCACGGTATTGGAAGAGGGCGTTGAGGTAGGTTGCAACAGCACGATCGACAGACCGGCTGTTGGAGAAACTCGCATCGGTCAAAATACTAAGATTGACAATTTAGTACACGTCGGACACGGCTGTCAAATTGGCAAAAATTGTGCGTTTGCCGCTCAAGTCGGCATGGCGGGCGGCGTCAAAATTGGCAACAATGTAATTTTGGCTGGGCAAGCGGGAATTGCCAATCAAGCTAAAATTGGAGATGGGGCGATCGCCACAGCCAAAGCCGGAATTCACAGCGATGTGCCCGCAGGGGCGATCGTGACTGGTGTTCCAGCAATTCCCCACAAACTATTTTTGAAAGCCGCAGCCGTCTACAACCGCCTCCCGGAAATGTACCAATCTTTGAGGCAAATTCAGCGCAAGCTCGATCGATAGTCAGTTGACAGTTGGCAGTTGTTATTAGTTAGTCAATCAAATGTGGAATCACCTAAACAACCTGCGACTGTTATCGCCGTCAATACCAGCAATTGTCAAAATAATCTTATTTTTCTCAACTTGGATTGTGGTGTGGCTTCCCGCAGGCATTGTGGTGGCGATCGCCCTCAAATGGCATCCACCCCAACCCCTGGGAAACAAAAAACTACCTTTACTAGCATCCCTCTACCTGATTGTCCCCTTAATTTTATGGGCGACAAGTTGGATCGAAAACACATCTTTTGCTAGCTGGGGTTGGGATTGGCAACCCGCAGTTTTCATGTCATTACTGCGCGGATTAGGATTAGGAATAATCAGCTTAGTAATTTTATTCGGGCTGCAATTAAGCGCAGGCTGGATTGAGCTACAAAAAAGCGAAAATCCCAGCGAAACAGGCGAACAAAAAATTAATTTTTGGGCTTTAATTCTGAATCCGGCTAGTCTGCTGACTTTGTTATTAGGACTGTGGATTAGCGCCACAGAAGAGTTAATCTTTCGCGGCTGCTTGCAAACAATCCTCCAGCAAGATTACTCAATACTAATCGCAGCGGCGATCGCCAGTTTAATTTTCGCGATCGCCCACCTAATTTGGGAAGCAACAGAAACCCTACCGCAACTGCCTGGATTGTGGCTGATGGGGATGGTTTTAACATTAGCCCGCATCGCCGACAACGGTAGTTTGGGATTGGCGATCGGCATTCACGCAGCTTGGATTTGGGGCATAACCACCGTCGATACAGCCCAAGCAATTAAACCTACTTCTAGAGTACCCGAATGGATTACAGGAATCGCAGCAAAACCCCTAGCCGGTGCAGCCGGGATTTTATTGCTACTAACAACCGCAGCCGTGCTTTGGTTAATTAAAACCTAATCCTCTATTCCTCTCTTCCTCTGCGCCCTCTGCGCCCTCTGCGGTAAAAAATCCGACATCAATCTAATCGATCGATCGTCACAATCGAAACCGGGCGCAACGGATCGAAACGAGTCAAATCCCCCGCCAACAAAGAGCGCGATAACTGCACTTGCATAACTCGGTAACTCCAGTGCGGTTCCCGGCGCACCCGATCGCCCATCCAGCTCAAAACAGTAGCAATATCCTCCAAAGCTTCCAAAGCAAGCACGATCGAGCCTCCAGCGAGCAGCCGCAGCGCGCAAACGCCCAAAATTTTAGTCAACCCTCCACCACTACCGCCGATAAAAATTCGGTGCGGCGGACGCAAGCGGTGCAAGATTTCCGGGGCGGTTCCGTGAATCGAGAACACATTTTGCAGCCCAAAACGACCGCAATTGAGTTCGATCGCCCCAGTACCAGAAACCGTTTGTTCGATCGCGTACACCTCAGACTGCGGGAATAAACGAGCAACTTCGATCGACACAGCACCGTTACCAGCACCCACATCCCAGACAACTTGTCCCGGTTGCAGGGCTAATTGACCCAACACCAACACCCGCACTTCCCTTTCCACCGTCAAGCCCGGGCGATCGCCACAACCGATAAAAGCTGCATCAGGAACGCCCAACAAAGGCAATTTTCCCAAATCCAAAGGTTCAGCCCTCGGCGGGGACTCCCGCAGCATCACCACCACGCTCAGCGGTGCAAAAGACTCTACCAGCAAAGCTTCCAGAGACTTGCAGCTTACCCGTTCATCCTGCGCGCCCAAATTTTCGCAAACCCAAAATTCGTAGCGCGTCGGCAAATCTAGAGCTTTCACCAAACTTGCCAGTGCAGCCGGAGTGCGAGTTTCGTCCGCCAGCACCGCAATCTTCTCTACACCGAGCTTCAGCTTCGCCGTCAGCTCTTCAAAATAGCGTCCGCTAGAGCCTACACAATGAGCATCTTGCCAAGGGATTCTCAAGCGGTTAAAAGCCAACTGCACGCAACTGACATGGGGGTGAAATGTCAATTTATCTGGCGGTAGTTGGGAAATTAGCAGCTTTCCCCAGCCGTGGAACAGCGGGTCGCCGGCAACTAAAATGACGATCGGCCCAGCAGGCGGCTCCACCGTCCCCGCATCCGGCTCTAACTCGCCTTCCGTCGCCAAATGGCGCCGAATTTCCATAATTGCTGCGGTCAAATCTTCCAATGCCCAGCGCTCTCCGTCGTGCTGGGGAAAATAGCTCAAATGGCGATCGCTCCCGATGAGCAGAGCGGCCATTTCTACAACCTGCCGCGCCGATTCACTCAGCCCAGCAGCTCCATCTAAACCGATACCAACAACGTTTACTGTCACTTTTTAAACAAAAAGTAAAAAACCAGAATAACTGATTTTTCCTGGTTTCTCATAAGTTTTTTGCTTGACTTTGTTGCCAAGCCAGAATAATTAAAGCATTTAATCTGCAAACTTTTCATTTTTCAATGATATTTGGTATTCGGCAGAATATTTGATGTCGATCCTGCCGAATGCCGAATACCCTGTTTTGACGATCGCTCAAAACTCAAAAACAGGCCAATCCGGTTGCCGGACGTAGCTGGTCATGTCGTCAAACTTCCGCAGTTCGGCTCGGTGCACGCGCAGTTCTTGGGGCGTGTCGAGCCATTGCTCGTTTAATTCAGACATGAGGGCGCACAGACGAGCGCGGTCTAGGTTCGGCCCGATGTCCCCAAAATAAGCCAGAGTAATGTGTGCCGTAAAATGATATTGCTGTTCGATTCCCAAGGCAATTAAATCTGGATTTTGATAGATCGATCGGCGAAACTCCAGAATTTGCTTGTAAGAGTTTTCGTCACTCGGTGCCAAACAGACACCCACAGCTCTAGTCATCACCATCAACCCCAGCACTATCCAGCGTATGCCAGGGCCGCCCGCTAAGGGTTGGCAGGCGGCAAAACGATCTTTCAGGCGATCGCGCAGTTGCCCCTCAAATTCGGGATTTTTCTCCGAGGCATCTCGAAAAGCGCTGCTCCAAATCAAATCTGCCACGGTTAAATGAAAGCTATCAGGAGGTAGTGCCACGATCGCACCGTCCGCTATTTCCTGCAATAGCCGTTGTTGGATCGAATCCAAATTACTATAAAGTGCAGCATTTTCTGCATCTTCCCCCGCAGGCGGTGTAATCACCGAATAACCAGGAAAAGGTACAGGATCTCTGTGGCCGGCTTCGTCGGGCTTAAATTTGGGAGATTCCTGAATGTGCTCCACCTGGGACTTGTAGGAGTCCAGCAGCGTCATTCGCGCCACCCGATTTACGTAAGCTTGATAAGTATCATCCAATCTTGATTTCCTCGCGGTGACATACTCCCACACCAAATTTTATATTATGCCGAGGGCGAACAACAGTCCGATTCAGGATATGTTGGACAAGCCGAGCGTGCAATTGTGAATTTTTCGGCTACAGAGCGTTATTGATGCAAATTTACCTGTTTTGGGGGGAAGACGACTTTGCGATCGCGCAAGCTGTGACAAGTTTGCGATCCTCTGTCCTCGACCCCAACTGGGCTAGTTTTAACTATGACTTGATTGTTGCCGATCGAGCTGACGCTGTGGTCGAAGGACTCGATCGAGCCTTAACGCCGCCCTTCGGTAGCGGCAGCCGTTTTGTCTGGCTGGCAAATACCACTGTCACGCAGCAGTGCTCTCCAGAACTGTTAGCCCAATTTGAACGGACGCTGCCGGTGATTCCCGACACCACGGTGTTGGTGCTGACATCCGTCAAAAAACCCGACAGCAGGCTCAAGTCTACCAAGTTACTGGCCAAGTCCGCCCAAGTGCGGGAATTTTCGCCGATTCCGCCTTGGAATGACAAAGAATTAGCCCAGCGGGTGCGCCAAGTCGCCGCTGAAAAAAACGTCAAATTGACCGCAACGGCGATCGAACTTTTGGCCGCATCCATCGGCAGCGATACCCGCGGGCTATACAGCGAAATGGAAAAATTGCTGTTGTTTGCCGGCAACCGCAGCCAACCTCTGGGCCCGGAGGAAGTAGCAGCACTGGTGAACTCTCACGCCCAGAATACCTTCCAGTTAGCCGATGCGATTCGGGAGGGCAATACCTCCCTCGCTTTGGAGTTATTGGCGGGCTTAACGGCCCGCTGCGAGCCTGGTTTGAGGATTGCGGCGGGCTTGACTGGTAAGTTTCGGATTTGGCTGTGGGTAAAGGCGGCGATCGAAGCGGGCGATCGCGATGATAAAATTGCTCAAGCTCTAGACCTCGGCAATCCGAAACGAGTATACTATTTTCGCCAAGAAGTCAAGAACGCCAGCTTAGAAAAACTGCAAAAAAGTTTGCCTTTGCTGCTAGAGTTAGAAGCTTCTTTAAAGCGGGGATCTGAAGAAGTTTCAACCCTGCAAACCAAAGTTATAGAACTTTCTGCCTTGTTTCGGTGATGTCCGCTCCAGCAAGCATCCGCGGGCCGTCAATCTATTTTAGATTTTAGATTTGAAGAATGTGACCCCACGGATCGCTCCGAGGGCTGGCGAGCGAGATTAGGAGCTTTTTTATGGCTCCACGGATGAATCCGGCGGCAAAAGACCAAATTGCTCGACGGTGATTGTAAATTTTTATAACAAATTTCGGGCTTCGGTACCTGCTTGATACCCGATCCCGGGGCAAAAGATGCTGAATAGATAGGAGAAATAATCTCAGAAGGCCACAGTAGAAGTTAATGTGGTAAATAAATATTGTCCGCCGCCGAATGCCGATCGGTTAATATTATTTGCCGGCTCTCCACCCCCCAAAAAAAAGAGCGCTACCCATGACACAACAGAACCTGCGGGAACTTCTCAAGCAGGGCGATCCAAAAGCGATCGCATCCAGCATCAACCGTACACTAAAACCCAAAGGCATCAACGCCGATGTGACGCGGGATGACGGCTGTCTCCACATAATTCTGGAGTCAGACAAAGTACCGAGTCAAATGGCATTGGTCGATTTCATCCGCAGCGGGATGACGAATTTGGGAGTCGAATCAATTCACACTGTCAAGGTTTACGGGCGTCGAACAGGTGACGGCTCGGCTGCGTGGGAAGATGAAATAGAGCTGATGCCATCAGAGCCAATGCTTTACGCCTCCGACAGTGGAATGCCCGACGACTCTGTAGGTTTAGATGATGTCGAGCCTTCGAGCGAAGACTATTATCAAGAGCAAGACTTCGATCGAGACGAAGACGACGAAGACGAAGACGACGAAGACGAAGACGACGAAGACGACGAACCAGCAGCCCCGCCTCCGAAAAAACAATTCCCCAAATGGGTAATACCTGTGGGTATCTTAGTGCCTCTGGCGGCGATCGCGGGGCTGTTTTTGACTAAAACTTTCCCCTTCGGCGGCTCGAACCCAGAACCAAGCGCCCCCGAAGCAGCTTCCCCCTCCCCCAAAGCCCCATCTCCTGCACCTAAAGCTGCCGCATCCTCTCCCGGTGCATCAGAAGTCGCTCCACAGGGAGCCTCTGGCACACCAAAACCCTCTCCCAGTGCTGCTGCACCCAAATCTGCACCAACCTCTCCCGCGCCCAAGGCAGCTTCTGGATCACCAAAAGCTGCGGAGGCTAAGCCTGACTCTTGGAGGGAAGCCGTTAACCAAGCTCAGAAGGCAGCAATTTCGGCCCAGACGGCTCAGTCCCAAAATGAGTGGATCGCAGTCGCAAGCGAGTGGCAGAAAGCGGTTGGGCTCATGAGAGCAGTGCCGTCAACTAGCCCGAACCATCAAAAGGCTCAGCAAAAAGCGGCAGAGTATCAGGCTAATCTAGTTGTCGCCAACCGCAGGGCGGCAGCAGCGCCTTAATAGTTTTGAGTTTTGAGTTGAATATTCGATGTCCTAAAAGTCAAAAGTAAAAAGTCAAAAGTAAAAAATCTTGTTTTTACTGAAACTTTTCTTACTTTTGACTTTTTTAAATTTTATAGAAGAAGGAAGAAGGAAGAAGGAAGAAGGAAGAAGGAAGAAAGAAGAAGCAAGAAGGAAGAAGTTATCAACGCTTTTCGAGCTAATGCCCCATGCCCAATGCCCCATGCCCAATGCCCCATGCCCAATGCCCCATGCCCAATGCCCCATGCCCCATGCCCAATGCCCCATGCCCAATGCCCAATTCCCAATTCCCAATTCCCAAAATATGACTTTTATGACTTAAAATTGTGAATTTTATGAACTTAATTTATGAATTTATGAATTGACTTAAACAGCGATCTATTAAATGATGTTACGTAAGGATTCTCGCCCGCAGCCCGTGCCTGAACCAATTTGTCATACTCAAGCTAGATTGATAAATTATTAAATATTCGATCGACCAATACCGAGTAATCTTATGAAACGCCAAAATACTAAATTCATTCAACGCCTCAGCGCAGCCCTGACAGTATTATTGTTTCTCAATGCTTGCGGCCCAGAGGTTTCTACAAACGACACCGCTAAAACTGCAACCACTCAGGATAACTTTCAAGGATTAACCATTAAACTGCTAGTTGGTAGCGCCTTGGGAGACTTCTGCAAACAATCAGCCGAAAAATTTAATCAACAGCAGCCAAAACTCGAAAGTGGCACTGCTTACCGTATGAGTTGTTCTGAAAAAGGTAGCGGAGACGTAGTAACCACAGTTCTTTCCCTAGCCCAACAGCTAAAATCTGGTACTTTGCCCGCCGATTCTCCAGAATTTCCGACTATAGTTTCAGTAGATGGCGAGATTTATCAAGCTCAGTTGATTTACCAGATGAATCAACTATTTCCAGGGCAAAAATATATTCCAGAAATCATCGATTCTCCCCTATTAGCCAATAGCCCGATGGTGTTTATGGCACCTGCAGATATTGCTAAAGGACTGAAAAATGTTGACAATTTATTTAAAGCCTTAGTAACTGCAAAAACTCACCGAGACTTAGACAAATCCGGCCCGCCAACCGCCATTCACTACGTCCACACTGCCCCAACTCGCTCTAATTCTGGCTTGCAGACTTTGACTGCTCAATTTGCCGAAGTTTCTGGCAAAAGGCCCGAACAGCTAACAGTAAAAGATGTCAGCACTTATCAAACTCAGGTGCAACAAATTCAAAAGAAAATTACCCGCTACGGCGTTTCGACAAGTTCTCTGGCAAAGGCGATGGCGCAAAATGGGCCGTTCTGGGCATCCATAGGATCGGTTTACGAATCTTCTGTGATTGCCGTCAATTCTGGTCTACAACCGGGTCAAACTCGATTTGAGGCGGTTTATCCCAAATCAACGTTTACCTCGAATATGAGGGCGATTTTACCGAATGCGCCTTGGGTGAGCGCCGAGGAAAAGGTGGCGGGAGAGAAGATAATTCAGTATTTGCGATCGCCCGAAATTCAGCAATTAGCCACTAACCTAGGATTGCGGCCCGGAATACCCGGAGTTGCTTTGGGCCCCAAGTTTACCGCTGAGTTTGGGGTAAATCCTAAAGCCAGTTACGATTCCTATCGTCCTCCCAAACCCGAAGTTGTCGAGGCGATGCTCAAGTCTTGGCAGGAATTTGCTAAAAAACCTTCTTTGGTAGTAGTAGTTGTTGATTCATCAGGTTCGATGCAGGGGCAGAAAATAACTGCTGTTCAGAATACTTTGCAGACTTATATTAATAGTTTGGGTGCAAAAGACAAACTAGCACTAATTGATTTTGATACTCAAATTCGTCCGCCTGTAGTCATAGATGGGAGCAAGCAAGGGCGGGATAAAGGTTTAGAATTTGTCAGCAGCCTCAAAGCTGACGGAGGTACTAAACTTTATGACGCAACGCTTTCTGCCCGCAACTGGCTGCAACAAAATTTGCGCCCAGATGCAATCAATGCTGTTTTGATTTTGACTGACGGGGAAGATTCTGGTTCTACTATTAAGCTGGAACAACTTTCGGAAGAATTGAAAAAAACTGGATTTTCTACGGATCAGCGAATTGGATTTTTTAGCGTCGGTTATGGGAAAGAAGGTGAATTCAATCCTCAAGCTTTGGAGCAAATAGCTAAGTTAAATGGAGGTTATTACAAAAAAGGAGACCCCGAAACAATTTCTAAGTTGATGGGTGATTTGCAAGTGGAATTTTAAG
>JANNOR010000085.1:0-19598 GCA_031399265.1 Cyanobacteria bacterium SOY_34_metabat_3 | reverse complement strand
GGCTGCGCGGTATTGTAACTGGGGAGCCGGCGGGGCGGTGACCCTCCCCGTATCATTTGTTGGCACAGGCCACTGCCGTCTCCTCCATCTTCTCCGTTTATATCATTCCGATGCAAACGGAATTGATGTGATTCTTTCTCTGTGGAACAGGCCGAAGAGCCTGTTCTTAGGAGTAATATCAAATCCGGTAGCATTGGAATTAATATTACCCAAAGTCAGGACACGGCAGTGCCGTGTCCCTACAATTAATCTGGCGTAGGGAAACGCCACTGTCGTCTCCTCTATATCTTTGTTTGTTTATTTCTGCGGGCATTTTGGATGAAATCCACCCTGCAAACAAATATAAGCAATTTGACTTTGATCTAAATTCTTAGCCTCCCCAAAATTAACTCCTTGCAATCGACCCGATTTACTATCAGTAGGACTTTGAATAAACTGATCCGAACCCTGCTTCCCTAAAAATCCAGCCCCTTTAAAATTCACTCCTGCTAAATTCGCTCCCCTAAAGTCAACCGAACTCACGTCAGCATTCTGTAAATTAGCATCTTGCAAGCGAGCATCTTTAAAATTAGCATTTGCAAGTTTAGCAGAAGTCAAATCGGCATTTTGTAAGTTTGCACCGGACAAATTTGCACCGGATAAATCAGCACCTTGCCATTCCGATTTAGCCAAATTAGTCATTGACAATTGAGTGCCTTGAGCCTTCACTTTACCCAAACGCGCACCTGATAAATCCGCTCTCAAAAAGTTCGCACTGCCGATATCTGCGCCAGTAAAAATTGCATCTTTTAAGATTGCTTGCTGCAAAGAAGCCCCAATTAAAAGAGCACTGCTAAAATTAGCTGCATTCAAATTTGCGCTTGACATATTAGCTTTGCTCAAGACAGCGCGCATAAAAGTAGTGCGGTTCATGACAGCACTGTTTAAAGATGCCCCGGTCAAATTTGCTCCCTCAAAATTAGCGCCGCTCAAGTCAGAAATCCAATCGTCAAATGTATCCGGACGCCTGTCTTCGCCGGTGCCGTAAAAGCGAGTTCCCTGCAAGCTAGCGTTGGTTAAATTGGCGTTTCTCAGCTTAATTCCCGATAAGTCAACTTTGTCTAATACTAAAGTAAACTGAGCCGACCCAGCAGGACTTTTGCCTAAATCGGTGCGGCTCAGATCCGCGCCGTTGAGCTGGCTGCTATACACTGTGAGAATTTTTCCGATCGCCCTTTGCACTGTTCGCTGGCGGGCCGCTGCTAACTCTCGTTCAGAGGCCTTCCCCCCAAAGCGCAGGGATTCGAGATCGTTGCTGAGTGCTTGATTCAAGCGCTGCAAGTCAGGCAAAGATGAAGGGCCGGTACTCACCAAAGCTTGCTGGATCGCGTCCAGCATCGGGCGGCTGTCTTCTTGAGCCAGCAAATCCGCTAGCAGCGGTACGGCGCGGGAGTCTTCCACCGCCCCCAAAGCCAAAATTGCCGATCGCCTCCCCGCTGTCCCGTTAGGCGAAGTCGGAGACAATTTGCTGACTAAAGCCACAAATAATTCATCGTTTCGCTGCCGAGAATCCCGCAAATTTGCTTGAGTTTGAGTGTAGATCAGAGTGCCAACAAACAAAGCTAAAATCAATCCCGCACTGCCAATTGTCACTATCACTAAAGTTGTGCCCGGGTGTTGGCGAATCCAATGCCACAAACTGGGATTTTCTTTCATCTGGGTTTCGGGAGTCAAAACCAAAGCTGCAATCTGCGCGTCTTCCTCAGTCCAATCTTGACTCTTGACAGGATTTGCCGACAGTTCGCCCTCCCGACTGCTGACGACCAAAGTATTCGCGAGGCGATCGTGCCCCGATTGCCGCTTGTCGCGAAATGCAAAAGCCCCATCTGCGAGTATTGCCAAGCCGCTCAGCCCCCCTAAAATGATCAAATCAGGAAACGCACCCGATAAGCGCCAAATGCCGTAAGCCACGCCCAGAGGCACTCCCCAGCGCCCCAAGCTTTCGCGAACTAGCACTCGCCGAAAACCCGGAGGAACACCCGAGGCTGCGACAACTTTGACGCCGAACCAGCGTTTCGGGAGAGTTTGACCGGTTCTGGCGAGCAAAAACAATTGCCACGCCGCTAAAGCAGCCGGTGCCAGCAGCGCCCCCGACCAGAATAGATTAGTTAGAGGTGCGACTCTGGGGTTGCGATCGCGCACGGGTATGCCCAAAGTACGGGCGGCAGTTTCGGATGCTGCTGCGATTGAGGAATTGAGGGGCACGGTTTCAGCTTGCTTGTTGACCAATGCCCCGATACTGAAGGGAACGAGGGCGCCTGCGGCAATTAACGAGAGTTCAACAGCCCAAGCGCCGCACCTGCGAACCAGCAGTGGCATTTGCTGGGATTTTGTCTGCCAAGACGGATCGTCGTCGGGTTGATTAATACCACCGGGTGCGGTTGGGCTAGCCATATTTATAATTTCCTATTGTTAGTCGTTAGTGTTTGAGGAATCGGGAGCAATTGCCAATTTATACGCTATGTAGATTAGCACTCCGAGAACGGCAAGAGTCATCAGCGCTGAAATTAGCTGTACGATGCTATTAAAGACTGTCAGGACAATTATCGCTCCGACGGCAAAGACTGCCACCTGTCCCGGTTTGGGCAGTTTTTGGAACTTCTCGAGAAACTGATTGTAGAAGGTTCCGACAGCCTGATAGCTATCTGAATTCTGTTGAATGAGTGGCGATCGCTCTAGTTTAGCTTTTAGTTCTCCGATCGCCTGCTGCCAATTGAAGTTATTTTGAGGATTCATTAAAAAATTTGGGAGTTAGTTTAGCTGTACGTCGATCATTTTAGGACGGTCACATTAATAAGAGTCACATTAGCCTGTTCCCAAGCGCTAATTATCCTTTACCGTCAAAGAAGTAGAACCGGACGCCATTGTGTTCGGATAAATAAGGATAAAAATGAAGATATGCTATCCCTGCGATCGCCCCAGACTGCGTTTTGGCTCGATCGGAATCCTAGCCTTGGGAATAATTTTAACTGCTGCGGGCACTGTTCGGAGCCAACCGCTGCAAATTGCTCCGGGATTTCGCGAACCGCTGAGCGTTTCAGGAGTCTCCGGCGGCCCGAACAATAGCGGCGACTGCGGTTTTGTAGCCCAAGGGCCCAACCAAGTCATTGAAGTAACGCAGGATTTACCTTACTGGCGGATTGCAGTACAAACTGGGGGAGCTCCGAGTTTGATGATTCAGGGGCCGAGGGGTCGTTTCTGCGTGCTACCGGCGAATGCTGCTGCGGGGAATGTCGAATTTTCCGGCTATGGGGACAAAGGAACTTATACTGTCTTTGTGGGCGATCGATCTCAAGGTCAACACCCCTACTCTCTGTCCATCACCCAACAGCGAAATTAAAGCCTTCAACGCCAAGTCCGGTTAAATAATTATAGGTTTGTAGTGAGGGCGATCGTCCTCAAAGCACGATTTGTTCTCTAACCCACTTGCGAAACAATCTGAGAGTTTGACTTGTGCCCGCTGTTTGACTTTGTTCGCAATATTGAGAAATAGCTTCAGTAATTGGCAGATTGGGAAATGTCGGACTAATTTCCGATGCCACATATTTCCCATCTTGAAGCACATTAATCAGAAGCTGATTATTTTCGTAACGCCAAATTTCCGGTACTCCCAAAGCTTCGTAAGCGTCCAGTTGAGTTTTGGAAGTTAGATCCACTTCAATTGCTAAATCAGGCGGCGGATCTATAGTTAAATCGATGCGCTTTTTACCAATCATTCGAGCATAATTTTGAATGTAAAAACATTCATCAGGTTCAATTCCTTGCAACATACTCTTTCGTTTAAAAGTAGTCGAACCAAATGGTTCAAAGTCGATTTCTAGTTCCTCAAACAAAATATTCACTAAATAGCCAATAATCGTTTTAGCTTTCTCATGTTCTGGTAGCGGCATCCTAATCTCCAAAGTTCCTTGACTGTAAGCTATTCTAGAGGCGCGATTTTCTCCCAATTCTTCTAAAATTGCTTCAAATTCCTGCCAGTTGACATCATGGAACAGCACTCTATGTCCAGGCGGTACACTGATTTGTCTTAATTGCAGAGCTACCATATCAACCTCCGATTAATTTAATTTTATGATAACTTGTCTGTACTGGGAATTGGGAGCTGGGCATCGGGAATTGCGCATTGTTGACTGTTACCAATAACCAATAACCCATAACTATTCGACTATTTTTTGCTGTTTGTAAAGTTCCTTAAACTTGCGCTGCTGCTCGTTGTGGTCTACGATCGGATCGGGATAATGAAGAAGGCGGCGTTCTAAAGGCGAAATATTTCCAGTTAGCAAAAGTTTCGTATCTACTCGGCGCAATTCTGGAACCCAGTGCCGAATATATTCGCCTTCCGGGTCAAATTTCTGAGCTTGACTGGCGGGATTGAATATTCGCAAAGGTTTCGGGTCCATGCCGCTCGATGCGCTCCACTGCCAGCCGCCGTTGTTAGCAGAAAGGTCGCCATCAATCAATTTTTGCATGAAGTATTTTTCGCCCCACTGCCAGTTAATAATTAAATCTTTGGTGAGGAAACTAGCGACGATCATGCGGCAGCGATTGTGCATCCAACCTGTCTGATTTAACTGCCGCATTGCCGCGTCAATAATCGGATAGCCAGTTTTGCCCCTGCACCAAGCTTGAAAGAGTTTTTCATCGTTCTCCCAAGGAAAGTCTTTGAATGCTTGACGGTAGGGCCCGTCTGCTAATTCTGGGAAGTTATACATGGCGTGTTGGTAAAATTCCCGCCACGCTATTTCCTGCTGCCAAGTGCGGATGCTCGTGCGCGCTTCTTCGCTGCGGCAACTGTCCATTACTTTCTGGGTAGCTTGCCACACAGTGCGGATGCCTATTGCACCAAATTTGAGGGCGGCGCTGAGTTGAGATGTGCCGCTAACTGCGGGAAAGTTGCGCTGTTCTTGATATTCGTAAATTGCCCGATCGCAAAATTCTTCCAACTTGGCCCGCGCTGCATCTTCTCCGGGTTCTATTACTAATGGATTTTCCCAAATAAATCCCAAACTCGAAGCAGTTGGCAGTGTTTCAACTGCACCTGCTTGGTTGGCGATTTCTTGTTCTTCTGCGGTTAATCCGGTCATTAATTCCAGATAAGTTATGGGCAGTGTTTCTACCGGTTCGGCTTTCGGTTTGCTGTTCCATTTTTTCCAAAATGGGGTATAAACTGTGTAGGGATTCCCTGTTCCCGATCGGATTTCGTCCGGGGCGTGCAGGACTTGATCCCAGAAATTTTGAACTTGAATTCCGGCTTTTTGGAGGGCGTTTGATACACTTCGATCGCGCTCTTTTGCATAGGGTTCAACATCCCAGTTCCAGAATACTGCTTTAGCATTTACCGCTGTGGCTAATTTCGGTATTCCAAGAATCGGGTCATCTTGAATTATCAGTAATTGACTGCCGGCTTCGCGGTAACGCGAGGAGAGTTTTTGCAAGCAGCCGATCATGTACGTGACTCTTGCGGTTGCTACGTCATCGCCAGCTAGAATGTTGCGATCCAGACAAAAAATACCGACTACTTTCGAGCTTTGCTGGCGCGCTGCTGCGAGTCCGACGTTATCAGAAATACGCAAATCTCGACGGTGCCAAAATAAAATTAGATCGGACATTTTTGGGATTATATTTTAATTTCATACAGTTCGGCGTAGGGTGCACAGTGCGCACCTTACTACTATACATTAAGTAGGGTGCATAAGGGTGCACCTTACTCATATTTCAATCTGTTATGTGTCCCAAATACATCCGCTTCAAGTCAAGAAAGGACGAGCCAAGAAAAAGCTAGAGATTGATTTCGCGTCAATTGGTTCTCCAGCTAAGATCGCTTTTTCTAATTCTTCGGGAGTGAATAAGACTGTCTCCATGTCTTCATCATCGTCTTGTGCTGGTGGCTTTTCCAGTTTTTCCAAATCTTGCGCTAAAAAAGCATAAATGATTTCATCAGAATAACCGGGGGCGAGCATAAATTGCCCTAATTCCTGCCATTTTCCGGCGCGATATCCGGTTTCTTCTTCTATTTCGCGTTTGATAGTTTCGGCGGGGCTTTCGTTGATTTCGACAGTACCTGCGGGGAATTCTAAAATCCGCCCTTTGGCGGCGAACCGATATTGTCGCACCAAGACGAGTTTACCTTCGGGGGTGACTGGAACCGCGAGTGCTCCGCCGGGGTGGCGAATACATTCCCACTCGCCTTCGGAACCGTTGGGAAGCCGGAGACTAGCTACGTCAAAGTTAAATTTGCGCCCGCGATAGAATAGGCGCTGTTTGAGGAGTTGGGGTAGTTCTTGACCGATCGACATATGCAACAAATGAATAATATTAGAGTGCACTGATTTAACACATCATATCAAATCTGGTAGCATCAAACATGATTCGCTTCCAATTGCCAATTGCCAATTGCCAATGGCAAGGGATGATTAGTTTTATGCCTTTTTTACCGTCCAATTTTTTGGACTCCCGAACAGTTTACCGTTTGCAGGAGTTGGGCGATCGCACTTTTCGTCACCGGATGCACCCAATCAGGGGCAATTTCTGCCAGAGGTACTAATACAAAAGCTCTTTCGGTCATCCGGGGATGAGGTAAAGTCAGTGTCGGAGTTTCTAGGATTAAATGATCGTACAGCAGCAAATCCAGGTCAAGAGTTCTCGCCCCCCATTTTTCTCGGCGAATTCGATTAAACTTTATTTCAATTTCTAATAAATTTAAAAGCAATTCTTGTGGTTCTAGCGCAACTTCTAGGATTGCACAAGCGTTGATGTAATCGGGTTGCGGCGGCCCGATTGGAGCGGTTTGATACCAGCTAGAATGAGATTTTACCGCAATTTTTGGGGTGCTGTTTAGAGTTTCGATCGCGCTAGAGAGTGTGGCGAGGGAGTCGCCTAAATTGCTACCGAGGGCGATCGCACATTTGGTTGATTTCATTGGGAATTGGGAATGGGGAATTGGAGTTACGCACGGGTGGTCAGAAACCGGGTTTTTTGCGAAATAACTTCGCTAAAGTTCGCAGAAACGGCAAAAAACCCGGTTTCTTTGGTTTTGATGCGTAACTCCCGATGGTGATACAAAATATTATTTTAATCTCAGCTTAATTTAGTGTTAATTATTATTGATTATCATTGACAAATGTCAGTATTTAGTTGAAATATTAATGAATTTGCACCGTCGCCTCTGGTCTGCCATTATTCTAGTAACTATCAATTTTACAGCAAGTGTATCGATCGGCTTAGCAGTAACTAAGGAACAGTATATTACCGTAAATTCGGACGGTAGTCAATCTTTTGCGGGTTTAGTGCAGGAGGCGGAAGATTTAGTCAAAGAGTCGATCGCCCGAGAATTCCAAAACAATCCGGGATTGACAGAAATTACGGTGATAGTTACAGCCGATCGCGGGCGACAGTTAGTTCCGGTTTTGCGATCGAGAGTATCGCGCAGCCAGTGGCAAAAAGATTCGAGAATCGAACAGTGGACTAGATATTTTGCCGATGCTAAATTGCTGTTGGGATTCAGAGACGGCAATATCTCACCTGCAAATTCAGGGCCTTCGCGAGGGATTAACGTACCCGCGCCCAGTCGGCCGGCATCCCGACAAAACGATCCGGGTTTTCGAGATGACTAATGGGGCATCGGGCATCGGGCACCGGGCATCCGTAACAAATAACCAATCATTAATCAAAATATAATCTTACTTTAATTAACCTTGAGGTTAACTTCCCTTAATTTAACAGCGATAAAATCTCAGAGAGAATCATCAGATTAGGGAAGTTGGGTTGAACAGAAATTTATGTCTAAAATAACTCGCCGACAACTGTTAATTTTCTTCGGTAGCAGTGCAGCTACGACTGTGCTTGCGCCTCAACTAACTCAAAAACTATTCGGCATCAATTCCACCTCGGCCGAAGCTGCTTTAAGTCCGCTATCTTTTACTCCGTTAAGACTACCTCATCCACTGCCAGTTTATAAAGAATTGTCGAGCTTTATGCCGATCGCCCCAAACGGACAGGGAACCGTAATGGCAGCCTCGGAAAATACGAGATTAACTAGCTACAACGTGGTTGACGATGTGGTTGTGCCCCCGGAATACGAACGGTACGTGATTCTCCGCTGGGGCGATCGAGTTTTTCCGGATTCGGCAGACTATTTCGGCTACAACAACGACTACACAGGATTTGTAGGCCTGCGCGGCAGTAATGACGACGGCTATCTCTGGGTAAACCACGAGTACGTATCCTTCCCGATGTCGAAAGTCGCGCCGGATACCCCGTCCGATGTGACATCATTCCCAGCCACCGATCGCGCCGTCCTCGGTCTAGACTTATCCGTAAAGAATCGCGCTACCCTCGGCGAATTCTTGTACAATCTCGGCGGATCGATCGTCCGCATCACCAAACAAGCTAACGGACGCTTTGGGGCGATCGCCCGCGATCCACTCAACCGGCGCATTCACGGACTTTCCGGCCTCGGAATCAACAGCCAGCGTTCCGACAAATACAAAGAAGTCACCTCCTGGGGAACCAGACAAGGCGACGATAAGTATCTTACAGGCACTGGCCCGGCAGCCACCCAAGTCTTCGCCAGCGTCAACAGCGACGGGCTGGGAAACCGGATCATCGGTACAGCCTACAACTGTTCCGGCGGCACAACCCCCTGGGGCACAATCCTCTCCGCCGAAGAAAACTTCCAAGGTAGCGAATCATTTTTCGTGGGAGTTCAGGAAAACGTCAAACCCAACGGCGGCCAAACGGGCTACGCCAAAGGTACCACGGGCGAGGAATTCGGCTTAGTCGGCGAAAAATACGGCTGGATGGTAGAAGTCGATCCCCAAGATCCGAATTTCCGTCCCCGCAAACACACCTGGTTGGGCCGTTTCCGCCACGAAAACGTCGCCTTTCGCGCTGAAGCCGGCCGCAAATTAGTAGTGTACATGGGGGACGATCGCCGCGGCGGACACACCTGGAAATTTGTCAGCAGCGGTAATGTCACCAATCCCGCAGATAAAACCAACAGCCGCTTGTTTGAAGACGGCACATTGTACGTCGCCCAATATAACCGCAACGGTGTGGGAAGATGGCTACCGCTAGTCATAAATAGCCAGACGAATCCGGTGACTCCTTCTAAAATGGCAGAAGCGGAATTGGCAAGTTTTGGCAAAGCTCAAAGAGATGGCAACACTCGCTTGCCAAAACGCGCTGGAGTTGCAGGTCAAACCGAAGACGGCGGTTCTTTTGTGGCTGATACAACGAATGAAGCAACCGCACTTCCCGGTTACAGAAATAAAACTCTAGCTAATTTCTACAGCAGCCAAGGTGCGGTTTTAGTTGATGCTTTCTTAGCTGCTAATTTAATCGGCGGCACTCCGACAGCGCGACCGGAAGATTTGGAAGTTAATCCTACTACTAAGGAAGTTTTCATTGCTTATACTGACGGCGCACCCGGAAGCGACGGCTATCCAGATTCTCGGATTTTCAATGTTGCTAAATACACTGCCGGACTCAATAGCGGCCAGCAGTCGGGAGGAATTTACAAAATAATTGAAGATAGTCCCGACGGTGCGGGTTTGACATTCCGCTGGCAGCGTTTGGCGCAAGGCGGAGAAGCTGGTTCGGTAGCTGGGTCGGGATTTGCGAATGTAGATAATTTGGATTTTGACACTCAAGGCAATATTTGGGGTGTCACTGATATGTCTACGAGCACGCACAATGGCTTTGATGTTGGCGCTGCTGGAAAACCAGCTGCGATCGACCACAAAAAGACTGGAAATGTCTCTGAATTTACTGGTGTTTTCGGCAACAATTGGCTGTTTTACATTCCGACTTCCGGCCCGAATGCGGGAACTGTAATTCCGTTTGCTGTTGGGCCGAATCGGTGCGAAATGACGGGGCCGACTTTTGTGGGAGATACGCTGTTGCTTGCAGTGCAGCATCCTGGGGAAGATTGCCCGATCGATGATGGTACTGTACTCAGCCGCCAAATTGAAATGTTGGACTTGAGCGGTGCTGTTTTCAATCAAAGTCGGACTGTTTCTCGCGGTAGTTTGTGGCCGAGTAATATCTCGAATGATTCGCGTCGATCGCCGATGCCGTCGGTGATTGGAATTCGTCGCGTGCGATCGACTACAACCGGTCAGTTTGTTTAAATAAGACTTGCGTGTGAAGCTCTAGAAACCGGGTTTTTTGCCGAGATATGTCGTCGCAGTCGGCAGATTAGGTAAAAACCCGGTTTCTTTTTCTCATCTGGTAGCGACGCACCCTACAAATTAGTAACTACCGTCACACAGCAGGACGCACAACACGAATCAGTTTACCTTCCAAAGATTCTTCTGCTATAATAGCCGCATTGATTCGGTTAGCCAGCGCTTCCCAATTGCGATCGTTCGTACAGGCGATAATGCCAGCATGAAGGGGCTGTATGCGATGCAACCGAAAGAAATCTTTACGGTTTTCAGTAATCACGGCACGTTTTTAGCTACTGGCAAAAGCTAAAACATCCGAGTCAGGAATTCCTTGATTAGCTCTGCCTGCTTCTTTGACAGTCAAAATATCGTGACCTAAAGCTCGCAGTAATTCTACAACAGGATAGGGGTATTGCTCATCGGCATAGAGACGTGCCATCTGCTACAAATCCTCGTACATGACTTCATCGTTTTCCCGAATTTCGGTTTCGATTTCATCGGGAAAGGCTTCAGCATAAGCCCAAGCGTTGGCAATATCAGTAGCAGATAGCGATAAATAGCTTGTGAGTAAATCGGCTTCGCTATAACCAATCCGACGAGCTTCTACAAGCCCCCAAACGGTGATGCGAGTTCCAGCAATGCAGGCACTGCCACCACAAACACCAGGCGTTTTTTCAATACCGCGCCAAGGACTAATTTTCCCTTGGGATAGGAGTTGAACCACTTGAGCTTTTTCGTCGTCAGAGAGTGCCAGCAATTGAGGCTCTAATTCTTTCAGCGTCATGGCAAACAATAGAATTGCGGTTATTTTCTATCTTATCAAACAACTTTTAAGAATGTCGTATTAAAAAGTGCGATCGGGCCCAGTCAAGCGATCGGCTGGTATTATCAAACAGGTTGTATTGACTGCGAAACCTGTTTTCGCTCAAAAATAACCGCCGATTTTCAATAAGTTTTATGTAGCCACTTGAGAATCAAGGCTAAGCTGGATGTAATAAAACGATACAGCCCTTATCAAAAAAATGCTTTATTCACTTTTGCCTAAATCTCAACTCAAAGTTCGCGTTTTAAAACAGTTTGCAGCCGCTGTTTCGGCTTCCTTAGCTCTCAGTGCAATTACCACTTTAAAACCCTCGCCCGTAACGGCTGCTGGCAATATCCCCCCAGCACAAACTTCGACTCAGCTAGCAGCAAAACCTGATTCTAGGTTGCAGCTAGGGCAGTTGCGTACCACTGTTCCCGTGCAGACAATGCAGCTTGATGCGGGTGGATTTATCCCGATCGCGATCGGCGGTATGATAGTTATGCTGGTGCTGCCGCTATTTTTTGGTGGATTAGTCGTAATTGGCGATCGCGAAGTCGGAATTGTCAGTAAAAAGTTTAGCTTCGGCGGCAAGTCTTTGCCCCCAGGAGATTTAATTGCCTTAAGCGGAGAAGCTGGATATCAAGCTGATACTTTACCCCCCGGTTGGCACTGGGGTTATTGGCCTTTGCAGTACAATGTTCGCAAAGAGTCTCTGACGATAGTTCCCCAAGGCGAAATTGGTCTAGTTATCGCAGCAGGCGGCGAGTCAAATCCGCCACAGCGCATCCTCGGCAAAATCACAGAATGTGACAATTTTCAAGATGCTCGCAAATTCCTAAAAGAAGGCGGCGAAAAGGGCCGACAACTAGGCATTTTAACAGGCGGTAGCTATCGAATTAACACGGCATTATTTACCGTAATTATAGCAGCAAACGCTCCTAAACACGGAATGACAGCCGAACAGTTAAAACTGTACAAAATTGCCCCAGACAAAGTAGGAATTGTCACAACTTATGACGGCGTTCCGATTCAAGATGGCGAAATTGCCGGCCCGATCGTTCCGAATCACGACAACTTCCAAAACTCGCAAAAATTTATCACTGCCGGCGGGCGGCGCGGTTTGCAGGAACAGGTTTTGCTTTCCGGTTCGTGGAACTTAAACCCTTGGTTTGTCGGGGTTGACCAAGTACCGATGACCGAAATCCCGATCGGCTATGTCGGCGCAGTTATTTCCTATGTCGGCAAAACCTCGGAAGATGTCAGCGGCGCTGCTTTCACTCACGGCAACTTAGTAAATGTCGGCAATAAAGGGGTGTGGGTGACACCGCTTTATCCGGGCAAACATCCGCTGAATACTCGCATTTTGAAAGTAGAATTAGTGCCGACGACAAACATTGTATTGAACTGGTCGAGCAAAATAGAAAGACACAGTTACGATTCTCAACTTTCATCTTTAACTGTACGTTCTAGAGATGGTTTTGCCTTCGATTTAGAAGTAGCTCAAATCATTCACGTCGGCGCTTTAGATGCTCCGAAAGTCATCTCTCGCGTCGGTTCGATGCAGAATTTAGTAGACCACGTTTTGCAGCCGACAATCGGCAATTATTTCCGCAATTCTGCTCAAGCTTATTCTGTATTAGACTTTCTCTCAGCCAGAAGCGGCAGACAAGCGGAAGCAGCCGAGTATATCAAAGCAGCGTTGCGTACCTACGACGTGCAAGCAATTGATACTTTGATCGGGGATATTTTGCCGCCCGCAGAGTTGATGCAAACTCAAACAGATCGCAAAATTGCAGAAGAACAATGCAAGACTTATGAGGTGCAACAAATAGCACAAACTCAGCGGCAACAATTGGTGCGGGAAACTGCTTTAGCCGAGATTCAGCAAGAGATGGTGAAATCCGAGCAAGGCGTAATGATTTCCGAGTTAAAAGCGAATTCTCAGGTGAAACAAGCTCAAGGCGAAGCTGAGTCGATTCGGGTGAAGGGAAATGCTCAAGCTGAAGCTTATCGCGCGGGTGTTGTGGCTTTGGGAGGTTCTGGTTATACGGCTTTGCAGTTAATGCAAATTATCGGCGACAGTCACGTGCGAGTTGTCCCAGATGTTGCGGTTAGCGGTAACGGTAGCGGTGGCGGTTTGGTTGACGGTTTGCTGGGAATGATGATGTGGAATCAAACGGGGAAAAATAGCGAGAATGGCGGGGAATTACCTGTAATTAAGTTGGAGAAGTCGGAACCTGCGGCTAAGTTACCCGTAGCTAAGGTGAATTCGGCAAAGCCGCCGGAATCTCGCGCTAATTCCCAAGTTGCGAATTCTGAGGCTGATATTGATTCGCTGTTTGATGAATTGCCGTTTGACGATCGATCTTTGAGTTAAGCTGTGCAGTTTGTAGTGAGAATGATCGTCCTCTATGAAAGCTTTTAGTCAATAAGGACTAAATTCCTTACTACAAACAATTTTAAGCAGCATTACCAACAACTTGAGGCAGGGGAAAGAAAACAGCCTGCGACACATTGAAAAACTCTGCAAGTTTTTCAATGTGTTCAGTTGTAAGTTGACGCTTTTCATGGAGGATATCTGAGACAATAGACTCGGTTTTAAAAATAGGAACTAGGTCTTTTTGTCTCAGGTTAAATTCTTCAATTAAAGCTTTTAACAGTTCTATCCCATAAATGTCAGGTATGGGTTCTAAAGTTTGCTCGTATTCATAAACCAGAGTTCCAAGTACGTTTAGATAGTCGTGTTCGTCTGGAGTCAGTTCGCCTTTGTCCAACAGAGAATCGATCGCTTTTTGAGTTGCAATTAATTCCTCCTCAACAGTTATGGGTCGGGGAGGAAATGTTTTGAGTAGTTCGATATAAGCGCTAGAGTTGTTCATGTGAGTATCCTATATTAAGAAAGGACAGGAATTACGCAGATCCTCAATATATGTATGGTGTGAATGTAGGGGCAACCACGGGGAATTGCCCCTATCCCTAGGATTATTGCGTAAGTTTTAAAATGATAAAATTATCATTCATACCACGAGTCTTTTTTCCATTTATCTTCGTCATATTCTTCATGGGTAAGTACAGCTCGAATAAAAACTTTTTTAGGTCGATATTCATAATCTATGAAGGTAATCAGTCTGTAGTTATTACCTCTGATGTTAAACATAGTAAAGTTTCCAACTATATCGGCTGAGGAAAAAACTGCTTTCACTTCAGCTAAATTTGACCACTCGGCTGTTGTTGCTAGTTTGTACCAAGAGCGCAGACTTGTTTCGGCATCAGGATACTTTTCCCAGAATTTCCTGAGTGCGGATTGAGAGATAACGTGCATACAGTTCGTGGATAACAAACAAATTTACGCATCGATTTGACTCGCTAAAATTATTTGGATTTTATCTTAGCAAATTGCGAAGTGTCTTGTCAACTCCGATTCGCAGTACAATCGATCGATATTGCATATGAGGAATTTCCCATGTCAGAACAGTTTTCTACTGAGATTAGCGATCGCATCTGCACTCACATGAACGACGATCATGCTAGTGCTGTAGTCCTGTACGCTCAAGCATTTGGCGGCAAACCAGAGGCGACGGAAGCTCAAATGCTGGCTATTGATGCTGACGGCATGGATTTAACCGCTAAAGTCAACGGCGAAACAGTGCCTGTCAGAATTAAGTTCGATCGCACTTTAAGCGATTCCGAAGATGCTCACTACCTGCTCATTGAAATGGTAAAACAAGCTCGAAAAGCTCCTAAGTAGCCAAATACTACTTATTTTGTTATAATTTAAAGGTTCGTAGTACGGACTTTAGTCCTATTCAAGAGTTTTTAAGAACTAAAGTCCTGACTACTAACCAAATATTAATAAAGTTTAATTTACATCTAAGTTATCAAATAATATGACCAAAGATTACCTCCAGTTAAGAGAATTTGATGCCGTCAAAGGCAGTCAAAACAACCCCTTTGAAACACTGGTAAAGCGACTCGATTTGATGATTCGCGCCCGGTATTCGCTGCTGTACATTGTCGGTGCGGAGGAAGAACCAGTCGAAGCCGTAATTGCCCAAGTCGCGCTGCAAGTAACTCCCGCGCGCCGGGTGTTGTTCTGGGATATCGTGCGCGGCTGGGAGGATAACGGTTCTGGGAAAGGTTCGGTAATGGCGGCGCTCGATCGCATCGGCAAAACTGCTGTCGAAGAATATACAATATTTGTACTGCGGGATTTGCACCCAGTCTTGAAATCTCCCTACACCGACAAAAATGCCCCGGTAGTACGGGAATTGCGCAATTTAACGCGGGAATTGAAGCGCAGCAAAAAAACAATAATTCTCACTTCCCACGCGCTGGAATTGCCAGAAGAATTAAGAGAAGAAGTAACAGTAATTGATTTCCCTTTACCCAACGTTCGGGAAATTGATAGTTTAATTTCCCGCATTGTCGAAAATCCAGAACAGTTGCAAGTTAGCGGCTTAGCAAGAGAACAGTTGGTGAAAGCTTGTCAAGGTTTGAGCCGCGCTCGAATCGGGCGGGTGTTGGCTAAAGCTTTGGCGGCAAAACAGCAAATTAACGAGTCGGATATTGACGGAGTTTTGGAAGAGAAACAGCAAGCAATTCGCCAAACTGGAATTCTGGAGTTTTTCAACTCCAGAGAATCCCTCAAAAGTGTGGGCGGATTGGAGAATTTGAAGCAGTGGGTAAAGATGCGCCAAGATGCTTTTACAGACGAAGCGCGCCGCTACGGCATACCCAATCCGAAAGGCGTTTTGCTAGTAGGAATTCAAGGAACGGGCAAATCTTTATCGGCGAAAACTATTGCTTGCGAATGGCGTTTGCCGCTGCTGCGTTTGGATACTGGGAGATTGTTCGGCGGCGTAGTCGGGGAAAGCGAAAGTCGGGTGAGACAGATGATACAATTGGCAGAGGCGATCGCCCCTTGCGTTTTGTGGATCGATGAAATAGACAAAGCCTTCGGCAACATTATCAGCGGCGGCGACGGCGATTCGGGAACTTCACGCCGGGTATTCGGCAGTTTGATCACTTGGATGCAGGAAAAAACCAGCCCGGTGTTTATCGTCGCAACTGCAAATAACGTGCGCATTTTGCCGGCGGAGTTGCTGAGAAAGGGCAGGTTTGACGAAATTTTCTTTTTGAATTTGCCCTCAGAATCGGAACGTCAAGATATATTCAAAGTGCATTTGCAGCGTTTGCGGCCGACTAGATTACGCGAGTTTGATTTGGAAATTTTGGCGAAGCGCGCTGAGAATTTTAGCGGTGCAGAAATCGAGCAAGTCGTGATTGATGGATTGTACCGGGCTTTTGGCACTTTTGTGAACGGCCAGCGCCGAGATTTGATGACGGAGGATGTTTTGAGGTCGATCGAGGATACAGTACCTTTAGCTGCGATCGCCCGATCGCAAATTGAAGATTTGAAGCGGTGGGCGGCGGAAGCAGGCGCGAGAACCGCTTCTAACGATACTCAATTAGTTGATGAATTGAAACGCTACAGTCGGCCTCGGGGAGATGATGCGATCGACAATTGATCCAATTCCACATCTATCTATAGTCAGGAATGCCAGTCCTTATTCCTGATTCCCAGCAACTTTGAGGACTGAAATCCTCACTACAAACCGCAGTCGGCGGTAATTATTCCCTAAACCGAACCTTTACAGACGGATACCACCCTAATTGAAACATTAACATCGCCGTTACGTTTCGTTACGATAAGGAGACAGAGAGCAAAAAACTCTCACACATAATATCAGAGGTAGCCAATTATGAACGGTACATTTCGCGTCGGCAACCTATTTGGAATTCCCTTTTATGTCAACGCATCTTGGTTTTTAGTTCTGGGTTTAGTAACCTGGCAATACGGCGGCGCACTAGCTGGCCTGTTTCCCGCATTAGGCCCCGTAGTGCCTTGGATGCTAGGATTATTCGCAGCCCTGCTGTTATTTGCTTCCGTCTTGGCCCACGAATTAGGACACAGTTGGGTAGCCATCAAACAGGGAATTGGCGTGAAATCGATTTCGCTATTTCTGTTTGGCGGACTGGCTAATTTGGAAAGAGAATCCAAAACCCCAGCCGAAGCATTTTGGGTAGCGATTGCAGGCCCGTTGGTCAGCTTATTTTTATCCGGTTTGTTAACAGCGATCGGCATCGGTGCCGCCCTCACAGGCCCCGCAGCCGCCATCGTCCAACTTTTAGCTTCCATCAACTTAGTTTTAGCGTTATTTAACTTAATTCCCGGTTTGCCCCTCGATGGTGGTAACATCCTGAAAGCGATCGTCTGGAAGATTACCGGCAACCCTTACAAAGGTGTAATTTTTGCTAGCCGCGTCGGTCAAATAATTGGTTGGATCGCGATCGCCACAGGCATATTCGGCAATATTTGGAATTTAGTAATCGGTTGGTTTTTGCTGCAAAATGCCGGTCAATCCGCGCAATATGCCACAGTCCAAAATGAACTCGCAGGGCTTACCGTCGCAGATGCTTTGACCGCCGAAAGCCCGATCGTCTCCCAAGACTTGTCCCTCAGAGAATTTGCCAACAACTACGTGATCGGTAGCACTCAAACTTGGCGCAGATTCCTAGTTACCGACGATGCTGGACAATTGGTAGGGGCGATCGACCTCGACGACCTCAAAACGATCCCTACCGGAAGCTGGCCCACCGTTTTAGTCAAAGAACTGCTGAAGCCGATCGAATTTTCCACCACCGTCAAACCAGAATTATCCCTCCTCGAAGTCGTCACCCTCTTAGAAACACTCAAAGTCCAAGAACTCCCCGTGATTCGCGAAAACGGCGTCCTCGTCGGACTGGTAGAAAAAGCCGAAATTGCCCGCTTGCTACAAAAACGAGCTGAAGCTAACCCTGCTTGATCCCCTCAGATACTTGACGAATAACACTTAACCCCCTCGATTTCCCTTACCAAAAGGGCGATCGGGGGGGTTAACTGTAACTTCGCAAAAGTCAAGACAAATACTAAATTATTAGCTGCAAATCAAGGATGATAACTATAATAGTGTATTGATCATCTGAGCGAGGACGGTATGCCATCTCAGGACGTTTCCTCTAAATCCGAAACAAAAGAGTCAAAAATTCTCCCTGCTCTCACAAACAAGATATTGCCCGAGCAGAAAGCACCTCAAGCAACAGCTCAATTAAAAAATTCCGAGCTGACAGTTTCAGCAGCTCAAGAGATTATTTACAGATTTTTTATATATCATATCAACCAGTCGCCATCCGAATTAGTTCTGCAGCACTTTAAAAAAATATTTATCGAACTAATTGCTCCAGTTAACCCAAAATTAATTCAAGCCATACACACAATAGTTGAGTTTGACAGCCAACTAGAATTTAACAACTTATTTAAACGCTGCTGTTACATATTATTAAATAACTGGATAACTCACAGAAAATACGAACTTGCTCGGGACTTAATTCAAATTATTAGCCACATAATTCTTAACGAACCACACCCTGACAATTGTCTAAAAATACTGAGAGTATGGCTGACAAACTTTGTCAGCACCCAAGACTATGAAGACCTAAAGTTATCTGTATTCAAGTACAGCGACTACGATCCGGTACAGATTCACTGGACTTCTCGCTATCAGCCTTATTTGCTAGCCGCTCAATATTTAGATACTAAAAACACCATCGAAGAACGCCAAACTGCCAGACTATTGTCGCAGCAGCTAAAAGACAAATACAAGTTTGACTTAGCAATGTATACATCTCATTCTCAGTCGCCCGCATTCAAACTTCAAAAACATTACAATCCGACACTTTTAGGAGATGAAGCCCTGCGTTTAATCAAAATAATTTTGGTCAACCGAGGCTCCTTGAACTATCGCAGTTTAGCCAATGTTTTTATCGAACAGAGTCAAAATATTACCTACAAGCACTTTAAGGAATATTTGATTAAATATTTGTTTTATTACGATCGAAAGTTTTATACAAATGATATTTATCAAAAACAAATAACCAATATTTTAGATGATTTTCATCCAGAAAATGACGGAGAAACTTTGAGCGGTGGTTTGTACCTGAGAACTTGCAATTATCTAATCAAATCTTTGACTGTGGAAAATTCCGGGAAACCGACACCCTTATTTATCACGTGTGTCGCTCAACAAAATCCTTTAACACTAGCAATTCTGGTTCTAAAAATTATTTTGATTTCGCCGTATTCTCAAACTTACTTAGAACTTTGTTTTGCTCGGTTAATTCAATACTATCAAGATGAGTCGGCTGGTGACTGTCAGTGGCTGATTAATTTTTTAGAAGTTTGCCAGATTGCTCTAACTATTTATGGAGAAAATGTCCAATATAATCTAGTGAATATGTCAGAAAAGACTTCCGAAGAACAGTTGTTTGTTGACCTCAATAACTGCCGAGTTTTTTCTCAACATAAACAAATCAAACGAGATCGAGATTAGTCATTGGTTATTGGTTATTGGTTATTGGTTATTGGTTATTGGTTATTAGATCAAATCCGGTAGCATCGAAATTAATATTATATCAATTCCGGCTGCGCCGGAATAATATAGAGGAGACGGCAGTGCCGTGTCCCTACAATTGATCGCGGTAGGGACACG
>JANNOR010000060.1:0-30418 GCA_031399265.1 Cyanobacteria bacterium SOY_34_metabat_3 | reverse complement strand
TCTGGAATTCAATAAGCATCTACTTTCTACCTTTATTGATAAGTTAGATTTAGACCCGGATTTGATTTTAAACCACCCTAACCTTCCTTCAGTCTTGTCTTATGGTACTTTGGCTGCTTAAAAACTGTCCGGAGTATTGATCACTAATTAGGCCTAAAAAACTAGATGCAGGACAGCTTAGTACCCAACCCGATGTTTTCAAGCGGGATACTGATCAATCTGTTATTTACTGACTTAGGAAAGTTTTGCCACCCTCCTACCACCAGCTACCTCCATCGCCACCGCCAGAGTCAGAACCGCCACCAGAGTCACTACCGCCACCATAGTCACTACCTCCATCGCCGCCGTCAGAGTCAGAACCACCGCCATAGTCACTGTCATAATCACTACTGGAGTTATAATCACTACTGGAGTCATAGTCGGTACTAGAGTCATAGTCGGTACTGGAGTTATAGTCGGTACTGGTATCAACGCTATAATCTTCAGTAGATCCAGACCATCCCAAAAATGACCATCCACCAGATGATTCCTCTACAGATGACGCAGGCGTGTAGTATTCAGAATCAGATTCATCATCATCATCATTCCCGCCACCGCCAAATAAGCCAAAAATGGAACCGTTATCGTCATTTTTGTTCTCTGGTCTTTCTATATCCTTTATGTTATTGTAGGCTTTCCAATTGTCTTCTTCTCTGCAACTCAGAAAATCAGATTCTTCACCCCATGCCCGCTCACATGGTTGTTCTGGAGGGTGATGATTTAGAGTGTTGTCAACCAAACCCAATGCACCAGTAACAACAACTACAATCTCTGTGATAGCTGCTGTACATTCATTGAAAAAATCACTTATTTCATCCATAAATGTCGCTTTGCTTGAGCTTTTCTCTACTATAGTGCCTATGGTTCAGGTTGAACAGCGATCGAAAGGTATCAAAAGTGATCAAAAGCGATCAGATCCTTCTGCAAGTGCTAGAATATAGAAAAAATATTTTTAAGGAGAATTGACTCATGACTGCTGATGAAGCTCTAGCGCTGGTGGAAACCGTTCTAAATGGCGAACGGTTGAACGACATTCAAGAGCTAATCTTCAAGCAATGTTGGGAAGGACGACAGTCTTATAAAGAAATTGCTCGAATCTACAGTTATGATGATGAATATATCAAGTACATTGCTGGAAAATTATGGAAGTTGCTATCAAAAGCTTTTGATGATAATGTCAAAAGAAATAATCTGAAATCAGTAGTAAATGGATACTTGCGACGACATCAAGTGAACTCACAACGAAATCAGTTAATGGGAATTAACCTTAGTGGAGCCGACTTAAGTGGCTCAATACTATGCTTTGCAAACTTAAACGGAGCCAATTCATATCCAGCTAATTTAGACAATGCAATCAAGGCCGATCAGACAAAATCAGATTCATGCGATGAAAAGATACAGGATGAAAATGGAAACAACCAAGAAATTGAGTCTAATAGAGAAGAACACCTTTATCACTGGAATGATTTATGCTTTCACTGCGAAGAACAAGTGAAAATTGCCGAAGCACTCGATCGCACAAACATCTTCTTTTTCCCCAACTCCAAAGCACGCCTCACAACACCCGAAGGCAGGCAAAACCAAGAACCCGATTTCCTCATTTTCCACCAAGGCAAATTGGGTATTCTTGAGATATTGCATCCCGATACACAAAAAAACGAAGAACGCGATCGCGACTTTGCCTCTGCTGGCATCCGCACCATCTACTATTGTGAAGCCCACAGGTGCAGTCAAGAAGCCGATCGCGTTGTCCAAGAGTTTTTAGATATTTTGAGTCACGCATAGGGCGATTGCCTTTCTCCCCATGCGATCGCACTCCCCAAAAAAGTCGAGTTAACCTTACAATACTCTAATCAACAATTCACACACCCCTCTCACAACTCAACTTCCTTGGCCTACGACAACACCTGCAAATATCTAGCAGAAAAATTCCCCGCCGCCTTCGTGAGTTGGCTACTACCAATTGACGAGCCCACCGACGTTCAGGTACTCAAAACCGAACTAATTCAAGAACCCATTCGAGCCGATTCTCTCGTTTTCCTGCAAACCGATAACCAAATCCTACATCTGGAATTTGAAACCAGACCCTACTCCGACCCGCCGATCGCCTTCAGAATGCTAGACTACTATGTCAGGCTCAAACGGCAATACTCCTGTTCCATCAATCAAGTAGTAATCTTTTTGCAGCAAACAGCCTCAGAACAAGTTTTTGTATCGGAGTACACAGACGCGAACACCCGACACGGCTATCGAGTTATCCGCCTGTGGGAACAAGACCCCGCTTTACTGCTGTCCGTCCCCGGCTTACTCCCGCTGGCGACACTATCCCAAACCAACTCGCCGCGAACTTTGTTAGAGCAAATAGCTACTCAGATTGCTACAATAGAAGAACCGAATCAACAAGCAGATTTACTCGCTTGTACCCAAGTGCTCGCAGGTTTGAGATTTGAAAAAGACTTAATCAGACAACTATTTAGGAAGGAAACTATGCGCGGTTCTGTGATTTACCAAGAAATTCGCGAAGATGGCCTCCTTGAAGGAAGACAACTAGGCCTCATTGAAGGAAGGAAAGATGAGGCGCTGTCGTTGCTCAGTCGCCTGTTGATTCGACGCATCGGTTCGATCGCACCTGAAACCCGCGAGCAAATTCAGACCTTATCCGTAGAAGAATTAGAGGATTTAGGAGAGGCGCTGCTGGATTTTTCATCAGCCTCAGATTTAACCAATTGGTTGAACGAACATCAGCCTTAATTCCTAAAACATCGCCGCCTATTTTCAAAACTTCACCAGATATATACTTTAAGGAAACTTAAGCCATGACCGTTGATGAAGCAATTGCGATCGCAGAAACAGTCCTTGATGGCGAAGGCTTAAACGACGTACAAGAGCTCATCTTCAGACAATGCTGGGAAGGCCGATGTTCCTATGAGGAAATTTCTCAACTCTCTCAATATAATGATGAATACATCAAAGCGCTGGCGGCTAAACTCTGGAAACAACTCTCAGAGGCTTTTGATGAAAAAGTAAAAAAAAATAATTTACGCTCTGTTTTTAAGCGATACTTGCGGCGAAATCAAGTGACATTACATCGAACTCAAGTTATTGGAGTTAATCTCAGCGGTGCTAACTTAAGCGGAGCCAGAATATCATTCGCCAACTTAAGTGAATCTGATTCGTCAGCAGATTTACACGGTGCAATTCTATCTGATTATCATACAGTATCAGATGAAATTATTAAGCCTGAAAACGCACATAACCAGGGAACCTTGTCAAGCACAAAAGAACGGATTTATTACTGGAACGATTTGCGCTTTCGCTGCGAAGAAGAAGTAAAAATAGCCGAAGCGCTCGATCGCACAAACACCCTCTTTTTCCCCAACTCCAAAGCCCGCCTCACAACACCCGCAGGCCGACAAAACCAAGAACCCGATTTCCTCATCTTCCACCAAGGCAAATGGGGTATTCTGGAAATATGGCATCCCGAGACAGAAAAAGATGAAACGCGCGATCGGCTGTTTGCATCTGGTGGTATCAGCATCATCCACTACTGCGACGCCCAAAGATGCTGCGAAGAAGCCGATCGCATTGTCCAAGAGTTTTTAGATATTTTGAGTCAGGGATAGAGGGAGAGGTTTTCTGATAAGGGCGATCGTATAGGGGCCCAGAAACCGGGTTTTTTAGGAAAATACTTCGTTGTCACCGACAGATTAGGTAAAAACCCGGTTTCTTTGTCGGAGTGCGTCAGTCCATAAGGGCGATCGCGATCGATCCTAACTCATTCTCCAGCAGCCTCAGCCGACGCAGCGAATCTATCCGCTACAGCTTTAGCAATTAGCGCCACCTGACTCAGAGGCAAAAACTGAATTTTTTTGACAATATCGTTAATTTCTGGTGGTTGCGAGACTGAATTGCCGTCCAAAAAGCTGAGAAACTCTTCCAGAGTATACCCTGCTCTCGCTGCGAGCTTACCCAAGTTTTCAGTATCAGGAACCGTATCGCCCCTTTCCCAAAGCTGAACAGCAGTCGCAGAAACGCCTAAAAGCTTACCAAACGCTCGTTGACTCATTGTTCCACGAGCAGTTTTGATGATTTCACTAAGTTTTTGTCTATTTTGGATGTTCACAACTTAAAAGCTATGCGATCGTACCTACCAGTCTACTTACGAACTGATACATCAACTATATTTCCCTGAAGACTCAGCAGCAGCAGCGAGTCTATCCATCACAGCTCTACCAACCACGGCTAACTCACTAATCGGCATACATTGAATTTTCTTCAGCAGCTCGTTGGTATTTACAGGTTCCGGCATTGGTTTACCTTCGAGATGAGCCATCAACTCTTCCATTGTAAAGCCCGCTTTTGCCGCAATCTGAGTCAAATTTTTCGTATCCGGGAGTACCTGGCCCTTTTCCCAATACTGAACAGCAGACCCAGAGACTCCCAATAGCCTACCAAAAGCACTAAAACTCAGGTCGCCACGGGCTAGCTTAACAACTTCGCTCAGTTTCTTCCTAGCTTCTGCGTCCACAGTATTAGTCACTAGATCAACACAACTCCTAGTTTACTTGTCTACCAAAAAATCTGTCTTTCTTGCTTGACAGCAAAAAGTTTACCAGTTAGAGTATAAATACTTTTGAAATCGTAATTGTATTTCTAGCAAATCAGGGGCAGTAAAAATGACTCGCAAGACACGCAACACCCGTCAAAGCCTTACAGCCTCCGGTTGGCTAAAACCCCAGCGCTGGCAAATCTCCAAAATAGAAGCAGCCGAAGCTCTGAGAATACCCGTCAACCGCATAGTCAAAGTTTATCCCAAACAGCATCAAGTAATAATTGTTTACCTGAACAAGAAAGGACAAAAATGCAGTTCCTTTTTCAGCTACAGACTATTTGCCAGATGGCAACAGGAGACGATCGCCACAATTGCCAGTTGTCGAAACCAGCAAACTCTCGCACCCCTAGAAATCATAGTACAGTACGACCTCGAACATTTCAAGTATCCAGTCGCGATCGCCGATGCAATTTGGGAAGCCCTACTCAACCACATCCGTCAAGCCATCAGAGAACAAAGGCACACCCAAAAATGCGCCTAAGTTCCCCATCAACCAATCAATTAGAAGTAGAAGCAGCCAACTCGGCCAAGCGATCCTGCTGATCCTGAGAAATGCAAGTCTGAATAATCCCCTCAATATCCCCTTCCAAAACACTATTGAGCGAAAAATTCTCCCCCAAACGGTGGTCGGTAGCCCGATTATCCTTATAGTTGTACGTGCGAATTTTTTCCGATCGCGAACCAGTACCAACCTGCCCCAAACGCCGCTCCTTCACCTCATCCTGCTGCTCCCGCAACTTCAGATCGTAAAGCTTAGCCCGCAAAATCTGCATCGCCCGCTCCTTATTCTGCAACTGACTGCGCTCCTCAGTACAGAAAATCCGAATCCCAGTCGGCTTGTGAAACAAATCCGCAGCAGTTTCCACCTTGTTCACGTTTTGGCCGCCAGCACCGCCCGATCGAGCCGTACTCATCTGAATATCCTTCGGATCGATGTGAATCTCCACATCATCAACCTCCGGCATCACAGCCACCGTCGCCGTCGAAGTGTGAATCCGGCCACTAGCCTCAGTCATCGGCACCCGCTGCACCCGGTGTACCCCAGCTTCAAACTTCAGCTTGCTATAAACGCTGTCGCCTTGAACTTCCAGAATCACCTCTTTAAAGCCGCCCATATCCGCCAGCGACTCGCTCACCAACTTCACCACCCAGCCTTGAGTTTGAGCGTAGCGGGAATACAGCCTGAGCAAATCTCCCGCCCAAATACTAGCCTCATCTCCGCCAGTACCAGCCCGAATTTCCAGCATAATATTCTTATCATCATTCGGGTCGCGAGGCAGTAACAAAACCTTCAAACGACTCTCGAAATGTTCCGATTTTGACTCAAGTTCCTCAACTTCCAGCGCAGCCATTTGCTGCATTTCTCGATCGCTCGCTGCTTCCTTGAGAACCTGTCGCGCACCCACCAAATCGTCCTGAGTTGTTTTCCACAGATCAAAAGTATCGACCACTTCCTCCAAGGACGATCGAGCTTTTGCTACCCGCTGAAACTCATAATTATCCCTAGCGACATCTGGGTCAGCCATGCGGCGAGTCAACTCATGAAAAGTTTGCTCTACCGACTTCAATTTATCCAGCAAATAAGATTCAGCCATTGTCAAATGTCCTCCGTCAATCGATTTTAGATTTTAGATTTTAGATTTTAGACTTTAGATTTTAGATTTGAATAGCAGTTGGGATAGAATGTCGATCGAACTCTAGTCGATCGCACTCAACTACCGCATTGCAACTCTTCAATCTAAAATCTAAAATCTGAGGGCGGTAAGTTGTCCGTAGCAAAAACTACTCTCAACAAACTGCGGACAAATGACAATCCGGCTACTTCTTCTTTTTGCCTTTACCAGCAGGCTTAGCCTCTGCTGGAGGATCTTCCATTTTCAGAGGTCCAGAGGAAGCATCTACCTTGGGCATTTCCACATCTGTCATGCCATATTTCCGCCTAAAGCGTTCTATACGACCTTCAGTATCAATAGTCTTCTGAGTGCCAGTATAAAAAGGATGATTTCCTGACCAAACATCAACTTGCAGTTTTGGTCTAGTCGAGCCAACCGTCATCACAAGTTCGCCGTTGCAATAAACCTGAGCTTCGGGATGCCACTCAGGGTGAATACCAGCTTTCGCCATTGTTTTTTACTCTCTAATTTTTGACTTTACTACCATTTTAGCTGTCATCGGACTTGCGTACCAACAACAGCCGTAATTTTGCCACATTGGATGTGAAAGGACTAATCGGGAATAAGAAATATACCTTGAAAAAAAGAAGAATGGAATCTGGATAATTTTTCCCTCTTCCTTCTTCCTTCTTCCTTCTCTTACCGCTTCGAGTATTGAGGAGCCTTCCGAGCCTTCCGCAAACCGTACTTTTTCCGCTCTTTCGCTCGCGGGTCGCGAGTCAAATAGCCCTCAGTCTTGAGAGGTTTGCGGTTATCCGGGTCTAATTGACACAGTGCTCTAGCGACACCCAAGCGAATCGAGTCAGCCTGACCTGTCAAGCCACCGCCTTCGACTTTTACCAAAATGTCATACTCATTTTCCAGACCCAAAGTTTCCAGAGGGGCCTTAGCGAGCGCCAAATAAGTAGGGTTGAATTGCAGGTATAAATCGCCCTCTTTACCGTTGACCGTTAGTACCCCTGTGCCGGGAACCAAACGTACCCGCGCTACCGAACATTTGCGGCGGCCGGTACCCCAGTACACAGCGCGGCCGGTATCTGTTGCTTGCATTACTCATTTCCTCCCGGAATCGTGTGAACAATTAACTCTTCTGGTTGCTGAGCTGCGTGGGGGTGGTTAGGGCCAGCGTACACTTTCAGCTTTGTAAACAATTGTCTGCCTAAAGAAGTGTGAGGCAGCATTCCCCGAATAGCTTCTTCGACAATTCTTTCGGGCAAACGTGCTTGCAATTTGGCAAAAGTTTCTGTTTTCATGCCGCCCGGTCTGCCAGAGTGGCGGCGGTAGATTTTCTGGGTACGTTTTTTGCCAGTAACAGCGATTTTGTCAGCATTGATCACAATGACGAAATCGCCGGTATCCATAGAAGGAGTGTAAGTCGGTTTGTGTTTTCCCCGGAGGTACATGGCAACTTCAGTTGCCAAACGGCCCAGCCGCTGGTCGGCGGCATCGACCACGTACCACTTGTGCTCTAGGGAGTCTTTAGTAGGGACGTAAGTTTTGTTCATTGTTTGTTGTGAGTTGTCTGTTAACTGTTAACTGTTGTCAGTTGCCAGTTGTCAGTTCTTAATTGTTAGTTGTTAGTTGTCCTTAGTTGTTTCGCTCGTCGTTAGCTAATGACTAATGACTGCTGACTAATGACTAATTTTGGCTGAGTGTCGTACCAGACATCTGGGGGAAAGGGAAATTCACCATAGCCAACCCGCAGCAGGCACAAACCTTGAGGGGGAGCGGCATATTTTACCATTTCTCGGCGTTCGTTGACCCAGATATCGGTAAAATTGTCGATCGCCCTTTCCCCGCGACCTACCTGCACCAGCAACCCCACCAGCAGCCGCATCATCCCGTACAAAAACCCGCTCGCCTGAACCTCGATATAGATCAGAGGCCCAGAACGCTGACACTCTGCTGCTTGCACGTCTACCCAAGAATGGGGCCGAGCCGAGCCCGCGCGATGGAAAGCAGCCAGGTGATGCCGCCCGATTAGCGGTGTCATTGCTGCCTGAATCAAAGATTCATCCACAGGCGCGTGATAGCAGTGCCAAGCAAAAGGACGCACAAACAAATTCGGGGTCGGGTCTGTATAAAGGGTGTAGCGATAGCGCCGCCAACTGGCTGAGAACCGAGCGTGCCAGGTTGGTGCCACCTTTGCCGAAGCTCGAATTAAAATATCTTTTGCCAGCCGAGAGTTGAGAACGCTTGCCCAGCGGTGAGCCGGAATTGGGCCCGGGGCGTCAAAATGGGCTACTTGAGCAGCGGCGTGAACTCCCGCATCAGTTCTCCCGGCAGCGTGCAGCGTTACCGGGCGTTCCAGAACAGTCGATATTGCTGTTTCAATTTCTTCTTGTACTGTACGCTGGTTCGGCTGTCGCTGCCAACCGTGAAAGTTAGTGCCAAGGTATTGGATCACCAAAGCAACGCGCTGTATCGATTGGGGGTTTTCGATTGGGGATTTTGGATTGTCACTCATAAATCAAAAATCTCCCACCCAAAATAGAATTAAACCAGTTCGACGATCGCCATTTCGGAATTGTCACCTTGACGGGGAACAGTTCGCACTACGCGGGTATAGCCCCCATTGCGCGAGCCGTATCGTTCTTGTGCAGCCTCAAACAAGGCGTGTACTAACTGTTTGTCATAGATATAGCCCATAGCTTGGCGGCGAGCGGCCAAGGAGCCATCTTTGGCCAGGGTAATCATCCTGTCCGCCTCTGAGCGCAGCGCTTTGGCGCGGGCGAGAGTGGTAGTGATTTTACCGTGGCGGATTAATTCGGTGGTCAGCGAGCGCAGTAGGGCGCGGCGCTGGTCAGCCGGTTTGCTGAGTTGGGGAACGCGACAGCGGTGACGCATAGCAGTTGGTATTGGTAATTGGTAATTGGGCGTGGGGATAGTCCGCGACTTTTTAGCGGTGAATTCTTGGTTTTTAAGAACTCACGCACTTAAAATTCCGAACTTGTTTACCCGTTACCCGTTGATTAACTTTTAGCTGACTTTTCCTGTGGCAAGGTAATGCCCAAGCGCTTTTGTAAAGCTTCAATCACTTCTTCTGCGGACTTCTGCCCGAAGTTTTTGATCTCGAGCAAGTCTTCTTGGGTATAATCCAATAAGTCTGCCACGGAGTTAATCTGAGCTCGCTTGAGACAGTTATAAGCCCGTACTGACAACTGCAATTCCTCGATCGGAATTTGGCTCGTCGGATCGGCCTCACCTGGATACTCTGGTTTGAGAGAATCTTGAGTGATGTCTTTGAGAGGTGCAAACAAATCTACCAGGATGTGGGCAGATTGACTCAGAGCTTCTTGAGGAGTCACGCTGCCATCAGTCCAGATTTCCATCACCAGCCGGTCTTTCTCGACTGTGCCGCCTAGCCGAGCATCTTCAACGCTGTAGTTGACTTTGCGAATCGGCATAAAGATGGCGTCAATTTGGAGAAAATCCAAAGCCGACCCATCATCGCGAGTGCGGTCTACGGCTCGGTATCCGATGCCTTTTTCAATTCTGAATTCCATTTCCAGAACTGAGCCTGGGGAGAGAGTCGCAATGTACTGCGATCGATCGATCAATTCCACCTCAGAAGGCAAATCGAATCGATCGGCTGTAACTGTGACTGGCCCCTCAATCCGCAACCTGCCGATTTGCGGCTGCTGAGAATTAGTTTTGAGGACGACCTCTTTCATGTTCAGGAGAATTTCCAGAACGTCCTCGCGTACCCCTTCGATCGTGGCAAACTCGTGATTGACACCCGCAATTCGGACTGAAGTTACTGCCGTTCCTTCCAAGTTGGACATCAGAACTCGCCTAAGCGCATTCCCGACAGTTGTTCCTTGACCGCGATCGAGCGGTTCCAGAACAAATTTTCCGTACTGACTCCGGTCTTTGTCAGTGTTAGACTCTATACATTCAATTTGAAACTGCGCCACGGAGTGACCTCCCTTTTCCACTTTGGATTTTTGATTTTGGATTTTAGATTGCAGAGCATACCCCTGAACGGATTTCGGATTTTGGATGGACGGGGCAACAGTTAGAACCATTAGTTTGTGACTTTAAGCAGTTAGCCATTATCCAAAATCTAAAATCTAAAATCTCAAATCGTTTTAGACTCTACGCCGCTTGGGAGGGCGACAGCCGTTGTGAGGAATTGGGGTAACATCTCTGATCAGGGTAATTTCCAGTCCCGCCCCTTGCAGTGCCCGAATTGCAGTTTCTCGACCTGCTCCGGGCCCGCTCACCATTACTTCTATTTGGCGCATTCCTTGGTCGTTGGCTCTGCGGGCTGCACTTTCTGCCGCTGTTTGAGCTGCAAAGGGAGTTCCCTTCTTCGCTCCTTTAAAACCGCTGGAACCTGCGGATGCCCAAGATATTACTTCGCCGTTAAGGTCGGTAATAGTCACAATCGTGTTGTTAAAGGTAGACTGGATGTAGCCTACCCCATTGGGTACATTCCGTTTCTGCTTTTTTGCACCAGATTTCTTGCCTGTTTGTTGTCGCGCCATATTAGTCTCTTTAACGTTTCTCTGAACTAATGTCCCGAAGCGCTAGGAGCCAGCAGCCCCCAGCGTAGTTTTCCCAAAAAGAGATTACTTCTTGGAAGGTGCCTTTTTCTTGCCCGCAACAGTCCGGCGGACGCCGCGACGGGTTCTGGCGTTGGTACGAGTTCGTTGACCCCGCACTGGCAGACCCAAACGGTGACGCCGACCGCGGTAAGTCCCGATATCCATCAGGCGCTTGATGTTCATTGACTCCCAGCGCCGGAGGTCTCCTTCGATTTGGTAGGTGCTTTCTACGTGAGCCCGCAGAAGTGTCACGTCGGCCTCTGTTAAATCCTTGACACGAATGTCAGGATTTACGCCTGTTGCAGCGATGATTTTTTTGGCCCGCGACAGGCCTATTCCGAAAATGTATGTCAGACCTATTTCGACGCGCTTATCGCGTGGAAGGTCTACCCCGGCAATCCGTGCCACACTTTTTGTCTCCCTAGTTTTTCTGTTTGGCTACAATGTTGATTGAGGTAGCACCTGCGTGCATGACCCAATCTTCCTGTTTTCTAACCTTGGCGTTGTTTGTGTTTCGGGTTAGTGCATATCACCATCACTCGACCGCGACGGCGGATGACGCGACATTTCTCACAAATTTTTTTGACAGATGCTCGAACTTTCATCTTTCTTCCTGCCTGGAGAACCCCGCTCTACTGGAGAGCAGGCACGCACTCGACTGCCCGTAGAGCGGTGGGAGGAGAGGCTGGGCAAGGTGTAGGCCTCTCCTCGATTAAATTGTATAAAGTGCGGGTGGTTTTATGAAGGAGCCCGCTTGCACCCACTCCCATTGCTGGGGTAAAGTTCGCCTCCATACAAATGTTGGCGAGCGATACTTTTGCGGTGTAACAATGACTTAACCCGGTACACCGGTGGGTTGTTGACGCCCTTCTCGGCAACACTACAAACGTAGCATTATAGCATAAATTTGACGCTTTTTACCAAATTCTCTCTAATTAAACTTAGAATTAGTTTTTAGAAAGTTTTATCTAAGCCTATTTTTTCCGAAGGCGATAAGTAATCCGGCCTTTGGTTAAGTCGTAGGGAGTCAATTCGACTTTGACGCGATCGCCAGGCAGAATTTTGATGTAGTTGCGACGGATCTTGCCGGAAATGTGAGCTAGCACGTTAAACCCATTATCTAGGTCAACGCGAAACATCGCATTTGGCAGGGAATCCACCACTGTCCCTTCCATTTCAATTAAATCTTGCTTAGACAATTTGGTATTTACCTCAACTCTACATTTGATTAACTAGGAGTGTTCCAACGTTTACCTCAAAACCTATTTACTGGTAGGGATCAAACGGGAACAGGAGCAAAAATTCCGGCGACTCGATCGACTTAAAGACTCAACCAACCGCTCGATGAAGCTTTACTTGAGTAAAGTTGTAGCAATTAGTATCGAGTTCAATCCTGGAACTAGCAACCCTCACAAAACCTGATAGCACAAAAAGCTCCTAGTTAACACATCTTAGCAAAAGCTTGTGAGTAACAAGCTATCTTGAGAGGGTTCAAGAGTCGCCAGAGAGGGCTTGTTGCAGTTCTGCGGTGACTAATTCCATCGATCTATCGCCATCAACCGCAACCAACTGTTCGCGGTTTCTGTAAAACTCAATCAAAGGCTCAGTTTGCTCGCGGTAAACTTGCAACCGGCGGCGGATCGTCTCCTCGTTGTCATCCTGGCGGCCCCGGGACAGCAGGCGAGCCACCAAAACACTGTCGGGAACGTCCAAATTGACAGCTCTCAGAGCGCAGTCCTTTCCAGACTTACTTCCCCCTTCAGATCCCACATCGCAGAGCAGTTTGTCAAAAAACGCTGCCTGTGGGACTGTGCGGGGAAAACCATCCAGAATCCAGCCAGCACTGGCATCTGGTTGATTCATGCGTTCTTGGACGATATCAATCAATAACTGGTCGGGAACCAAATCACCAGCATCCATGTAGGCTTGCGCTTGTTGACCCAAAGCAGTTTTGGCCACCACGCAAGCGCGTAGAATGTCACCTGTAGAAATGTGGGGTATCTTCCAGAGAGTGGCTAAGAGCTGAGCTTGAGTTCCCTTTCCTGCCCCTGGAGGCCCCATAAAAATCAGTTGCATTGCGATTACTTCACCATTCCTTCATATCGTTGGGAGATGACGTAAGTTTGAATTTGTTTAGCAGTTTCGATCGCCACACCTACTAGAATCAGTAGGGAAGTTGCGCCAAAACCTCTAAAAGTTTGCACTCCGATCGCACTTTCCACAGCAGTTGGCACAATCGCCACCAAACCGAGAAATACTGCTCCCAAGAAAGTCAAACGATTCAAAATCTTCTCAATATAATCACTCGTTTTCTGACCGGGGCGAATTCCAGGAATACTGGCACCCATTTTCTTCAAGTTCTGAGACATATCTACGGGGTTGATAATCAACGAAGCGTAGAAATAGCTGAAGAAAAGAATCAAAGTCAGATAAAACAGCGCGTAAGCCCAAGGCGCCGGGCCGTTCGGACTCAAGACATTTGCCACTTGAACCAAAAACGGGTTATTGAGAGATTGAGCGAGGAAAGAGGGTACAATCAGCACCGAAGATGCAAAAATAATCGGCATCACTCCACCTTGATTCAAGCGCAGGGGCAGATAGCTGCGACTCTCCCGATAAACTTTGCGGCCGACTTGGCGGCGAGCAGAAATAATCGGAATGCGGCGAGTGCCTTCCTGAACAAAAACAATCCCGACAATCGTCACCAAAAACACCAGCAGCAGCACAATTACGCGGCCGACAACTTGGGTGTCACCACTTTGAGCCAATTCAAACGTTTGTCCCAAAGAGCGCGGCAAAACCGACACAATGTTGATAAAGATCAACAGCGACGCTCCGTTCCCAATACCTCGCTCCGTCACCACTTCCGATATCCACATCACAAACATCGACCCTGCTGTCAGAGCCAAAGCAGTCTGGGGGATGAAAAAAGCCGATGGAGTCTGAGCAAAAGGGCTGACCCAAATCGCAATGCCAATGCTTTGCAGAATTGCCCAGCCCAAGGAAACATAGCGAGTAATTTGAGAAATTTTGCGCCGCCCTGCTTCGCCATCATTTTTCTGCATATCTTCTAAACTTGGCAGAGCCGCAGTTAGAAGCTGCACGATAATTGAAGCATTAATGTAGGGCAAAATCCCCAGCGCGAAAATCCCCAAAGCTGAGAGACCGCCTCCTGAAAACAAGTCCAAAAAGCCAATTAAAGGGCTATTTTGGACGTTTTGGGCAAAGGCGACTCGATCGATACCGGGGACTGGCAAGTGGACACCCAGGCGTACTAAAATCAATAAGCCAACGGTTACGAGGATGCGGCCTCGCAAACCAGCGGCTTGAGCCATCTGCATGAACGTCTCTTGTGCAGTTGGCGCTTTCTCTCTACTAACGTCCATAGTTACGATTTTGGATTTTAGATTTGGGATTTTCGACTAAATCATTTTCTGATAGCAAACTTGAGGATTTGAGATTTGGACATACTCTCAAACCTCAAATCTTTAGGCAACTAATTCGCAACTTCCGCCGGCGGCTTCAATTTTGGTGCGAGCACCTGCGGTAAAAGCTTTGGCGCGCACTTGCAGAGCCACATTTAGTTCGCCATCCCCTAAGATTTTTAGCGGGCCGTCGTCTGTCGTGACAATTTTTGCTTGAATCAAAGAGGTGAGAGTAACTTCTGTGTTTGCTGGCAGTGATGCTAATTTACTTACATTAATGGTAGTGTACTCTTTGCGGTTCACTAAAGGGAAGCTCTTCAGCTTGGGCAGGCGGCGGTAAAGAGGATTTTGACCGCCTTCAAAACCTGGTCTAGTGCCGCTACCGGATCTAGCTTTTTGACCGCGCATCCCTTTACCGGAACTCGCGCCTTGACCGGCAGAAATACCTCGGCCCAAGCGGCGCGGGCGTTTTGTGGAACCCGGTTTTGGTCGGGCGTCTTGCAATCTCATAGTTTTGGTATTTGGTAATTGGTATTTGGTATTTGGTAATTGGTAGTTTTGAGTTTTGAGTTTTGAGGAATGAAAATTTTTTATTCAAAACTCAATACTGAATACTCAAAACTGACAATTCGTCCCGTTCCCTAGTCCTTAACCGTAGAGGTTTTCTACTGGAATTCCGCGCTCTTGAGCAACTTCGGACAAGGTGCGAAGAGTGGAAAGGGCGTTGACTGCGGCTCGAGCGTTGTTTAAGGGATTTCCTGAACCTAGCTGTTTGGCTAAGATGTTGCGGACTCCTGCTAGTTCGAGAACAGTTCGCACTGCTCCCCCTGCAATTACGCCTGTTCCGGGTGCTGCCGGCCGCATCATTACTTTGGCTCCGCCGCCTGCACCGTTGATGGGGTGAGGGATGGAGTTAGATTTAGTCAAGGGGACTTCAATTAGGTGCTTTTTGCCGTCAGCGACGCCTTTTTTGACTGCACCGATAACGTCGCTAGCTTTGCCGACTCCGACTCCAACTTGACCGCGTTCATTGCCGATAATGACTATGGCGCGGAAGCTGAGTTTTTTACCACCTTTGACTACTTTGGTAACGCGCCGAATCTGAACAACTCGTTCTTGCCATTCGGATTCTTTTTCGCGCCCTTTGTTGTTGCTGCTGCTTTTTTTCTTGTTGCGCTGTTCTTTTTGTTCTGCCATAGTTTTGTCCTGTGGGAATTAGTAATTGGTGAAAGGCGATCGGCAATTGGTAATTGTTTGAGTAAAAAGTAAAAATAGAAGAAATCTGGTTTTTGCCTTTTAACTTTCAACTTTTGACTTTTTACTTTTTAATTACTCATTACCCGCTACCCATTACCTCCTCTAGAAGTCTAACCCGCCTTCGCGAGCTGCTTCTGCGAGGGCTTTGACACGACCGTGGTAGAGGTTGCCTCCGCGATCGAATACGACTTTGACTATGCCAGCGCTGGAACAGCGTTTGGCAATCAACTGACCGACTTGCACACTGGCGGAGCAGTTGCTTCCCGAAGTGAGAACGGACTTCAAATCCGGGTCGAGGGTTGACGCAGCAGCTAAAGTGTGCTGTGTGGTGTCGTCGATTACTTGGACGTAGATGTGCTGTTCCGATCGAAATACCGCTAATCTGGGACGTTCGGCGGTGCCGAATACCTTGCGCCGCACGCGGCGGTGTCTGCGGTGGACTGATTCTTTGCGAGTAAGCTTCATTGTTACTTCTTACCTGTTTTGCCTGTTTTACCAGCTTTGCGGCGGACGACTTCGCCGCTGTAGCGAATGCCTTTGCCTTTGTAGACTTCCGGCGGACGCACCGCGCGGATGCGGGCTGCTGTATTGCCTACGAGTTCTTTGTCAATGCCGGAGACGATGACGTTGGTGTTGCCTTCAACTGCCATTGTGATGCCTTCTGGAGGGGGCATTTCCACGGGCTTGCTGTAACCGACGTTTAAAATCAGGTTCCGTCCTTGAACCTGGGCCCGATAACCTGTGCCGATAATTTCCAGGCGGCGCTGAAAGCCTTCTGATACACCTTCGACCATGTTGGCGACGAGGGTGCGACACAAGCCGTGCAGTTGACGGGCGACGCGAGATTCGTCTCGGCGGGTAACGAGTAAAGTCTCGCCTTCGATTCCCATGAGGATTTCGGCTGGGATCACTCGGGAAAGTTCACCTTTAGGGCCTTTGACGGCTACTTTTTGACCGTCTAGGGTGATGGTGACTTTCGTGGGGATGCTAATCGGACGCTTGCCAATTCGCGACATAATTTTTTGTCCTTTGTTTTTAGTTATTAGTCTTTGATGATTAGTCTTTAGTTATTAGTCCTTAGTTATTGATTTTTCAGTTTGTTGCCAATGACCAGCGACTAATGACTAACTACTAATGACTACCAAACATAACAAAGCACTTCACCGCCCAAACCTTGGCGACGAGCTTCTCGATCGGTCATAATGCCGCTGGAGGTGGAGATAATGGCAATGCCAATTCCGCCTAATACTCTGGGCAGTTCTTTTCGGTTCGAGTAAACGCGCAGTCCTGGTTTGCTGACTCGCTTCAGTGCCGTGATAATGGGCTTGCGAGTTTTACCTTTGTACTTTAAAGAAAGCACTATATGTCGCTTAATCCCTTCTGGTTCTCCTTCTTCAAATTCGCTGATAAAGCCTTCAGTTTTGAGAACTTGGGCAATGCTACGGGTCATTTTTGTAGCTGGAATTTGTGTTGTTTGGTGACGCGCCATGCAAGAATTGCGAATGCGCGTCAACATATCTGCTATGGTATCGTTAGCTGCCATCTTTTGCTTGTTACTCTAGTGCTTAGTTGTCCCGGAACGGCATTCCCATTTCTTTAAGCAAAGCGCGTCCTTCTTCGTCGGTTTTTGCTGTGGTGATAATCGAAATGTCCATGCCTCGAATTTGATCGATGCTGTCATATTCTATTTCTGGAAAGATTAGCTGCTCTCTCAGACCCAAGCTGTAGTTGCCGCGTCCGTCGAAGCTTTTGGGACTGATACCCCGGAAGTCGCGGATGCGGGGGAGTGCGAGGTTGATCAGCCGATCGAGAAAATCGTACATCCGATCGGCTCGCAGCGTCACCATGACACCAACCGGTACTCCTTTGCGGATTTTGAAGCCGGCGATCGCCTTCTTCGCCCGCGTTACCACTGGCTTTTGTCCGGTGATGATGCCAATTTCGTTAATCGAGGAATCCAGAGCCTTTGCATTTTGAGATGCTTCTCCCAAACCGCGGTTCACTGTGACTTTGACGAGTTTGGGAACCTGATGGATATTAGTATATTGAAACTGATCCATCAGTTTCGGAACGATTTTCCCTTGATAAAGAACTTTGAGTTTGTCCGGCATAGTTTTTGTGTTTGTTCAACTGTCCCTGGGCGTGGTCAGGGAATTGCGCGATCGTCATTTGTCCTATGTTACTTGTTATTTGTTGATTGTGAGTTGTTATTTATTTCTCACAGCCAATAACTAATAACCAATAACCAATAACTACTAACTAATTATCGAGGATTTCTCCGGTTTTTTTGAGCTGTCGCAGTTTGCGACCATCTTCGCTAAAGGTATAGCAAACGCGGCTGGCGATTTTTTCTTTTTCGGAGTAGTGCATCACGTTGGAGCTATGGATAGGAGCTTCAAAGGTGATGATTTTTCCCGATTCTCCTTCTTGCTGGGGCTTGACGTGCTTGGTTCTGACGTTTACACCTTTAACAATTACTTTGCTGACTTTAGGATATGTCTTTAAGATTTCTCCGACTTTTCCTTTCTCTTTGCCAGTAATTATTTGCACGGTGTCGCCAGCTTTGACGTGCATTCTGTAGCGCTGCGGTTCGCTAGTTGGTTTACCCTTTTTTCCGTACATTTTAAAGTACCTCCGGGGCTAAGGAAACGATTTTAGTAAAGTTTTTGTCGCGCAGTTCGCGGGCGACGGGGCCGAAGACGCGAGTGCCTCTAGGGTTGCCGTCTACGTTGATAATAACGGCGGCGTTGTCGTCAAAACGAATGCTCATGCCGCTGTCGCGGCGCAGGCCTTTGCGGGTTCTGACAATGACGGCCCGGACGACATCTGATTTTTTGACGGCCATATTGGGGAGGGCGTCTTTGACGACGGCAATGATCACATCGCCGACTCCGCCGTAGCGACGGTTGCCGCCTCCCAATACGCGGATGCACATTAGTTTGCGCGCTCCGCTATTGTCAGCGACATTGAGGTATGTCTGGGGTTGAATCATGGTGACTGTTGACTGTTAACTGTTGATTGTTGACTGCTAATTGATTGTTGATCTTTGAACGATCGGGCGATTAGCAATTAGGTGTTAGCCGTTTTTGTTCCCGAAAATTTCAGCAACCATCCAGTGTTTGGTTTTGCTCAAGGGGCGAGTTTCGGTGATGCGGACTCGATCGCCCGATTTGCACTTATTTTCTTCGTCGTGAGCTTTGTACCGTTTGGTGCGGACTACGATTTTGCCGTATTTGGTGTGGGAGGAGCGGTTTTCGATCGCTACCACGACGGTTTTGTCCATTTTGTCGCTGACTACTACGCCAACTCGTTCTTTAATTGCCATACCTACCTATTTTTTTGATGCTATTGAGTTTTTTTGAACTACTCGGCGACGGCCGGGGAAGCTGCTTCTGACTCTTGGCTGACTGCTGCGGTTGCAGCTTGCTGTTCGGCTGCTTTCGATGCAGCTAAGGTTTTAGCCGTTTCTGCATCAGCAGCGAATTGACGCTCGCGTTCAACTGTCATCAATTGAGCGACGCGGTGTTTGGCGTGCTTGAACAGGTGAGGCTTTTCCATGCGGCCAGTAGCTTGCTGAAGCCGCAATTCCATTAGTTGGCGCTTGACGGCTAAGATTTGCTCTGCTAGTTGTGCATCGCTTAAATCTCTAGCTTCTTTAATCTTGGGCAAAGACATAATTGTGTGCTTTATCGTGAGCGATCGGTCAATTGATGACAGAAGTTGTCTGGATGCTGAAGCCCGAAGGAAAGAAAAGTTACCAAGGCCTGATTTTAAATTGCTGTAGGCGTTTAAAAATCTGACAGAGACCCACTTAATTCTACCTTCGATCGTCGCTATGACTGAGCTTCTTCGCGGGTGATGAACTTGGTTTTAATGGGTAATTTGAAAGATGCCAAACGCATTGCTTCGCGGGCTATTTCTTCAGTTACGCCACCAATTTCAAACATTACCCGGCCGGGTTTGACAACGGCAACCCAAAACTCAGGCGAGCCTTTACCAGAACCCATCCGGGTTTCTGCTGCGCGCTGGGTGACTGGTTTATCGGGAAAAATGCGAATCCAGATTTTGCCGCCCCGCCGGATATAGCGAGTCATGGCGCGGCGTCCGGCTTCTATTTGGCGAGAAGTGATCCAGGCGGGTTCAATGGCTTGGAGCGCGAAGTCGCCAAAGCTAACTGTGTTGCCGCGGGTGGCAATACCGCTCATTCGCCCGCGCTGTTGCTTGCGGAATTTGGTTCTTTTAGGGCTTAACATGGCTGGGGAATTCAGTAATTGGTAATCGGTATAGCGGACAGCACGAACTTACTCGCCCTTCGCTATCAACTGTCAACTGTCAACTGTCAATTGACTGTTAGCCTTCGTTCGATCGATCTTCAAAATTCTGGCGACGGCGCTTTTGTTTGGTGCGAGGGACTGCTGCATTTGGTGCAGCCTCTTGTTCCTGTCCGGGAATAATTTCGCCTTTGAAAACCCAAACTTTAATGCCGAGAATACCGTAGATGGTTTGAGCCGTGCAGTACGAGTAGTCAATGTCTGCCCGCAGGGTGTGCAAGGGAACTCTGCCTTCGCGCGTCCATTCGGTACGGGCGATTTCTGCACCGTTGAGGCGTCCGCTGACTTGAATTTTGATGCCTTGGATGCCTACTTTTTGAGCGCGGGTAATGGCTTGGCGGACTACTCGGCGGAAGGATACGCGCCGTTCTAGTTGCTGGGCGATGTATTCGGCGATCAGTGTGGCATCGGCGTCTACTTTCTGGACTTCGACGACGTTGATGCGGATTTGGCGGTTGCTGCCGAGTTGCTGCTGCAAACCGACGCGCAAAGTTTCAATGCCTGCTCCGCCGCGACCTACGACAACGCCCGGTCTGGCTGTGAATACTTCTAGGTCGATCTGATCGGCTTTGCGCTCGATTCTGACCGAGGAAATGCCAGCATTGCTGAGGGTTTTGCGGACGTACTTGCGAATTTTAAAGTCTTCTTGCAAGAGTTCTGGATAGTTTTTCGGGTCGGCAAACCAGCGAGAGCGGTGCTCTTGGGTAATGCCGAGGCGAAAACCAATTGGATGTATTTTTTGGCCCATAAAAGTTGATGAGTTAATTAGTAATTGGTAATTGGTAACTGGTAATTGGTAATTGGTGATTACCGTTTGTTTTCAACTTTAAGCTGTTTATTACCTATTACGTTTTCCCTGGTTTAGTCTTCGGCGATCGGAGCTACTACTACGGTAATGTGGCAAGTTGGCTTGCGGATTTGGTAGGCGCGACCTTGAGCGCGGGGTCTAAAGCGTTTGAGGACTGGGCCTTGGTCTGCGTAAGCTTGAGAAACTACGAGCTTGGCTTTGTCCAATCCTGCGTTGTGTTCGGCGTTGGCTACTGCCGATCGCAAAACTTTGACGATTGGTTCGCAGGCGCGGTAGGGCATGAATTCGAGTAAAATCAGTGCTTCTTGGTAGCTTTTGCCGCGAATTTGGTCGAGGACTCGGCGCACTTTGTAGGGGGATGTCCGTATGTAACGGGCGATCGCCTTAATTTCGGATGTGGTATCTATAGCCATTTCGATTTGGGTAATTGGTAGTTGGTAATTGGGAAAAAGGTAATTGGTAATTGGGGAAAAGTTTTTCCGATTACCTATTACCTGTCACCTAATTAGGCTATCTTTTGGCCTTTTTATCACCGCTTTTCGCGTGACCTCTAAAGGTGCGAGTGGGGGAGAATTCTCCGAGTTTGTGACCTACCATTTGGTCTGTGAGGTAGACCGGTACGTGCTGTCTGCCGTTGTGAACGGCGATCGTGTGACCTACCATTTGGGGCAGGATTGTGGAAGCTCGCGACCAAGTTTTAATTACTTGTTTTTGGCCGGCGGCGTTGAGTTTTTCGATTTTTGTCATCAGATGGTCTGCGACAAACGGGCCTTTTTTTAATGAACGAGACATGATTTTGGTAATTGGTAATTGGGAATTGGTAATGGGGAATTGGTAATTGGGAATGGGGAATTGGTAATTAGAAAAGGTAAAACATTTTTTTCCCTTCTTACTTCCTTCTTCCTTCTTCCTTCTTCCTTCTTCCTTCTTCCTTCTTCCATTAACTTTGTCTGCCGCCCTTGCCACGTTTGGAGGATTTGCGGCGGCGCCGCACGATCAAAGAGTCGCTGCGCTTGTTTTTGCTTCGAGTTTTGGCACCCAATGCTGGTTTGCCCCAAGGGCTGACAGGTCCCGGACGCCCGATCGGAGCTCTACCTTCACCACCACCGTGCGGGTGATCTACCGGGTTCATGGCACTACCGCGAACTGTTGGTCTGCGGCCTTTCCAGCGGGTGCGGCCGGCTTTGCCGAGGCTGATGTTTCTGGCGTCTGTGTTGCCAACTTGACCGATGGTGGCGTAGCAGTCGGCGCGGACTTTGCGCTGTTCGCCGGATGGCAGTTTGAGGGTAACGTAGCTACCTTCTTTTGCCATTAGCTGAGCGCTGGAGCCTGCTGAACGGACGATTTGTCCGCCTTTACCGGGTACTAGCTCGACGTTGTGGATGCTGGTACCGAGGGGAATGTTTTTCAGGGGTAAGGCGTTGCCGATTTCGATCGGCGCGTCTGGGCCTGAAACAATTACTGTACCGACTGCTAAGTTGAGTGGGTGCAGGATGTACCGTTTTTCGCCGTCTTTGTAAAACACGAGGGCGATGCGGGCGTTGCGGTTGGGGTCATATTCGATCGCGTTGACGGTAGCAGGAATGCTGTGTTTGTCGCGGCGGAAGTCGATCGTTCTATAAAGCCGTTTGTGACCACCACCCCGGTGACGACAGGTGATGACGCCTCGGTTGTTGCGGCCTTGTTTGGTGTGTTTGTTACTGGTGAGAGACTTCTCTGGTTCTGATCTGGTAATTTCAGCAAAATCCGAGACGGTTTTTTCTCGGGTGCTGGAGGTATAAGGTCGGTAAGAACGAATGCCCATTATTTTGCGATCGGTAATTGGGAAAAAGGTAATTGGTAATTGATAATTGGGAAAAAGGTAATTGGTAATTAGTAATTAGAAGTTGTGAAGTCCGAATTCATCCTTCATCCTTCATCCTTTTTGATTACCGATTACCGATTACCGATCGTCCATTACCGATTACCTATTACTAAATTTTAAACTTCTGGGAATAGGAGCTTGCGGATCGAGTCTCCGTCCTTCAGAGTTACGGTTGCTCGCTTGTAACAAGGTTTGAAACCGACAAACTTGCCAACTCGGCGCTTTTTGCGCGGCGGGTTTTGGGTGTTGACTGCGGTGACTTTCACCTTAAATAGTTCTTCGATTGCCGCTTTAATTTGAGGCTTGGTCGCTTTTGGGGCTACGTCGAAGGTGAATTGATTTAATTCCATCATCCGGGTGGCTTTCTCGGTGAGAATAGGACGCTGGATCATATCTGCGTAGTCGCGGGGGTCGATTTTACTCACCGTAAATCTCCTGAATTTTTGCTATGGCTGTAGATGTGACGATAATTTTGTCAGCCGCAAGAACGTCATAAACATTCAGGGAAGTTGCCAAGATGACGTTCATCAATTCGATGTTGCGTCCAGACAAGTACACGTTTAGTTGCGGTTCTGGCAAGATTAACAGAACTTTTTTAGTTGGTTCGATACCCCAGCGGGCGATCGCACTCAGCAATTCCTTGCTTTTCGGTCTCGGAAATTGCTCTGCAAATTCTTCAACCACAATTATGTCTTCGGTACGGCTGAAGAATGCTGTCCGCAGAGCGAGACGGCGTTCTTTTTTGTTCATCTTGACTTCAAAGTCTCTCGGCTTCGGTCCGAAGATGACACCGCCGCCCCGCCACAGGGGAGAACGAATAGAACCTGCTCTGGCTCGGCCAGTGCCTTTTTGACGCCAGGGTTTGCGGCCACCACCTCTAACTTCCGCTCGAGTTTTGGTGCAAGCATTACCTTGACGGGCGTTGTTCAATTGCCGCGTCAATGCTCTGTGAACGATGTGAGACGCATTTTCTTCTTTGGCTACGCGCAGCTCTAAAGTTGTTTCTCCAACTTCTTCGCCTTGCCAATTTCGCACTACACAGTTAACCATATCTTTTGTCCTTTGTCCTTTGTCTGTTGTTAGTTGTTAGTTGTGATTTGTTAGTTGTTATTTGTTTACTTGTTATTTGTTATCTGTTACTAATAACCAATAACGAATAACCCATAACTACCACCCAACTTTTTTCTCAGGCACAACATTGACTAAGGCGCCAGCTTTGCCGGGTACGGCTCCCTTAATGAGCAACAGATTCTGCTCTGCATCCACCCGAACAATTGTTAGCTTGCGGACGGTTACTTGAACGTTGCCCATACGTCCTGCCATTTTTTTCCCGGGGTAAACGCGACCGGGAGTAGTTCCAGGTCCGATCGATCCAGGTTCACGGTGATTTTTGGAACCGTGAGACATCGGGCCCCGTTTGAAGTTGTGGCGCTTTTGAAAGCCTGCAAAACCTTTACCGATGCTTGTACCCGTGACATCTACTATTTGTCCCGGTGTAAAACTATCAGCTTTTAGTTGTTGGCCTAATTCAAAGGAACTGGTATCTTCCAAGCGGTATTCGTGCAAGTGGCGCAGCGGATTCGCCCCGGACTTGGCAAGGTGTCCCAATTCTGGCTTGTTGAGAGCCTTCGGTTTGACTTCGCTGTATCCAACTTGAACGGCACTGTAGCCGTCTGTTGGTTTGGTTTTAATTTGAGTTACTGTACAAGGCCCTGCTTGTATGACGGTGACGGGGATTGCTCTCCCTTCAGCGTCAAACACTTGAGTCATGCCTAGTTTCGTACCAAGGATGCCTACTGACACGGATTTTTTTCCTTTTATTTACGCAAGAGGTTTCGGATTGCGATAGTTACGTCAATCCGCTTGCTCTTGTGCAGAAACATTTATTTCAGTGTTCCTGCAATTAACTGTTATCAACCAACAGCTTTCCTCGGTGTTTAAAATTTAAGTGTTTAAAATTTAAGTTTTAAATTTGGGAGCTAGCTTGTGGAAGTCTTGCAAGGGTTGAGATTCGAGGTTTTTTACCTGTTCGATCTCCGAGTTTCGCCCCGGTCTTGCTTATTTGTGCCAGGACTTGAGCGGCAAGCTACTCAGTATCCTTTACGGTCACAATTGACGATGATACATGAAGTGTTTGCCGTTTGTCAAGGCCGCGAGGATAATATTTTGCCTCAGCTTGAGCATTTATCAAGAAATCGTGGGTTTAAAACCCCGCCGTTTACGGCGTTGTTATTGTGTGAGAATTAAAATTAAGTCGTTGACTTTGGGAACGCAGGAAACAAGCGACACTCCGTCATCCCTAAATCTCTGTCTGTCAATGGCAACAACGTCCACACAGTAAGAGCGTACAGCAATTAAATACGGTGGGACACATCGAAATTCACGCTTGAGGAATAGCCTATCAGTTGGGAAATATGAAAATATTTCCTCTGGCTAGTATGAAAGTGTAAGACCAAAATCAACTTGTTTGGTAGAGGCAACATTCAGCCCAAGAATCCACTTGCCTTGTCAAGCAGTGGAGTTGTCAAAATACTTACAGTTCGCCGTCCGGGCGATCGACCAAACCTAACCTTAACGCAGTACGCAACACAAATTTATGGGACTAATTACGAGTGGTTCGGATATGATTCGGGATTTGGAAAAGTCGGGGTCGCTGGCCTTGTACGTTCCTTTAGAGGGGGGATTTGAGGGGCGCTACCTGCGCAGGCTGCGAGCTAAGGGCTACGGTGCTTACAGCATTACGGCGCGGGGTTTGGGCGATTTGGCGATGTATTTAACTGGGGTTCACGGGGTGCGGCCACCACATTTGGGAAAGAAAACTACTGGGAATGAAGGGGCTGTGGGTTATACGTACTACGTGCCGCCGATGTTGAAAACTCAATTAGACAATTTGCCGCCCAAAGCAAAAGGACTGGTGCTGTGGATTATTGAAGGGCAAGTTTTGTCGAGTCAGGAGGTTGAGTATTTGACTGTTTTGCCGACGTTGGAACCGCGAGTTAAAATAGCAGTGGAGATGGGGGGCGATCGGGCTTTCACGTGGAAGCCGCTTAAAGATGCTTTAGTTGCAGCTTAAATTCCAGTATTTGCGATCGCCGATCGACTAAAAAAACGCAGCGAGCAACCAAAGCTCAATAGCTTCTGCTCGCTGGTTTTACTCTTTTTTGAAAAAACTTAATTAACCGGAAAAATCTGATGCTTCAAAACCGCGATTATACCATCATCATTGACAAAAGCGGCAGTATGTACACCAAAGACCAGACTGGCGGTAAAAGTCGGTGGGCGCTGATGCAAGAATCGACGATCGCCCTGGCGAACAAATGCGAAGAACTAGACCCGGATGGCATGACTGCTTATGTGTTTTCCGGTCGTTTCAAGCGCTACGACAACGTAACATCAGCTAAAGTCGTGCAAATATTCCAAGAAAACGAACCTTCTGGAACTACGAATTTGGCTGCAGTTCTGCAAGACGCTCTGAACAGTTATTTTCAGCGCAAAGCATCCGGTAAGACCAAACTAAATGGGGAAACAATATTAGTGGTGACGGACGGCGAACCGGACGATCGCAAAGAAGTAATGAAAACAATTATAGAAGCTTCGCGCAAGCTCGATCGAGATGAAGAGTTGGCGATTTCTTTCATTCAAGTAGGAAATGCGCCGGAAGCTACTAAGTTTCTCAAGATATTGGACGACGAATTGCAAAGCGCCGGAGCTAAATTCGATATCGTTGATACTGTCACGATGGATGATATTGAAGGAATGACCCTAACCGAAGTATTGCTGAATGCAATTACAGATTGAGGCGGCGGGGGAAGTTCGCGCGATCGTATTTGTGCCAGTTGGCCCAGCAGCATTTTTTAAGAGGGTTTAAATTATGGAATCGATCGATCGCCTGTTAGCGGAACTTAAGGCAGAATATCAAGCATCTCAAAAAAATGCTGAGTTGAAAAGTCAGCCTGCGGTGCAAGAAGCCCAAGCGCCTTTACCGCCAGCAGTATTACGGTCAAATGAAGCATTTAAAAGAGCGGATTTAAATTTGTATGCTGGTGCTATGGATAAGGATTTAGCTCAAATCAAGGCTGAATACGAAGCACAAAATAAAACTCAGGAAGTGGCTGTACTGAAACCGCTGAAAGCTGAGTACGAAGCGCCAAATAAAACTCAGGAAGCAGTTTCACTGGAACAGCAGCCAGCAGCAAAAATTGCGGGGCCACAGTTAGACGTACAAACGCACAGACAGAAAGTTAGGCAAGCTCAGGTTTGGCTGAAAAAGTTGGATAAGGATTCCGATGAGAGATATTGGTTCGATCAGTTTGCTTTTAAGTATTCTTCAAGGATAGATGCGGCGATCGACTATTTGCAAGCAGTGAATGAGTTTGATTAGATGTTGATTGTTGACGGTTGACTGTTACATTTCTGGACGCATAAACTCCCCGTAGGGACACGGCACTGCCGTGTCCCTACACTTCACAAACCTGGAATACGCTGTATATAGCACCTTGCGCCTACCCACAGTTAGGAGACGGCAGTGCCGTTTCCCTACAATTAATCGGGCGATAGTTACATCTCTCGCGAGCGTAATCAATTATTTTAGGGTAGGGAAACGGCACTGCCGTCTCCTCCGCAACTCCTGATACTAGAGAGTTCCCTCGACAAACCAAACCTACAAATTGCGGACAATACCTATGAAACCATCTTTGGGGATAGAAGTAGGATTCAACAAAAACAAAGCCGCGTTTTTTGCCGTATCTTCTGATAGCTGAATTTGTTTTAACTCAACAATACCTTCACTGATAAAAGTATCTCTCAAAGCAGCTTTTTCGCCGCTGTTAAAAGTCGTTTCATAAAATATTTCCCGAATCCCAGCCGCAATCACTAATTTCAAACAATAGATGCAGGGTTCTAAGGTGACGTAAATACTGGCACCAGCAGTAGATATGCCGTGTTTTGCGGCTGTGGCGATCGCATTTGCTTCAGCGTGCACCGCCCGCGAGGGCAGAATTTTGCTGGCGTCGCAACTGCTCAAACCAGGATAGCAGAAGCCCTGAGTCGTACAGTGCGCCGAACCTGACGGCGAACCGTTGTAACCCGTAGCTAAAATTTGCCTGTCTTTGACGATTACTGCGCCTACGGGAAATGCCAGACAAGTCGATCGAGTTGCGGCCAATTTTGCCAACATTAAAAAGTATTCGTCCCAATTCGGTCTTTGACGCGGTTCGTAGTTTTCTGGTGTATTGTCCATTTAAAATGTAGAATTAGAACTGTATTGAGACGAGATATTTATGGCGATATGCCAGTCGAGCCAAACCCATTATCTCCCCTAGAGCTGGAACTTAACATTTTTACTTCTTCAATTTCCGCGCGAATTACGGGCGCGACGATCATTTGAGCAATCTTCATGCCTTTTGTGACTTGAAATGAAGTTTTACCGTGATTGATTAAGATTACTCCTATTTCGCCTCGATAGCCTTCATCAATTGTTCCCGGTGTATTGAGTACAGTGATTTGGTGCTTGAGAGCTAAACCGCTACGGGGACGAATTTGCGCCTCGGTTTTTTGGGGCAATTCTATGGATATTCCTGTATGAATTAACTGGCTTTCTCCGGGACAAATTTCTAATTCATCTATCGAAAATAAGTCCATTCCCGCATCAGTATCGTGGGCGTATTTGGGAATTATCGCTGATTCATGCAGTTGCATGATTTTTAGTTTCATCTTGTTTGGTAAGTGGAAGGAAGAAGGAAGAATGATTTAACCACAGAGAGCGCAGAGGACACAGAGAAAGAGAAGGGAGAGATGAATAACATCGCAATTATTACGGGGCTAGTCTGGCTTTTCCGAGGCGGGTTGCTGTGTACCACTTGGCAATATCGGGTGCCCAATTTTCAAAATGAGGCCACATCATTTCGCAGAGTTTTTGAATTTCTAGTTGAGCATTTTTCTTGTTTCTAAGGTCAGAAAAATGTAGGAAAGACCTTAAATTGAAACTGACTACAAAGTGCTGGCGGTAGTCAAAGGGTAATTTGCCTCTGGCGTGTTCTTCCGACATCCCGCCGTCGAAGTCTATTTTATAGCGTTTAGCCGCTTCGAGACACCACTCTAAATCTTGTTGTCTTTGTTCGGGAGAATAGTAGTATTTCTTGCCTTCGCGATCGGTATAATAGTCTACTGGACGCAGGTAAAAAATGTCTTCTATGTCTTTTTTGCCGATCGCTGCATCTAAAAATTGATTTCCTGTATAACGGAGGGATTGCACATCGAATGATACTCCTACACGATGTGTTCTGGCTTGCTGCATGACGCTGTGGGGAAAGTAGCCGCAATTAAAGATAATTTGGGGATGTTCTAAGGGGCCGTAATGCCCCCGATCGCCCGCGAGGAGTCTTTTGACGATTATTTCGCCGCATTCTGCGTCAGAGGGCCAGGAATCGCGATCGTCATATACGAAATTTTCAGTATAGTCTTGATGGAGAGCAGCATAAATTACTTGCTGCGGATTTGGGGTTTGAGAAATAACTTCTACTCGGAATCTATCCATTATATTTTTATTTTTGGGAGTCGCTATAGTTGGAAAAATCAACGTTATAGATTATTTCATAAGATGGCATTATTGGCAAGTTTTTCAGGCTAACAATTCACTAACAGCGACGCTAAAACCTGTAAGCACCCTTTGAGTCTGAACAACTTCATCCGAATTAAACAATAGCCAGCGTTCACCTGAATTTACAAAGATCAATCTAGTTTCAGGAAACAGCAGCCAGACTTCTAAACAACCTGATGCCAAATATTCTTGAGCTTTCGCAAATAATTCTTCGCCACTATCTTCGGGAGAAGCAATTTCTGCAATGAGTGGGAAGCTTTGGGAAAATGATGTAAAATTCCCTGATGGTGGCAGAAGTTCAGGAGTGATGTAAGCGACATCGGGACGGAGGCCATTTTTGCCAGTGTAGCAAAGTATTTCGGTAATAACTTCTCCTCCCTGTCCGCTGGAATTTTTGTAATTTCTCCAGTCAGTAGCTAGATTAACTTGAGCGAGACCGTGTTTGAATGTCATTCCTGTTTTCTCTACTAAGTTGCCGTCAACCCACTCCATTTTATCACGAGGTCTGACTAAAAAGTTTTCTAGAGATATGACTTTCTGGTAATCAGATTTTGGCTGAGTTTCTGCTATATTTTCAAATGTTGGCTGTGATTCGTACTGTGATTTTTGGTCGGTATTTTTGGGTAGAATTATAGTAGCTGTCACGATCGCAACCTCTCTTTAATGATTCTAATGTTGGATAATGGTAGTATAGCTTTAGAGTAGGGGGCTTCGGAAGATGAGCCGATCGCAATTTTAGTTCACGATGCGATCGAGCATCAAGGCACACCACCACTGCAAAGATATCCATCACAGCTATTATAGACGCCTGTACCGACAGCGACACGACATCAAATCTGCCTTGACATGACGATCCGAATTCTCACCGCTTCTCGTTGTGTAGGGACACGGCAGTGCCATGTCCCTACATACCTTGAATCTGCTGATAAAATCTCTGATGTGCGATCGCAACTGAAAGATTGTCATCAATTAGGCGATAATGTAAAAACTACCAACAAATAACTAATAACCAGTAACTACTAAGAAAATAACAATGGCAAATGTTCGCTTAGAAAATATTACCCGACGCTATCAAAACGTCACCGCGATCGAAAATATTAGCTTCAAAATCTCAGATGGAGAATTTTGGGTGTTAGTCGGGCCGTCGGGTTGCGGAAAATCTACAATTATGCGGACGATCGCAGGTTTGGAAACTGCAACTTCCGGGAATCTTTACATCGGAGATAATTTGGTTAACAGCATTCCAGCGAGACAGCGGGAT
>JANNOR010000321.1:0-26122 GCA_031399265.1 Cyanobacteria bacterium SOY_34_metabat_3 | reverse complement strand
TGGGTTTGGCTTTCGAGAAACCGGCCAGTTTGTTGGATTATTTGCCCGAAAATACTTTAGTTGTAGTTGACGAACCGGATGGGTGCGAAGGTCACAGCAACCGCTGGTTTGAGAATGCACAGGAACAGTGGGAAAATTGCGATCGGCAAGCAGAAGCTGCCGATGGGGAAACCGAAAGCTTACCAATTGCTAATTTGAAGGTTCCCAAAATTCACCGCAGTTTTGCTGAATCTATGGCGGATGTCGCAGCTTTCGATCGGCTGGAACTTTCGGAATTAGGATTGGATGCAACTACCCAAAAATTAGATAATTCGCCTGCGATTAATTTGGCTTCTCGTCCTGTGCCCGTAATGCCTCACCAATTCGCGAAGCTGTCTCAAATGCTCAGGGAAGAGCGCGATCGAGGTTTTACGGTGTTTCTGGTTTCGGCTCAACCCAGTCGATCGGTCTCTCTACTCTCGGAACACGACTGTCCGGCTCAGTTTGTGGTGAATCCGAGGGATTTTTTGGCGATCGACAAGTTGCAGTTACAGCATATCCCTGTCGCTTTGAAATACAGCGGGCTGGCAGAATTGGAAGGGTTTATCCTGCCGACTTTTCGGATAGTTTTAATTACCGATCGGGAATTTTACGGCCAGCATTCCCTGGCTACTTTTAGCTACGTCCGCAAGCGCCGTCGCGCTGCAAGCAAAAAAGTTGACCCGAACAAGCTGAGTCCCGGCGATTTTGTGGTTCACCGCCAGCACGGAGTTGGCAAGTTTCTGAAGTTGGAACGCTTGACGCTCGATCGGGAAACTCGCGAATATTTGGTACTGCAATACGCTGACGGTACTCTCAGGGTGGCGGCCGATCAATTGGGGGCTTTGTCGAGGTTTCGGACTGTTGCCGATCAAACTCCGGCTCTCAACAAACTCACAGGTCAAACTTGGGAAAAAACTAAAACCAAGGTTCGCAAAGCTGTTAAAAAATTGGCAGTGGATTTGCTGAATCTTTATGCTAAAAGAGCTAAGCAAGTAGGTTATGCTTTTCCGCCTGATATGCCTTGGCAACAAGAATTAGAGGATTCTTTTCCTTACCAACCAACGCCGGATCAGTTGAAGGCAACTCAGGATGTGAAACGCGACATGGAGGGCGATCGACCAATGGATCGCCTAATCTGTGGCGATGTCGGTTTTGGTAAAACAGAAGTCGCTCTGAGAGCTATCTTTAAGGCAGTTACAGCGGGCAAGCAGGTGGCTTTGCTCGCACCAACGACAATTTTGACCCAACAGCACTATCACACGCTCTCTGAGCGTTTTTCCCCTTATCCGATCGAAGTTGGTTTGCTCAATCGCTTTCGCACTGAAACCGAGCGCCGGGAAATTCACAAACGCTTGGCCACTGGGGAGTTAGACGTGATTGTCGGTACTCAATCTGTTTTGAGCAAAGCGATTAAATTTAAGGATTTGGGCTTGTTAGTGGTGGACGAAGAACAGCGGTTTGGAGTCAAGCAAAAGGAAGCGATTAAAGCTCTGAAAACCGAAGTAGATGTGCTGACTCTCACGGCGACTCCGATTCCCCGCACTTTGTATATGTCGCTGTCGGGGATTCGGGAGATGAGTTTGATTGCGACTCCGCCACCGAGTCGCCGTCCGATTCAAACGCATTTATCCCCCTACAATTTGGAATCGGTTCGGACGGCAATTCGTCAAGAATTGGACAGGGGCGGTCAGGTTTTTTATGTTGTACCCCGGATTGAGGGGATTGATGAGTTGGCAGATCAGTTGCAGCTTATGGTTCCGGGAGCGAGAATTGCGATCGCCCACGGGCAGATGGAGGCTGCGGAATTAGAATCGATCATGCTGACTTTCAGCGCCGCGGAGTTCGATATTTTGGTCTGTACGACTATTATTGAATCGGGTTTGGATATTCCGCGAGTCAATACAATTTTGATTGAAGACGCGCAAAAGTTCGGTTTGGGGCAACTCTACCAGTTGCGGGGACGGGTGGGACGTGCCGGAATTCAAGCTCACGCTTGGCTGTTTTATCCGAAGCAGAACCAACTTTCTGATGCTGCAAGGCATAGGTTGCGGGCTATTCAAGAGTTTGCGCAGTTGGGTTCGGGCTATCAGTTGGCTGTCCGAGATATGGAAATTCGCGGTTCGGGTGATGTTTTGGGCACTGAACAGTCTGGTCAAATGGAGGCGATCGGCTTCGATTTGTATGCTGAAATGTTAGAGGAGGCAATTGGCGAAATTAAGGGTCAGGAAATCCCGAAAGTGGAGGACGCGCAAATCGACCTGAGTTTGACGGCGTTTATTCCGGCCGATTACATCGGGGATTTGGATCAAAAGATGAGCGCTTACCGGTCTGTGGCTTCTGCTAATACTCCCGAAGAGTTGCAGCAGATTCGGGCCGATTGGTGCGATCGCTACGGGCCAATTCCTCTTTCGGCCCAGCAACTGATCCGTGTTGTCGAACTCAAACAAATCGCCAAGCAAATCGGTTTTTCTCGCATTAAACCGGAAAATAAGCAGCACATTGTTATGGAGACGCCGATGGAGGAACCAGCTTGGAACCTGCTCAAAGCTAATTTGCCGGAACATTTGCGCTCTCGTTTTGTCTACAGCAAGGGGAAAGTTACTATTCGCGGTATGGCGGTTTTGACTGCCGAAAAGCAGTTGGATAATTTGATTGATTGGTTGGGTAAAATGCAGGGTGCTTTGCCGGAAGCAAATCTTTGATTTTAACAGTAAATTACATTTTGTTTCTTCCTTCTTCCTTCTTCCTTCTTCCTTCTTCCTTCTTCCTTCTTCCTTCTTCTTCCTTCGGCTATAAAATCGTGAAAAAGTTAGTGTGTGTTTTTTTGACGATCGCGCTAGTGCAAGGAGTGCCAATGGCGGTTCAAGCTCAACAAACCATTGACCCGATAGACCGGGTTGTGAGTGCAGGATTGATGAATAAAGATGCCAGCGGCAATTTTAATGCTGACGGGATTGTCAGCCGCGCCGATTTGGCGGTGATTTTAGTGAAAACTTTTGGTTTGGAACGCCGGAAAACAGCTCAGAAACCGGATATAGAATTGCCGGACGTACCTAAGAGTTACTGGGCTTACAGTGAGGTTCAAACTGCTTTGAAAACGGGAACGATGAGCGGATATCGCGACGGAATGTTTTTCCCAAATCAAAGGGTGACTCGCGCTGAGGCTTTGGCAATTTTTGCGCAAGCTTACGGGGTTTTTCAGTTTCCCGACACCACCATTGCCGAGATTTTAGCTAAGCATCCAGATGCAGGCGAAATCCCTGATTGGGCTAGAAAGTCTATGGCTACTGCACTTTATGAAGGATTTGTTAATCTTGAACTCGGAACTAATAAGATTCATCCTTTGAAACCGATGACTCGCGGGGATATTGCTTACGCTTTGAGCAAGTATTTGGAGCGGCAAGTAAGGCCTGGTTCTTTGCCTGTCCCCAACGAGCAGCCTCCTAATCGAGGCATGGGACGGTGAATATGGGCATGGGGCATGGGGCATGGGGCATGGGGGCATGGGGCATTGGGCATGGGGCATTGGGCATTGGGCATTGGGCATTGCCGAACTTCGGTCTTCCTTCTATCCTTTACATCCGTTACATCCGTTACATCCGTTACATCCGTGGAGCGAATCCGTTGCCGAACTTCCTTCTTCTCTAAAAAGCCGTAGCTTGCGGGGCGGAACGCCATCGCCCGCCATGCAAAATCCCGGAGATTTGGTGACTATAAAACCAGCCATCAAACCCCCAGGATTTCAAGTTTTCCTCTTTAACCGAGGTTCAGATTGTCACATCTCCGTTCTTATCACTTCGCTGTCAACTGTCAACTGTCAACTGTCAACTGTTTAACCGCAGGCCTTAACTTACTCAGCAGTAGCCAATTCGGTACTGCCAGCGCCGCGCTTCCGCGTCAGGGTATTGAACAGCATTTGACCGACAGCTTTAATCAAATTGCCTTCTAATTCCATAAACATCTTCATGTTCATGCCAAAAGCTGCATTAGCTTCGTCCACAATTCGCTCTGCTGTGGCTTCGTCGATCGGCAATTCGTTCATTGCTTGACGATAGTTAGTCTTGAACTCTTTTTCATCGGGAATATCGGCGAACTCATAGAAAGCAGTACCTTCTCCCTCGGTAAGATTCATTCCCCGTTGGGCAATTCCCTTCAGGATTTGTCCGCCGGATAAATCGCCGAGGTAGCGAGTGTAAGAATGAGCAACTAACAGTTCCGGTGCTGATGCAGAGATTTCGTGAATGCGCTGAATGTAAGCTTTTGCCGAAGCTGACGGAGCTACTTGTTCGCGCCAATTTACGCCGTGGTAGTACAACAAATCTTGCTCTAAGCTTTGCTTCCGATTCAATTGGGAAAAGTAAATTTTTGAAATAATCGGATGCTGCTTTTGGCGTTCCATTTCCTCTTCCATTGCCGAATAGACAAAGTAGAGGTTTGCTACTAACTTCCGGTAAGAAGTTTTTTCTACAACGCCTTTTAAAAAGCACTTGACAAAACCGACATTTTCTGCCATCGAGTGAGATTTTTTGGTTCCCTCACGCAATTTGGTCGCTAAATTGATGCTCATAATATCTTGTCCAACTTTCTATTTTCGTGGTGGTCGATGGATGCGCCAAAAATCTAAAAATTACTCAAGTTATTACCTTAGACTGATTTAATGAGAGATTCTATTAATTTTTATAACAAAAGTTGCAGTTGGCAGTAGTTCAGTTGGCAGTAGTCATCAGCCACTAACTAATGACTAATGACTCATCCTCGCCAGCAACTGTCAACTGTCAACTGTCAACTAACTTAGATGTCTAAGTCAAGCATATTGAGTTTGGGGCCGTAGGTTTCGATGAATTCGCGGCGGGGGGCGACTCGATCGCCCATGAGGATCGTAAAGATGCGATCGGCCTCTGCTGCATCGTCAATTTCCACCCGTTTCAGCGTCCGAGTTTCCGGGTTCATCGTGGTATCCCACAACTGTGTCGGCATCATTTCGCCCAAACCTTTGAACCGCTGAATCGTATAGTTAGCATTCGCCGGAAATTCATTGCGGATGAGAGCATTCCTTTCGCGTTCGCTGTAACAGTAGTAATGGTTGCGTCCCCGTTCCACTTTATAGAGAGGAGGACACGCAATATAGATATAACCTTGATCCACAAGCGCGCGCTGATAGCGGTAGAAGAAAGTGAGTAACAGCGTGCGGATGTGAGCTCCATCAACGTCAGCGTCAGTCATGATGACTATATGGTGATAGCGCAATTGCGACGGATCGAATTCTTCGCCTTTAATCCCCAAACCCAGGGCTGTAATTAACGACTGAATTTCGTTATTTTTGTAGATTTTAGCATCGTCGGTTTTCTCAATGTTGAGGATTTTACCGCGCAAAGGTAGGATAGCTTGATATTGTCGATCGCGCCCTTGTTTAGCACTGTTGTGCACAAAAATCCCCGCACCTAATGCAAAGTTGTGGCTGTTAGGAACTTCAATGTCATAAACATCATAGCGTTCCTCTACGGCTTCGATTTTGACAACACGGTGATTGTAGTTGCGAATCGCTTGGCGAGCATATACTGCATCACCTTCAAAGTAGCGATCGCAAAAAGTCTCAAACTTCAACAAAGTCTTATCACCCTTCATCCGGCGATAAACATTGTAAGCATCTACATCCATCCAACCTTCTTTCAGGTGAACTGTCTTCAAACCTTCCAGCGTCTTGCGGTAATAAGTTTCCTTCAAAGTCGCTTTGCGTTTAAGGCGAAACTCCGTCGTCCACTGTTCCTTCGTTTTTTCACGTCTCCACTCTAGTAAATTCTCATCTTGCCATTGTTCCTTAGCAAGTTGCGAATGAGTTTCCCGCGCTTGTGGATTGTTAGCAAAATGATTGATGACTCGTTCCGACTGAGCTAAACGGTTTTCTTCACTACTCCAATATTCTTGCTGCGCTTGATTCAACAGTTCCTGATTTTGCTCGCGATAAGTTTCATGAGTGTCGTAAAACTCGCGCCACTTCCTGGTCATATAAGCTTTATACTCTTCATCTTCCCACTGAGCTTTTGCCTGTTCGGAGAGAATTTGTCGTGTTTCCGGCTGCTGCATCCGCTCTTTCATCATCGCCCGAAACTCTTCGGTCATATGAGCTTGACGGCTTTTTTCAATTACATCTGGGCGATGCAATGTTTTCTCAAGATTGGCGCGGTGAAGAGCTAAGTGCTCCTGAGCAGGTAGCCGCTGAATATTGGTCGGATTGTTGTTGAGTTTGTTGAAATCAACATGATGGCGGTGATTGCCTTCTGATGCTTCATAAACACCATGTTTTAGGTTGTAGAAATCCGATAAAAGATGAGTGTAAATCCACTTGTCAGTGCTGGGATTCCAAATCATTTCGTAACCGTTAAGTCCCTGACCACTTTGAGTTTTTTGAGACAACTTGTGGTTCAGAGGCATCAAGGAATCTTCTGGTGTCAGCATTGCTGCTGCTCTGTAAGTCCCATCTCGTAACATGAATAGATGGTCGGGAGTGCAAGTAATTGTTTCCCCATTGTCTAGCGTCAGTTTGATCACTTCAGCATTTGCTTTAGTCATCCGAGCATTGGTTATCCGCTCAAACCCGATGTTTCCACTCTCGCGAATGGTGTAGCAAAAGTGTTCTTTGCCTTCAGCTTGTTCGTCAACTATCTGTTTGAAGGTTTTTGTGGTGCCGTCGGCTAATTTTATTTCCTCCGAAGAGAGAAAACAGCCCCCGGCCGAATCCCCCTCGACCAGGTATATCTCAGACAGGGCGGGGTCTCTGGAGCTACAGTCCGCTAATTTTCCGGGCAATGGAGACGATTCTAAGACGGATTTGCGGCGGACTAAATCGCGGGCGCGACGGGCTGCTTCAGCCGCTTTAAATGCCTGAATTGCCTTTTCCAAAATGGAATCGGCGACTTGGGGGCGAAACTCCAAATATTCGGTCAATACTTCACCAACTAGGGAATCGACAATTCCTCGGACTTCGGTATTACCCAGTTTAGTTTTGGTTTGGCCTTCAAATTCCGGGTCGGGGACTTTGACTGAAATCACGGCGGTCAAACCTTCCCGGACGTTTTCGCCGGCGAGGTTTGGTTCGTGTTCTTTGATTTTGTTGCGCTTGCGGGCGATCGAATTCATCGTCCGCGTCAACACGGCTTTCAAGCCTTCTAAGTGCGTCCCACCATCGATCGTCCGAATGTTGTTAGCAAAACCGAGAACATTATCACTAAAAGCATCAACACACCACTGTAAAGCGACTTCTATGTGCACGTTGTTGCGTTCGCCTTGCACATAAATCACTTCTTCATGTAGGGGCTGCTTTTCGCGGTTCATGTAGGCGATGTATTCCTTAATTCCGCCTTCGTAACAGTAAGTTTCGACGCGAGATTCGCTACTTTTTAGCAGTTCCAAACGGTGGTCGCTAAACGTAATTCTCACACCCGCATTCAAGTAACCCAATTCTCGCAAGCGCCCTGCGAGTATAGTGTAATCAAATTCAATGCCAGTGCTAAAAATCTGAGTATCTGGCAAGAAAGAAACTGAAGTGCCGGTGCGACTACCTTTGCTGGGCTTGGCATTAAGTTCGGTAACTGGATTGCCTCTTTCGTAGCGCTGTAAATGTTCTTTTTGGTCGCGCCAAACTGTCACTTCTACCCACTCGGACAGCGCGTTGACAACCGAAATACCTACACCGTGCAATCCTCCAGAAACCTTGTAGCCACCACCGCCAAATTTACCGCCGGCGTGGAGTACAGTCATTACTGTTTCTATTCCCGATTTGCCAGTCTTTGCAACGATGCCAGTCGGAATTCCCCGTCCGTCGTCTGTCACGGTGACGGAACCGTTGGCGTTGATGTCAACTTCGATGTGGGTGCAGTGGCCAGCCAGCGCCTCATCGATCGAGTTGTCAACAACCTCGTAAACTAAATGGTGGAGTCCTCGCGGCCCGGTGGTACCGATGTACATCCCCGGTCGTTTGCGGACTGCTTCGAGACCTTCGAGAACCTGAATTTGGTCGGCGCTGTAGCTGCTGGTCATACAAAAATAGCTCCAATAATGAGGCCTAAAGCCCCAAAAGCTTCTAAAATGGGAAAACTTCTAAAATTATAGCACAAAACCGTTAAAGGCGATGCCAGGGCTTTCTGAATGGAAATTTATCGGGGGGACGGAGGGGAATAGTTTTGAGATGGCTTGGGGATTTTCCAGTCGTAGCGCCGTCAATCAGCCGAGGAAGAGAGGATTCGGGGATTTGACGGTTTTTATCGGGAAATGAAAGATGCTTTTTAGATGGGCGACGGCTTATGTTTAGATTAATTACGATTTGCGGGGCGACGGCGACGGGGAAGTCGGGAGTGGCTTTGGCTTTGGCGGGGCGACTGCAATCTTCGATTCTGAGTGCGGACTCCCGTCAAGTGTACCGCGAATTTGACATCGGAACTGCAAAACCGACGGCGGTCGATCGGGCTTCTGTACCGCATCACCTCATCGACATCTGCGATCCGAGGGAAACTCTAACACTCGCAGACTACCAGCAGCAAGCTCAAAATTTAATCGCTGCTGTTGATTCTCCTCTGTTGTTGGTTGGTGGGACGGGTTTATATATTAAGTCTGTAGTCAAGGGTTTGAAAATTCCGAGAGTAGGGCCGATACCGGAATTACGATCGCAATTTGCTGAACTCGGACAATCTCAATGTTACGCGATGTTGCAGCAGGTCGATCGACCTGCTGCCGACAAAATTCACGCCAACGACCCAGTAAGAACTTCCAGGGCACTCGAAGTATTTTATGTCACCGGGCGCCCAATTTCCGAACAGCAGGGCGAAAATCCCCCCAATTATCCTATTTTACAGATTGGGTTGGATTGCGATATCGAAGTTTTGGTCGATCGGATCAAACAGCGCACTGAACAAATGTTAGAATCCGGTTGGTTGACTGAAGTTGAATATTTGTGTCAAAAATACGGCTGTGATTTGCCACTATTGAATACGCTGGGATATCAGGAAATGAAACAATATTTGGCGGGTGATATTAAGCTTGAAGCAGCTAAAGAATTAACGGTTTTGCATACGCGGCAATTTGCGAAGCGTCAGCGGACTTGGTTTAAGGCTTATTCGGAAATTGAATGGTTTGATGTTAGTTTACCGGATTTGTGCGATCGGGTTTGGCACAGAGTTGCAGAGTTTTGCGAAGAATAAAGAGTTTTTTTACCGCAGAGGGCGCAGAGGGCGCAGAGAGGGAGTAAGAAGAGATGTAAGTGTTAGCTTTGACTTAGTAAAATCTCTCTAATTCTTTGGCGAAACAGTTGTTGTTACCATTTAACAATTCCTTGGTAGCTTGATCATTTTTTATGATAACAGCCCCTTATGCACCCTACTACTTCTGCTATAAAATCTCGATATTCGTCAGCCTAATAATTTTGAATTACAGAAACTATCTGAGCATAATCAAAATCATTAGCCAAAAAAGCTAAAGCCTCAGCCGCAGATTCGTCAACCTCGCGGATTTGCTCTATGCAACTGTCAATTTTATTCATGTCACAAAGGCTGGAAGCTGCCAATAAATCAGCTAACAATTTAGATGGCAAATTAGCTAAAACCGACGAACTCAAAGCAGATTTAATATCAATTTTAGTTAAATCCTTCTTGCTAGCAGATTCTTCCTCATAGATAAAATTGACGCCAATATGTTTATGAATGGCGTCAAATATGTCTGCTTCTCGGAAAGGTTTGCGGATAAAGTCATCGCAGCCCGCCAAAGAAACCACCGCTCTTTCTTCTTCTAAAACACTGGCAGTTACAGCAATAATTGCAGTAGCTTGACCTTTCACAGTGCCTTTAATTAGTTTAGTGGCTTCGTACCCGTCCATCACTGGCATTCTCATATCCATCAAAATTAGATGCGGTTCCCAAGCGTTCCAAATCTCAACAGCTTCTTGACCGTTACTGGCTTCTTTGAGTTCAAAGCCGAGGGGAGAAAGCAGTTTAAGCAGCAGCAAATTGTTGCTCGGTTTGTCATCAACAATCAAAATTCGATAACTGGGTTGATTCGGTGCGAGGGAAATCACTTGAACGGCTGTTTTTTTGCCTTCTATTTCCCAGGGATCGATGACAGTAATTCGAGTGTAGAATGCGAAAGTTGTACCGACTCCAACTACCGAACTCACAGTCATTTGTCCGCCCATTAACTCTACAAAATTCCGGCTGATTGGCAGTCCCAAACCAGTTCCTTCTTGCGAGTCTTTGCCAGTTCTAGTTTGCACAAAAGCTTCAAAAAGATTATTTAATTCATCGGCGGCGATACCTAGACCAGTGTCGGAAATTTCAAAAGTTAGGAAGCACGAAGATGCCGACTCTAAATCGCTAGTATTTTCTAACTGGCTAATTCTTGAATTTTCAAGACTGCGATCTTGCCGCACATTTAAGCTTGTCGAATTGTCCGCAACATTAACAATGTTAGCTTCTTTTAAGCTCGGTTCTGGTTTGAGGTTAACTTTTACTGAAACTCTTCCTTCTTGAGTAAATTTGATAGCGTTATTGAGCAAGTTTATTAACACTTGGCGCAATTTGACTTCATCGGTTCGTACATATCTCGGAACATCGGGGCTATATTCTACTACTAATTGCAGCTTTTTGTCGTCGGCTTTGATATGAAACATATCTTCGATATCGTCCAAAAACTGATAGAGTTCAAAATTTTTATGATTGAGGTCGGTTCGTCCAGCTTCGATTTTTGATAAATCTAAGACTTGGTTGATTAAAGTTAGCAAATGGTCGCCGCTGCGAGTGATAATGGCAACATTTTCTTGATGTTCTTTGGGCAGATTTTGGCTGCGGAGCATGATTTGTGAAAAGCCGAGGATGGCGTTGAGGGGAGAACGCAATTCGTGACTCATGTTGGCTAAAAAACTGCTCTTGGCTTCGTTGGCTACTTCTGCTTTTTTCTTAGCAAGAGCGAGTTCGGAGGTGCGTTGTTCTACTTTTGTTTCTAAGGTGCGGTTGGACTCGGCTAAATTGGTATAAAGCCGCGCATTTTCTATGGAGATGGCTGCTGATGCTGATAAGACTTTGAGCAGTTCCAATCTGTCGGAAGTAAATGCTCCTGCGATTAAGTTGTTTTCTAAATAAATTATGCCGATAAGTTGACCTTGGTTGAGCAGCGGCGCGCACAATATTGATTTGCTTTGATGCTGTTTTATGTAGGGATCGCTGTTGAAATTTTTGCTGGTAATTGCATTGTTTAAAACTACTGTTTCTCCTGTACGAGTGACGTAATCAACAATCGATACTGGCAGGTTGTTGTCTATAGGAATTGACTGTAATACCGGAATGTTTTCGGAATCGATCGCACCTGCAGCTTCGATCAGCAATTCACAATTGCTGTCAGTATCTGAGTCGGTATGCAAAATCAAGTAGCCTAGCTGTGCTCCGGCATTTTCGATCAGTATTTTCATCAAAGCAGCGAGCAACTTATCCAGGACAATTTCACCAGAAATAGCTTGGCTGGCTTTCACTACCGCAGCTAAATCTAAAGCTGAACTTCCTAAACTGCTGCTGTTTAATTTGGTGGCTACAGTTAATGTGCTTGGAGCGAAAAATTGAGTTTCTGAGGGGGATGTTATTGATAATTCTGGGTGGGTTGCTTCTAACTGCTCTATTTTGCGTTTGGCGCCCCAAATTAGATAGTTATAGTGGGCTTTTTTGAGGTAAATTCGCGCAAATTCTGCTTTACCTTTGCTCAGCCAGAAGTTTGCTGCTAGTTCCGCTGCTAGGGCTTGATTTTGGATAAACTCGCCGGAGAGAGCCCCTTCTATGGCTCGATCGTACAAATCGATCGCCTCCATCTCCTTACCCCCAATCCGCGCCATCTCCGCAGCCACTAATAAGTATTTATGCTCAAAGTTTTCGGGACAGCTATCAGCCCAGATTTTCATCTGTTTTTGATTGGCTTTCAATTTTCTGAGGTATTTTGGGCGATCGAACTCGGAAGCTTGCGAGTAAAGCGCAGTTAAAGTTAGCGAGTAATAAAAATTATGTTCGGCTACGATAATTGTGCCGATCGCCAAACCCAATTTTTGCTCAGCTTCCACACCATAACTGAGAGCTTCTGCATAATTTCCGTACAAATACAAAACCTGGCATTTCAAAATTTTATAAGCGCAGATCGCCAACAAACTGCCGCGATTTGCACACCGCTCTAAATACTGCCGTTCGTTAATTTCCCCATTAGAAAAAACCTCACAATCCGAAGTTTTTGCGAGTAAATTGAACAGCGCTAGCTGACAGCCGAGTAAATAATCAGTAGCGATTTGATTGTTAGTTTTAAAGTTAAACAGCAGAAAATCCCACACTTCCACAGACAGAGAAGCGAGACTTTTTCCCTGCGGGATAGAATACATCATTTTGTAAAGCTGAATGTAACCTGCAAATTGCAATTCGCCAGATTCTATACCCGCTTGATAGCCGTTATTGCTAATCGAATCCGACAGTTTAAGAGGCTGTATCCAATGATTTAAATGAGCAACCAGCATTTCCGATGCCTTGCATTTTTGCGTCAAATCGTGGAAGCGATCGCTCAAATTAAGAGCTAACATCCCAAAATCGCAGCCCGATCGGTAATTCGCCATCGCAGCTGACAAAACCACGCCGTAGCAAGCGTAGCTGTAAGATGATTCCGACACCGGGCCGTACTTCAGAGAAAGGTTAACAGATTTTGTGACAACTATTTGGTAAAGTACCGGATTAGAAAACAAACTCGCGGGAATAATCTTATCCAGCAGTTTCATGGCGGTTCTTTTTTCGGGAATCGTCATTTCCGGCACGTTCAACAAATCAGCAATTGCCCGATTGCCTAATTGCGCCTCAGCTTCAGCCAGTTCGGCTTTGCGAGCTTGAATTAACTTTTTTTGAGGCAATTCAACCCCCAACAAATGCAAGCCCTGACGCCCAAATTCGATCGCCTGTTCGTATTCGCCCCACATCGTATGCAGCGTAATTAGCCGATCGAACAACTCAGCTTTTTCGATCGCCGATTTCGACTGCGGGAGTGCCAAATTAATCAAAAATTGCGATCGCTCGAAATTGCCTAGCAGATAATTCAATTCCGCAGCTTCCTGATACAACTGTCTCGTCAAAAAGTATTCAGTTTCCCAGCTATCGGCAGCCAAAAGCTCGATCCCAAAATGCAAATACTTGACAGCAGCCGCGTAAGCTGTAGAGTCTTTCGCTTTTTTGCCAGCTAACAGATTGAGTTTAGCAATTTTCAGTCTTTCCGTGCGATCGACAATCCCTAGCGGCTGCTCCGCTTCGATCGCCCCCGCTGCCTTTCCTGCCGCCAGATTTAGCTGATCGACAATTTCAAAAAGCTCCTCCGACAAATCTCCACCTGCGGTATTATCCAATAATAAGCGACCGATTTGCAAATGAACCGCTTTTTTCTGGCGATCGTCAATCAAAGCATAAGCAGCTTGTTGAACGCGATCGTGCAAAAACTTGTACTCTTCAAACAGCAGTTGAACATCCAACTCCGACACCGGAAAAATCAAACCAGCTTGCAGTGCCGGATGCAAATCCGAGAAAACCGAATCCGGCGATTTTTCGCAAATTTTAGACAAAGTAGTTAAGTCAAAAGATGCCCCAGCACAAGCTGCGAAACGCAAAATATCTTGCGTTGCGATCGGCAATTTTTTCAACTTATTCACCATCAACTCTACCACATTGTCAGTAATATCGGTGGCTTCTATTTGAGCAATATCCCACTGCCAAAAACCTTTACGACTTCTATTTTCTCCGTTCTGCTGTCGATCGAGTGCAGCAGACTCCGGCAACTGAAAACTTATCAAATTTTCCGAATGCAAAGTTTTCAGAAACTGATTCACGAAAAAAGGATTGCCGTTCGTTTTACGCTGTACCAATTGCGCCAAAGACTCCACCGATCGAGCATCGCTGTGCAAAGTATCAACAATTAAGCTGCTAATATCTTCTGATTTCAAATTGTCCAAATGGATAAAATTAATGACCGACCCTTCTTTTTGCAGATCGTCTACAGCAATCATTAAAGGATGATTAGAAGTAACTTCATTATTTCGATAAGCTCCAATTAGCAATAAATATTGCGTATCAGTATCCGCCACCATCAACTGAATTAAATTCAGAGTTGCCGGATCTACCCACTGCAAATCGTCCAAAAAAATAACCAGCGGATGTTCTGGTGAACAAAACACGCGGATGAATTTTTCAAACACAAAATAGAAACGAATTTGCGCTTCATTCGATCTCAATTCTGCTACCTGCGGCTGTTTCCCCACAATCAATTCTACTTCAGGAATTACATCAATAATTACTTGACCGTTTGCGCCCAATGCAGTTAAAAGTTTAGTACGCCAACCGTCTAGTTTTGCTGCGCTTTCGGTTAGCAGTTGCCGCACCAATCCGGCAAAAGCGCTAATAATTCCTGAATAGGGAATGTCGCGCTGAAATTGATCGAATTTGCCGGAAATAAAATAGCCGCGTTTTTCAGTTATTGGTTTGTAGATTTCCGCCACTAGGGACGATTTACCGATGCCGGAATAACCCGCCACCAAGATCGTTTCGCTTCGCGAAAAAGTTCCTTCTGGGTTTGCAACTCGCTCGAATGCTGCTAGCAAAGCCTGCACTTGCGCCGCCCGCCCGTACAGTTTTTGAGGGATTTGAAATCGATCGGAAATATCCGCAGCGCCTAAAGGAAACTCTAAAATCGTTCCTGTTGTTTGCAATTGACGCAGACATTCATTCAAATCTGCTTGAATTCCCCAAGCACTTTGATAGCGGTTTTCGGCAGTTTTTTCTAATAGTTTCATAACTATTGCTGAAACTACGGGAGGAATATTGGGCTTAATTTCGTGGATGGGCAACGGCTGTTTGGCAATGTGAGAGTGTACCAATTCCATTGCATCTGTAGTGTCAAAAGGCAACTGGTTGGTTAGCAGTTCGTAAAAAGTAATGCCGAGGGAATAAAAATCTGTGCGGTAATCTAGAGAACGGTTCATTCTCCCGGTTTGTTCCGGTGAAATATAAGCTAAAGTTCCTTCTAAAATAGTCGGATTTTTGAGGGTTGGAGTTTCGCGGGTTAACAGGGTGGAGATGCCGAAGTCGATGATTTGGATTTTCCCGGTTTCTGGGTTGAGAATTATGTTGGCTGGGTTTATGTCTTTGTGGATGATGTTTGCTGCGTGAATTTCTCCTAATATTTCGGTGATTTGAATAGCGATGTTTAGAAATGCTGATAGGCTAAAGTTTTGCTGTTCCTGCATTTTTTTCAATGAGGAGCCACCAAAATCTTCTAAGATTAAAACGAGAGTATTTCGATATTTTTGTAAATCGCAGGCTTTGATGACTCCTGGCAAATTCAGGTTTTGCAGGATTTTGTATTCTTGTCGGTAGCGGACGATTTCGGCGGGACTTGGATAGTCTTCGTTAAGGAGTTTGAGAATAATTGGCTGTTTATCTTGCGCTCGGATAGCTCGATAAACTGTTGATTTAGAGTTTTCGTATATCTTATTTAATGTTTGAATGCCGGGGATTTCAAGCATTGCATACTTTTCCTTTTTTTGTCGTCAATTAACTCGCGAGGATGCAGTAGGGAGTTACAGCTTATTCCAGGTTTGTAAAGTGTAAGGACACGGCTTTTGGAGTGTCCCTACGGGGGGTCGGATTGACAATGGTGTGCTGTCAGACCGGTTTAACTGTAAAGACTCGCCACATATTCGCCGTAGCCGTTATAAGGCAAAGTCGGGCGAGTTTCCCACGACCAACTGTTACCGGGGCCGACTACCCGTTCGCTGGCCTGCGACCATCTGGGGTGCGGTTTGTCGGGTTCGACGTTTGCTTCAAAAGCGTATTCGTTGGGGCCGATTGTATTCCAAAAAGTGGCGGGCTGTTTTTCGACAAATTCAATTTTGACGATCGACTTTGCGCCCTTAAAACCGTATTTCCACGGAATCACTTGTCGCAGCGGCGCGCCATTTTGTTTTGGTAGCCGTCTACCGTACAAACCTGTAGCAAAAAATGCTAAATCATTTGCCATTTCCTCAATCCGCATACCTTCGGTATAAGGCCAAGGGTAAAATTGCGACATCAAACCGGGGCCGGGAGTGATTTTGGAGTCGTAAAATGAGGTAAAGCGAACGAATTTAGCATTCGATTTTGGTTCGACATCAGCCATCAGTAATTTCATGGGAAATCCCACCCAAGGAACTACCATTGCCCAAGCTTCTACGCAGCGAAATCGATAAACTCTTTCTTCGATGGGAAATTTTTTGGTGAGGTCATCAATATCGTACGTGCGGGGATTTTTGACTAAACCTCCTACTTCTACTTTCCAGTTTTCAGTTGGTAAAGCTTGAGCGGCTTCCCAAATAGATTTTGTGCCGCCGTATTCGTAAAAATTGTTATATTTTGTAGCTAATGCTTCGTCGGTAATTGCCCGATCGACTTTCGCAAAGTCAGGATTCCGGGTCAATCCCGAATATGCTTCGGTTGAGCTTCGATCCAAGCCAGTTTTTGAGCTAGTATTGCTTTTGCAGCCGGTCAGCGACAGCACCGAAGCAGTCACGCCAGCGCCGATTAAATTTGTCATGAAACGGCGGCGGTTGACAAAGGCTGTTTCTGAGGTAATTTGCGGGTCGGGAATTTCCCAAGATTTGGGAACGCGAATTAACGGCATAAGTATTAGTTAAAAGAACGATTGTTGACTGTTGACTGGGAGTCAAAGAACAGAAAATTGCGCTTATATTTGGTAAGGTGACTCGAATTTATAATTTCGACGCTACCGGATACGATATTAGTAGTTAGTTGGGCGATTTTGCCTAATTTTCTATCTTTCTATTGCTAGATTTGAGATTTTAGATTGACAAGGGTAGAACAGAGAATCGCGGCTTTTAGGTAATGCTTGGCGATTGCTTTACTTGACTTTGACCGCAAAAAGTATCGGCAATGACAGTATAGCTTAATTCGGTAACAGCGAATCGGGCCGAGCGATCGATCGACCTATTAAACCTCGCCCGCAGGAAAGTCAGCAAGAATTAACGGGCGATCGACCGCAGAAATTGTGGCGAAAATCTGGGAAACAATTATCATAAAGCAAAGATTCTAATTATTTAATTTGTCCACAGGAAGCGGCACGCACCGCCCCGCTTTCCTCCCCCACCAACGCCAGCAAGTCGGACGGGGGTCTCCAGCGGCAAGACAAATGAGTTACTGTATCAATCCCCACTGCCAAAGTCCCCAAAATCTCGATCGCGCGACAGCCTGCAAAAGTTGCGAGTCGAGTTTGCTGCTCAAAGGACGCTACCGAGCCTTTCATACCCTCGGTCAAAGTCTCGGCGGCAGCACTTTTTTAGCAGTCGATGAAGACCAACCTTCAAAGCCCCGCTGTGTCATTCAACAATTCTGCGGCATCTCCTCCGTCGCCGACGGTAGCACACCGCTAAATCGGACATTTCGCGGCTCGACAGATGCCCTCGACTTGTTGGGAAAACATCCGCAAATACCGAAATTGCTGGCATCTTTTGAAGTTGAAGGCTGCCAGTATTTAGTGCAAGAATACATCCCCGGTCGCAATTTAGCCGATCGGCTTTCAGAAAAAGGCGTTCTTAAAGAAATTCACATTTGGTATCTGCTGAGCGAATTATTACCTGTCTTGCAACTGGTTCACGACAGTCAACTAATTCACCGAGATATCAAACCGTCCAACATTATTCACCGGAAAACGGCCCCAACTTCCGCAGCTTCGATCAAAGAAGAATATCTGCATTCTTGGGACGAGCAATCTGGGCTGGTTTTAGTCGATTTCGGCGCGGCAATTCCTGCCAACAGCGGGCCGCACAAAACAGAAACAGTGACGGGTTCTGCCGAATACGCGGCCCCGGAACAAATCAAAGGACGAGCTATCCCCAGCAGCGACATCTACAGTTTGGGAGTAACTTGCATTCACTTGTTAACAGGAATGTCGCCCTTTGATTTGTTTGATATCCAAGCCGAAAGTTGGGCTTGGAGGCATTATTTGAAAGTACCGGTTTCAGCGCGGCTCGGCCGCATCCTGGATAAAATGGTGGAGCGAGAACCATCAAAACGGTATGGATCGATCGAGGCAATTGTCAAAGACATGAAATACGGCCCGACACCGATAGACGTAATTGTCAGCAAACCTAAGTGGACTTTGGGGCTTTGGGCGGGAGCCGCAGGTGCCGTGCTGTCGGTGGTGCTGGGTTCTCGCTTGCCATCACCAGGAACGCCGGCTTTCACTTCTAGCGAGCCTGTTTCTAGCATTCCCGAAATTCGGTTTAATCCGCCCCCCATGCAGAATTTCAGCGGTCAGGCATCGCAGTCAGGGCCCGCAGTGCGGACTCTGGCAGAACAAGACAAAAACCCGGTTTGGGCCGTAGCAGTCACTCCCAACGGCCGCGTTATACTCAGCGGGAACAACGACGGGACAATTCGCCTGCTGCACAAGCGTCACGGCAAAGTGCTGAAGGTTCTAGGCGGACATTTGGGGCCCGTGTGGTCGGTGGCTGTCAGTCGCGACGGCAGGACGATCGCCAGCGGCGGCTCTGACGGTACGATTAAATTGTGGAATCTGTATTCTGGCAAGTTAATTCGGACTTTGGACGGACACAAAGACGGTGTGTTCTCGGTAGTTTTCAGTCCCGACGGCCAGGCCTTGGCAACTGTTGGTAAGGACAAAACTTTAAAGTTGTGGCAAGTCGAAGGCGGGGCCAAGTTGGAAACTCTCAGCGGGATTTCTGACGAAGTGTATTCGGTGGCTTTCAGTCCTGACAAAGACACTCTGTTTAGCGGTAACGCCGACGGTACTATCAAGATGTGGAATTGGAAGACTGGGGAATTCCAAGCGACTCTCACAGGTCATGTCGATGCTGTTTCGGCTCTTGCCGTCAGCCCGGACGGTACAATTTTGGGCAGTGGCGGTTGGGACAATACGGTGAGAATTTGGGATATCAGGACGAATCACGGGCCGCAGCCCTCGGGCGAGGTAACTTTTAAGGGTCATGACGATCCAATTCAGTCCGTAGCTTTCAGTCCCGACGGTGAGACTCTCGCCAGCGGCGATTTGACCGGAACTATCAAGCTGTGGCGGATGGATGGCGGGGAACCGGGCACGCTCAAAGGTCATTCGACTTGGGTGGATTTGGCTTTTAATCCTGAAGACAAAACTCTGATCAGCGGCAGTTTTGATGACACGATTAAGGTGTGGCGTTTGTCTCCTTGATTTTACGGCGCCCAGAGATAGAGGACACGGCAGTGCCGTGTCCTGATTATGGGTAATGTTAATTCCGATGCTACTTGCCCAACTTCCTTCTGACCTATGACTGTAAATTCCGAGTTGGCCTCCCAGCATTTAGAAACGGGCGATCGACTGCAACAACCTGATAAATTTGAAGAGGCGATCGCCCTTAACAAGATTGCCGAAGTTTATTATGCTCAACAGAAATATGTAGAGGCGATCGCCGGATGCTACCAAACACTGCGCCACCAACCAGATTTTGCCCCCGCTTACAAAACCCTCGGCAACATTCTGCAAGCCCAAGGCAAGATAGAGGCGGCGATACGCGCCTACTCAAAGGCGATAGAATTTAATCCTAACTTTGTCGAAGCCTATGTTAATTTGGGCAGTATGTTTTACAAACAAGGACTGCTGGATGATGCCATAACTTACTATCAAAAAGCGATCGCTATTCAACCAAATTTAGCCGGAGCTTATTGGAATTTAGGCAAAGTCTTGGAACAGCAAGGGCGAATCAATGAAGGTTTGTTTTATCAAAAAAAAGCTTTAAACTTAGAGCAAAATTTAGAAAAACCAGGCACATAAATCAATAACAACTTCTAAATCTCTCTTTTCTCTTCCTCTGCGCCCTCTGTGCCCTCTGCGGTTAAAAAGCATTCTCTTTATTATAAAAATTATAAAATAAGACCGTTCAAGCAAAATTTCAGTAGATTTACCATAAAAAAACATGGATTCAATAGAAAAAACTCAAGATCAGCAGCATCCGCAATATCGGCGCGATCGCACTACAGTCAATACTTTACTAGCCGGAGAAACAACCGACCACAATTTATCAGAATTAGCCAGATTAATAATTCGCTACCGAGGCTTTCCCGGCGCTAGAGATATCCAAGCAGACTTAAAAAAAGTCCTGCAACAATGGAATCATACCGAAGAAACACTTTACGAACAAACCCGCAAAATTCACGCCAAAGGTGAAGTTTACAGGAAACAAAAAAGCGACCAAGAAGATTGGGCTTAATACCAAAGCTTAGAAGTGAAGTAGCGATCGCAATTAATGACTAATTTTAGGTCTCGGAGCCGGCGCACCTCGCAGCATTCCTTCTGTACTGAGGTCTTCATCAATTTCTTCCCAGTGAATGCCATAGCCTCCTCCACATACTTCCCATTTTTCCCTTTGATCGGGCGTTGCATTAAACAATCTTGGATACCAAATTAAAGGTACGGTGATGATTCGTCCATCCATCAAATCCACACTAATGGTTTCTTCTGTAAAATGAATGTGCTTAACTCTCTCGTCCGCTCGAATCGCCAAAATACCCATACCAAGCCTCCATGAGAACCAGAGGAGACGGAGGAGACGGCAGTGCCGTTTCCCAACAATTAATCGCGGTAGGGAAACGGCACTGCCGTGTCCTCTATATTATTCCGGTGCAACCGTAATTGATATCAACTGTTAACCGTCAACAGTCAACTGTTAACTGTTAACAGTCAACAGTTAACTATCTTTAAACCATCTCCGGCGAAACTTGCATTGCCGGCTGCGGCTGGAATTGGAACAGCGAATAAACCACATTCCGGCGAATATCCGTCATCATGTCCAAAAACAGCTCGTAACCTTCTGTTTTGTACTCGATTAACGGATCTTTTTGTCCGTAACCGCGCAGCCCGACAGACTCGCGCAAAGCATCCATTTGCTGCAAGTGTTCCCGCCACAAAGTATCAATTTGCTGCAAGATAAAGAATCGCTCAGCATCGCGCATCAATTCGGCTCGGATGGCATTAACTTCGGCTTCCTTCATGTCATAAGCGTTGCGAACTTGTTCGTGCAAGAAAGTTTTAATTTCCTCAACAGACAAATCTTCTAGCTGATCCGGAGTCATGTCAGCTAATAGATAAACAAATTCCTTCACCTTGCTCACAAGTTTGTCGAGTTCCCATTCTTCCGAAGGCAAATCGGGATTGATGTATGCTCCCACAATGTCGTCCATTGTCTGTTCGCCATACTTAACCACCTGTTCTTTAGAGTCCAAACCTTCCAATACCCGACGGCGTTCCGCATAGATGGCTCGACGCTGATTGTTCATCACTTCGTCGTATTCAAACACCTGTTTGCGGATGTCGTAATAGTAGGTTTCGACTTTTTTCTGAGCGCCTTCGAGGGAACGAGTTAGCATTCCAGATTCGATCGGCATATCTTCCTCAACACCGAACATATTCATCAAACTCGACACCCGTTCGCCCCCGAAAATCCGGAGCAAATTATCTTCCAAACTCAAGAAAAACCGCGTAGAACCGGGGTCTCCTTGGCGTCCAGCCCGGCCGCGCAACTGATTGTCGATCCGGCGCGATTCGTGGCGTTCTGTACCGATGACGTGCAAGCCACCCAACTGCACAACTTCATCGTGTTCGGTGCTAGTAAAAGCATCGTACTCGCTACGAGTTAGATTGTAAGCTTCCCGCAATTTTTGAATTACCACGTCTTTTGTAGGCGCTTTTTCCGACGCTACAGCCACGACATCATCGGCTTGCAATTCTGAGAGCGATCGCTCCCCGTACTCCTTCACCGCCAATTCCACAGACGACTTGAGCATTTGCTCAGCAGTTTTCGATAGCTGCGTCGGGAAAATCTGCGCCGAAGCTTTCCAAGACTTAGGCTTTTTGGCAGTTTGACCAAAACCTTGAGCTGCGGGGCGGCCGCCAATACCGGGCGCTTGCACCAAGGTAAACCCGTCCTCATCCTCGGGGCGCACGATCCGGGGCATCAGATACTCGCGCAACTTCAGGCGGCCCATGTACTCAGAATTACCGCCCAGAATAATATCTGTACCGCGTCCGGCCATGTTCGTGGCGATCGTCACAGCACCCTTGCGTCCGGCTTGAGCGATAATTTCCGATTCCCGTTCCACATTTTCCGGTTTAGCATTCAGCAAATTGTGGGGAATTTTCAGTTCCTGTAGCAGTCGCGAGAGCAACTCCGATTTTTCCACACTCGTAGTCCCGACAAGTACCGGCCGACCGATTTCGTGCATATCTGCACAGTCTTGGGCGATCGCCTTCCACTTGCCAGCCTCTTGCTTGTAAACCATATCCGAAAGGTCGCCACGACTAGGAATCCGGTTTGTCGGAATCAGCGTCACTTCCAGATTGTAAATCTTCTGAAACTCAGTTTCCTCAGTCTTCGCCGTCCCAGTCATCCCCGACAGCTTCGGATAAAGCAAAAAGAAATTCTGATAAGTAATCGTCGCCAGCGTCTGAGTTTCCGGCTGAATTTCCGCGTGTTCTTTCGCTTCTATAGCCTGGTGCAAACCGTCGCTCCATCGCCGTCCCGGCATCACCCGCCCGGTAAACTCATCTACAATCACCACTTCGCGATCGAGATTGACGATGTAGTTAATATCCTTAATAAACAATTCCTTCGCCTTAATCGCATTAAAAATGTAATGCGCCCAAGGGTCAGCCGGATCGTACAAATCGGTAACACCCAACAAATTCTCAGCTTCACCAAACCCTTCATCGGTCAACAGCACATTTCGCGCCTTTTCGTCAACCTCATAATGTTCTTCATTTTCCTTGATCAAAGAAGCCGCAACTTCAGCCGCGCGGATGTACTTCTCGCTGGGGCGTTCGACTTGGCCGGAAATAATTAGAGGCGTCCGCGCTTCATCAATCAGCACCGAGTCAACTTCGTCAATCACGCAGAAGTTAAAAGGACGCTGCACCACATCTTCCATGACAGTAGCCATATTGTCGCGCAAATAATCAAAACCGACTTCGCTGTTAGTGGCGTAGGTAATGTCGCAGTTATAATTTTTCTTGCGTTCCACCTGATCCATGCCCTGCTGAATCAGTCCCACAGTCAATCCCAGGAAGCGGTGCACCTGTCCCATCCATTCCGCATCCCGTCTGGCGAGATAATCGTTGACGGTGATGATGTGCACGCCTTTACCGTTGAGGGCGTTGAGGTAAGCCGGCAGCGTAGCTACCAGAGTTTTGCCCTCACCGGTTTTCATTTCAGCAATTTGGCCTTTGTGCAGAATGATGCCGCCGAGGAGTTGGACATCAAAATGGCGCATTCCCAAAACCCGCTGTCCGGCTTCCCGCACGACTGCAAAAGCTTCTGGCAAGATTTCGTCTAGCACTTCTTTCTCTTCATTCAGAGATTTAGTTTTTGCCAGACGTTCTTTAAATTCCGCCGTTTTAGCTTTGAGGCCGTCGTCTGAGAGGGCGTGAATTTCTTCTTCTAAGATTGTGATATCAGCTACCCAAGGCTGAAATTTTCTCAGTTTGCGTGCGTTGGGGTCGCCTAGCAGATTTTTAAACATGGCAGGAGAGGCAGATTTTTAATAATTTAGCTATTAGCTTTTGGGGTTACGGGCTGTAGTGTTAGCCACAACGCTTACCTTTCCCGATTGTAGCAACCATTGGGCCTGCTAAGCGGTCGAAGGCGTCTTTGGGGGCGATCGAGCGATTTGAGATTCCTGGATTTTAGAATGAACTGGTTCCTAGGCTCTGCCTGGGAACTGATGTCCAGAGGCTCTGCCTCGCGTGTCGAAGGAAAAATTGGAGGCAGATCCTCCGGAGCTGTGTTACCAGGCTCTGCCTGGTAACAAGTACAAAGTTGGTGGACGGTATAATTGAAAAATCAACATCAAATACAGTCAATTAATGCCATGATTGCTAATTTACCCCTCAAACTGCCTCACTTACCCAACAGCTTGCCCAGCGAAGGTTCTGTTCACATTGAGTTAGTCAACGGACTCTTAATATTCAGCGCTTCTATTCAAACCCAGGAACGAATTAAAACTTTAACAGCACAACAACAAGCATCAAATATAACTTCCGAAGAACAAACAGAATTGGATGGATATCGAGAATTTATTAGCTATCTAAATTTGGTAAATCAAACTATGAAAAATACTTTTCTATATCCTTTGCGCGGTACAGTCATTCATTATGATGAACCGTTTGAACCTGCGGTTTCGTTGGAAGATTGGGAAGTGTTGCAATGATTCTACTAGATACTCACTATAATTGATTGATACTTGCTATGATAGGCTTAACAAATAACTGAATAAATGTATGAAAATTAGAGCAATTATTCATCCAGCAGAAGAAGGTGGCTATTGGGCAGAAGTTCCCGCACTGCCGGGGTGCATTACTGAAGGAGACACTATCGAAGAAGTGATGATTAATTTAAAAGATGCTATAGTCGGCTGGCTCGAAGTTGCTAATAGTCGTGAAACAGTTGCCTCCACAGATAAAATTGTGGAGATTGCTGTATGAAATCTATTTCTGGCAAACAATTTTGCAAAATAGTAGAGCATAAAAATTGGGTTTTGAAAAGAATTACTGGGAGTCATTATATCTATGAAAACCCAGAATTAGAGCAAATTTTGTCAATTCCTGTTCACCGCAATCAAGATTTGAAAGTTGGAACCTTGAGAGCCTTAATGAAAATAGCCCAGCTATCTGAAGAAGATTTACTGTGATAGGGTGCGTGTACTCTGATTATCGATTTGAAGCCTGTAACGCCATACCTCAAAGCAGTCTCATAATGTTTTGAGTGTAGCGCAATTGTTTCTTATTCCGAAAGTACGCGCGTGCGAAGCTATACCGTAGGGAATCGCCCTATAATTTCAGCATGGCAACAACTGTCAAATTCTACAGAGCGATCGGTATAATTAAAAAACCAATATCAAATACAGCGAAGTCTTTGGTAGGGTGCGTCGCTACGAGATTATCGATCTTTTCGAGAATTTTTGATGGCGACGCACCCTACAGATTAACTTTAACCCTACTCTTCAACAGGCCTGGGCACTTCATAAGTCAAAAAGTCATAGGCCATTTTTGTATTCGGAAAAATTGCTTGGGCTTCTGTGAGCAAATCATCCAGGACGATCGCATTTCCCGGAGCATAGCGCGGGCTAAAATGCGTCATAATCAACTGTTTCGCCCCAGCGAGCAAGGCAACTTGAGCCGCCATTGTCGAAGTTGAATGCAATCTATCGAAGGCCATTTGAGCATCTTGATGAGCAAAAGTCGCTTCGTGTACCAACAAATCCGCATCCTTTGCCAACTCCACCGCGCTGTCACAAAAAACCGTGTCAGTACAGTAAACAAACTTCCGACCAACTTGATCCGGGCCACAAAAATCAGTACCTTTAAACTCCCGCCCGTCTGATAACTTGACAGTCTTTCCTTGTTTTAATTCGCCGTAAACTGGCCCCGATGGAATGCCTACAGCTTTCGCTTTTTCGACATCAAAATGTCCCGGACGGTCTTTCTCGGTTATGCGATAACCAAAAGCAGTAACTCGATGCTTTAAAGGAGCACAACTCACAATATATTCGTCATCTTCATAGATGACTCCCTCGTGACTTTTGTGCACTTTCACCGGGTAAGAAAAATGAGTTTGAGAATAGCGAACGCCAGCTTGCAAATATTCTTCCAGTCCCGGAGGCCCATAAAGATCGATGCGCTTGACATTCCCCGCCAAACCGCAGCTAGCCAGCAAACCCATTAAGCCGAAAATGTGGTCGCCGTGCAGGTGAGTGATGAAAATGCGGCTCAGTTGGCTGACTTTTAGCTCGCTGCGCAGGAATTGGTGCTGGGTTCCTTCGCCGCAGTCAAACAGCCAGAGTTCGGCTCGCTGGGGCAAGCGGAGGGCGATGCTGGATACGTTGCGCGATCGCGTGGGTACGCCTGAGCTGGTTCCGAGAAATGTAATCTGCAAGAGTTAAATCACCTCAATTTAAAGTTAAAAAATATGTTAAATATATCCAGAGTATGCCCGATCGGCTTTCTTGGAAATAGTCACAGGCAG
>JANNOR010000292.1:0-23961 GCA_031399265.1 Cyanobacteria bacterium SOY_34_metabat_3 | reverse complement strand
GCGGTTCGGAGAAATGGAAGTCTGGGCCCTGGAAGCCTTTGGCTGCGCTTACACTTTGCAAGAATTGCTGACTGTGAAGTCGGATGATATGCAGGGGCGGAATGAAGCGTTAAATGCGATCGTCAAAGGCAAGGCTATTCCTCGCCCGGGGACTCCAGAATCTTTCAAGGTGCTGATGCGGGAGTTGCAGTCTTTGTGCTTGGATATTGCCGTGCACAAGGTGAATACTTCCGATGATGGCAGCGAACACGTTGAGGTAGATTTAATGGCAGATGCTGGGGGTCGCCGATCGCCCTCCAGACCTACTTACGAATCGCTTTCTCGCGACGAAGATGAGGATTAGGGATTAGAGACGATCGATTAAAGAATTTTTGGCAACATTCAATTCTTTAATCGATCGTCTCTAATTAAAATGCCTCAACAGTGTTCATACCACTGCTGAGGCGAATCAACGCTCTAACAAGGAGAGACGCTGACATGATTATTGTAACAGTTGTCCCAGGAATAGAAGGAGAAGTTGACCTGAAGACCGGCTGTATTAATTGGCAAGGGAGCAAGCTTAAGAATGGTTACGGGCGTAAGTGGATCGAGGGCAAAACGGTTTTAGTCCACCGATTAGTTCTCGAATCAAAAATACCAGGATTTCTCGATTCCGGTCATTTTGCTTGTCACACCTGTGACAATCCAAGCTGCATCAACCCAGTACATCTCGTAGCTGGAACTGCGGCTGAGAATACCGAGCAGATGATGGGGCGGAATCGAAAAACTCCCAGGCGCAAAAGTATTCCAGGTATCGGTAGACTGTCGATAGAGCAACTGCGTAAAATTCAGTGTCAATATTTAGCGGGAACCATCAAAAGTCATCTAGCAAAAGAGTATGGGGTACAACATGAAACTATTACCAAGATACTTCAGACAAATATTCCCGATAACTTCACTACAGTTTCACCAGGTTTTTTAGGAGAAATTCAAGATAGTGGCTGCATAATTTTTCAAGGCGCAAAGGATGGTCAAGGGGGTTATGGCAGGTACTTTAAAAATGGGAAATCAAAATCTGTTACTCGTGCTGTTTTAGCCGAGAAATTAGGATGTGAAATTCCGACTTCAATTGACGCTTGTCATACTTGCGACAATCCCAGTTGTATTAATCCAGAACACCTTTGGGGTGGGACGCGTACTCAAAATTTATTAGATGCTTCTAAAAAAGGACGCACTCAAGGAAAAAGTCATCCCCTTTCCAATGCCAAATTAGACTGGGAAAAGGTGCGAGAAATTCGGCAAAAGCTAGCAGCAGGAGAAAGAATGAAAGATGTAGCTGAGCAATATAGTGTCGGACGCAAAACCATACATGATATTAAGTATCACGTGACTTGGAAGGCAGAAGGCGAAGAGGTTCCAGTTCCTCGTATGGGTGGATCTCTCGATCGCAAACTTACTTTTGCTCAAGCTCTAGAAATCAGAGAACGAATTCAAGCCGGAGAATCCCTTGCTAAAATAGCTCAGGAATTTGGAGTGTCCGGGAATATCATTTCTGATATTAAAAGGAACGTCACATATAGAGGAGAATAACATTGATTTAAAATCGCAAAATAAGCCACAAAAACAATAAATCACCAAAAATAATCGACTGTAAATAATCAATTGGAGTCACAATGGCTAAGATAGAACAACGCTTTGATTACGTCAAGATCGGGTTAGCTTCACCAGAAAGAATTCGACAGTGGGGAGAGAGAACTTTACCCAACGGTCAGATAACCGGCGAGGTGACAAAACCGGAGACCATAAATTATAGGACTTTGAAACCTGAGATGGATGGCTTGTTTTGTGAGCGCATTTTTGGGCCTGCAAAAGATTGGGAATGTCATTGTGGCAAGTACAAAAGAGTTCGTCATAGAGGCATTGTTTGCGAACGCTGCGGTGTTGAAGTAACTGAATCTCGCGTCCGTCGTCATCGCATGGGATTTATCAAATTAGCAGCTCCCGTAGCTCACGTTTGGTATCTCAAAGGTATCCCCAGTTACATGGCAATTCTATTAGATATGCCTCTGCGAGATGTCGAACAAATAGTTTATTTCAATGCCTATGTTGTGCTGAATGCAGGTAATGCAGAGAAGCTGCAATACAAGCAATTGCTGACAGAAGATGCTTGGCTGGAAATAGAAGATGAACTTTACAGCGAAGATTCCACACTCACAGGTGTAGAAGTGGGGATTGGTGCTGAAGCTTTGCAAGTTTTACTGCAAAATATTCCGCTGGAAAGCGAAGCGGAAAAACTGCGAGAAGATATCGCGAATGCTAAAGGTCAAAAACGCGCCAAGTTAATTAAACGCTTGCGGGTAATTGACAATTTCATCGCTACGGGTTCTCATCCCGATTGGATGGTTCTCGATGTGATTCCAGTGATTCCCCCAGACTTGCGGCCGATGGTTCAGCTAGACGGCGGGCGTTTTGCGACTTCTGACTTGAATGACCTTTATCGGAGAGTTATTAACCGCAATAACCGTTTGGCGAGACTGCAAGAGATTCTGGCACCAGAGATTATCATCCGCAACGAAAAGCGGATGCTGCAAGAAGCTGTGGATGCGCTGATTGACAACGGGCGCCGCGGCCGGACAGTGGTGGGGGCAAATAACCGTCCGCTGAAGTCGCTGTCGGACATTATTGAAGGGAAGCAAGGTCGCTTCCGCCAAAACTTGCTCGGGAAACGGGTTGACTACTCTGGGCGATCGGTAATTGTGGTAGGGCCGAAGCTGAAGATTCATCAGTGCGGTTTGCCGAGGGAAATGGCGATCGAACTTTTCCAGCCTTTCGTCATCCACCGCTTGATCCGCCAAGGGTTAGTCAACAACATCAAAGCAGCGAAAAAACTGATCCAGCGCAATGATCCCAGCGTTTGGGACGTGCTTCAGGAGGTGATTGAAGGACACCCAGTCATGCTGAACCGGGCGCCGACGCTGCACCGTTTGGGGATTCAAGCCTTTGAGCCGATTTTGGTGGACGGGAGGGCGATTCAACTTCACCCGTTAGTCTGTCCGGCTTTTAACGCTGACTTTGACGGTGACCAAATGGCGGTTCACGTGCCTTTGTCTCTGGAATCTCAGGCGGAAGCACGCTTGCTGATGCTGGCTTCTAACAACATTATGTCGCCGGCAACGGGAAGACCGATCGTTACTCCTTCTCAAGATATGGTGCTCGGTTGCTATTATTTGACAGCCGAGAATCTGGACGCTCAAAAAGGAGCCGGTCACTATTTCTCCAACCTGACCGATGCTGTTGTAGCTTACGAACAAGGAGTCATTAACTTGCACTCTTATGTGTGGGTGAGGTTCCAAGGCGCTATAGAAAACATCGAACCAGAGGGAGAACCGCTGAAGGTGGAGCGATCGGCTGACGGTATAGTGACGAAAGAATACAAGTTCCGCCGGGTTCGGGAAGACGGAGAGGGTAAGCAGATCGTTCAGTTTATTCGCACTACTCCAGGCAGGATTATCTATCACCAAACGATCGAATCTGTAATTAACAACTAGCGATGTTGTTGACGGTTGTCAGTTAACTGTTGACGGTTGACTGCGATCGTCGGCAACACTCAACAGCGAACGGTGAACTAAATAAAGGACAGCAGAAAAATGACAGAAAATAAGGAAATTGTTTTTCGCAATCGAGTTGTTGACAAAGGTCAGCTCAAGAAATTAATCTCTTGGTCTTTCATGAACTACGGAACTGCGCGCACGGCGCAAATGGCCGACAAACTGAAAGACTTGGGTTTCCGCTACGCCACCAAAGCCGGAGTGTCAATTAGCGTAGACGACCTGCAAGTTCCTCCATCCAAACGATCGCTCCTGGATGCAGCCGAAGAAGAAATTCGGATCACACAGCAAAAATACACCAGAGGCGAAATCACCGAAGTTGAACGCTTCCAGAAAGTAATCGACACCTGGAACAGCACCTCAGAAGACCTCAAAGACGAAGTAGTCAAAAACTTCCGCGCCACCGACCCGCTCAACTCTGTCTACATGATGGCGTTCTCCGGGGCCCGGGGTAACATCTCCCAAGTGCGCCAACTCGTGGGAATGCGCGGGCTGATGGCTGACCCGCAAGGGCAAATCATCGACCTTCCAATCAAAACCAACTTCCGCGAAGGACTCACAGTTACTGAATACATTATTTCTTCCTACGGGGCCCGCAAAGGCTTAGTAGATACTGCGCTGCGCACCGCCGACTCCGGCTATCTTACCCGCCGTTTAGTGGATGTATCCCAAGACGTAATCGTGCGGGAGGTAGACTGCGGTACCCAGCGGGGGATTCGGGTGCGTCCGATGACTGACGGAGCTACCGTCCTGATTCCGCTCAAAGACAGGCTGCTAGGGCGCGTTTTTGCCAGAGACGCGGTTCACCCCAAAACCGGGGAAATCGTGTCTTATAACGACGAAAGAGCGGTGCGAAACCAGACGATTACCGAGGAGCTGGCAGGGGAAATTGGTAAGGCTGGGGTGCCAGAAGTTTATTTGCGATCGCCCCTGACCTGCGAATCAACGCGCTCGGTTTGTCAGCAATGCTACGGCTGGAGTCTCGCCCACTTGAAGATGGTAGATATGGGAGAGGCGATCGGGATTATTGCCGCCCAGTCGATCGGCGAACCGGGAACCCAACTCACAATGCGTACCTTCCACACCGGCGGCGTATTCACCGGGGAAGTCGCAAAACAAGAACGCGCACCGTTCCCGGGGGTGGCGAAATTCAAGAACTTGCGCACTCGCTCATTCCGCACCAGACACGGGGAAGAAGCGCTGGTGGCAGAAAACAACGGCAAACTCGTATTCGAGGGCGACGGCTTTGAAGAAGGGAAATCGGGGGCGAAAAATCAAAAACTGAAAGTAGAACTGGCGATCGCCCAAGGTTCGACTCTGATGGTCAGAGACGGACAGCGCGCACTCCCCGGTCAAGTTTTGGCAGAAGTGCCGATCGTCGGTCGCGCCGCCCGCAAAACTACCGAAAAAGTAACTAAAGACGTAGCTTCGGATTTGGCCGGAGAAGCCAAATTTGCTGAGTTGGTGCCGGAAGAAAAAACTGACCGCCAAGGCAACACAACCCGCACGGCGAGCAGAGGCGGGCTGATTTGGATTCTGTCTGGCGAAGTCTACAACTTGCCACCGGGTGCAGAACCAGCCGTCAAAAATGGCGATCGAATAGTCGCCGAAAGCGTCATCGCCGAAACCAAACTCGTCTCCGAACACGGTGGCGTAGTCCGCATCGCCGATCCCAGAGAAATCGAAATCATCACCGCCCAAGTGCTGCTCGACCAAGCAGTTGTCCGGGCCGAAAGCGCCGGGGGCCGCGACCACTATACGATCGAAACAGCTTCTAAACAGCGGTTTTCCCTGAAAACAGCTCCCGGAAGCAAAGTCATCAACGGCGAAGTAGTCGCCGAACTCCTCGATGACAGCTACCGCACAGCCACCGGTGGGATTGTCAAATACGCCGGAGTCGAAGTTCACAAACGCGGCAAGGCAAAACAAGGGCTAGAAGTCGTCAAGGGCGGGACTCTGCTGTGGATACCCGAAGAGTGCCACGAAGTTAACAAAGATATTTCGCTGCTGCTGGTGGAAGACGGCCAGTATGTCGAGGCCGGCACAGAAGTAGTCAAGGATATTTTCTGCCAAACCAGCGGTGCGGTGGAAGTAACTCAGAAAAATGACATCCTTCGCGAAATTGTGATTAAGCCCGGGACACTCCACGCCGTTGACCGCCCGCCGCTAACTTTTGGGGAAGGTCAAATTGTCAACGCAGGTCAAGAGATTTTCCCCGGTTTGATTGCCGAAGAGTTGGGCTATGCCGAATATATCGAAACTCCTGAAGGCCCGGCTTTGCTGCTGCGGCCCGTAGTAGAGTTTCCGGTGCCCGATAAGCCGCCGGTGCCTTCTCAGACGGCGCTGAACGAGTCGATCTCGCTCAAAGCAGTCCAACGGCTGCCTTACAAGGATGGGGAGCGCGTCAAATCTGTTGAGGGCTTGGAACTGCTGCGGACTCAGCTTATTTTGGAAATCGGTTCCGGGGCTCCGCAACTGGCGGCAGATATCGAGCTGCTGCCAGATGAGGGAGATGCTACAGCTTTTGGGGCCGATGGTTCCGGGCCTGCTTGGAGTTCCACAGATGCAGTTGTGGAATCACAAGAATTGGCTCTGGTCGGCCAGGAGACCGATCGAACTTCTCGAACTTTCCGCTTGCAGTTGGTGATTTTGGAATCCCTAGTAATCCGCCGCGACGTGTCGGCAGATCCGACTCAGGGCAGCACTCACACGCGCCTGTTGGTCGAAGATGGACAGTCGATCGCCCCTGGGGCCGTTGTAGCTCGCACCGAGATTCTCTGCAAAGAAGCGGGCATCGTCCGAGGCATCCGCGAGGGACTCAACGAACCAGTGCGTCGCTTGCTAGTGATGCGCGATGCCGATTCTATTTCCGTTTCAGTCGCGGGTACGCCGGATGTCAGCCCCGGTCAATTGGTCGTTGCCGGTACAGAAGTCGCTCCCGGGATTATTTTGGAAGAGTCGGGGCAAGTAGTCAAAGTTATACCTGCGAATGGTACCGCATTGGCAAAGATTGTGCTGCGGATAGCTCGCCCTTACCGGGTTTCCGGTGGTGCAGTGCTGCACGTAGACGACGGTGACTTAGTGCAACGGGGAGACAACTTAGTAATCCTGATCTTTGAACGGGCCAAGACTGGGGATATCATTCAGGGTTTGCCGCGGATTGAGGAATTGCTGGAAGGGCGGAAGCCCAAGGAAGCTTGCATCCTCGCCAAGCGGCCTGGGACGGCTCGGGTAGCCACCGATGACGATGTTGTGGAGTTGGCCGTGATTGAGGATGATGGCCGGATTGAGGAGTATCCTTTGTTACCGGGTCAAAACCCGATCGTTTCCGACGGACAACGCGTTGGTGTTGCCGAAGCTTTGACGGACGGCCCTGCGAATCCTCACGAAATTCTGGAAGTGTTTTTCCACGTACTGAAGGAGCGCCAGCCTACTTTTGAGGCGGCTTTGGAGAGTTTCCAGCAGGTGCAGACTTTCTTGGTGAACGAGGTGCAGTCTGTCTATCAGTCTCAGGGTGTGGATATTTCCGACAAGCACATTGAGGTGATCGTGCGGCAGATGACCAACAAGGTCAGGATGGAGGACGGCGGCGATACTACCATGCTCCCTGGTGAATTGGTAGAACTGCGACAGGTTGAGCAGGTTAACGAGGCGATGTCGATTACTGGCGGCGCGCCGGCGGATTATACTCCGGTGCTGCTGGGGATTACTAAAGCTTCCCTCAATACCGATAGCTTTATTTCTGCTGCTTCTTTCCAAGAAACGACGCGGGTGCTGACTGAAGCTGCGATCGAGGGTAAGTCCGACTGGCTGCGAGGCTTGAAGGAAAACGTGATTATCGGACGACTGATTCCTGCGGGAACTGGGTTCAATGCTTATGAGGAGCAAGGTACTTCAGATTCGGCTCTAGATGGTGGTGTGTTCGATGACGAAATCCACGATTTGCAGGAGGATGTGGTGCTCGACGATCGATCGGCACGACGCAAGTATACGATCGAGAGCAGTTTCGATGATGTCGCGCGCGTCCCTGATATTGAGCCTGATGAGGATTTTGAGGAAGTTGAGGTTGATGAGGACGATTTTGTCGCTGAAACTGATGATGATTCCTTGAGCGAAGCGGTCGATGATGATGATATCGGTTATGACTTCGAGGACGACGAAGATTAATCTCATGTTTTGAGATTGCCGCGCAGCCAGCCTTCGAGCCCTGCGCGGCATTTTTTTGGCTTAAGAATAGACAAGTCTCAGTTACATCGGCTGCAAAGAGGGCATTCATTGGGCATAAGAGTCGATCGTATACCTCACAACGCTTGAAAACCGCTATAGCGATCCTAAATCATTTGCATAATTCTTGTAGGGGCAAGCGAGCCCCGTGGTTGCCCTTAGATTCTGGGGTAGGCAAAGAAAGGCACTACCCCTACAAATCCTCATCAATCATTTAGGATTGCTATATACTATAGCCTTTCTCAGAAAGATGAGGTACTCATGGGCATAGGGCATAGGGCATAGGGCATAGGGCATAGGGCATAGGGCATACCTCACTTTTTTGAGAACCGCTATATATGAGTTGAAAAATATTAAACTGACAACACAAAGAAGAAGGAAGAAAAAAGAAGGGAAATGGAGTCCTAACAATTAAGAACTTCATAGCCGTCGGACGCAGTTGTTATATTTCCTCAAACTTATAAATTTGCTCAAATTCGAGCTTCATTGGAATAGTAAAGTCGAGTCATATTATCACCAAAACTTCAGCGCAATCGGTAATTTTTTAGAATTAAAGTCAACAGTCAACAATTCTCTCTCTGAGTGCAACCGGAATTGATATCAGAATTTATACCATTTTGCGATACATCCAAAGAAATAAGGAAGAAAGCAGAAGGTATAGGTTAGAATTCAAGAAAAATTTATAATTCAAGAGTTTTAATTGTTTGTTAGTTTAAACAATAAATTCCTTCTTCCTTCTTCCTTCTTCCTTCTTCCTTCTTCCTTCTTCCTTCGGTTCACTCAGTCAGGGAGCAAAGCCTTGATCTGATCGACAAACTCTTGATGGTCTACCACGGGTTTAGAGATATAACCGTCGGCACCGCTTTGATCCAGAAAAGTTTCTCTATCACCAGCCATCGCGTGAGCAGTCACCAAAATAATTGGCAGCGAGGCGGTTTGCGGGTCAGCTTTAAGCAGTTGAGTAATCTTAATACCATCTACTGCTTTTCCCTGGTATACGCTGCGAGAAAGAGATACATCCATTAGAATCAAATCAGCTTCGCGGTTAGCAGCAATCTGCATCACCTCTTCAACATTTTCCGTGTGTTTCACGGCTAAGCCCCCTCGCTTAGTCAGAATTTTGGAAAAAACCCGAGCATTAACCAAATCGTCCTCTACAATCAGAACGGTTTTCATAAATAAATATGGGAAGTATAGAAACTTTGTGACTTTAGTCCAAAGAGGAACACGGCACGGGAAATACATTCCCCGTCAAAAATGCAGAGTTTTTAGCGCCATCAGCCGGGAACTCTGCAAAACCCGTATGTATATCCTCGATCCGCTAACTATGAGAGGGCGTACAGATGCCCAGAAGCATCGAGTACCATCATTTAGACTACTACACACAGACAGTTTAGTGGTTTTTTTATAACTAGACCTGACAGTGGCGAAAGTCTCAAGATTCCCCAGTAGCAGGTTTGTAGTATCGTCTTTTTCGGTCAATTCTCCGGCTTGAGAGTCGGGAATAGGTGACAATTATTTTCTTTCATGCTCTTAGAATAAAGCAATGTTTATTCACCGAAAGCGGCCGAAGCATTCTGAGTTGGGAATATCGCAGGGGATTGTTGAGGATTCTCAATTCTCTGTTTTGGAGAGGGCTTAAAAGATCGACGCTTTCCTTCATCAAGCCGGTGGCTCGACTCTCCCGCTCGCGAGGAGAGCTTTTGACTGCTGAATCCTTAAGGATGGGCATTTGTAAGCGATTATAAGGAAAAGCTTGACTGTGCCATCAACCTTCTCACGGCCGGCGGTAAATAGACACGCAGGCGCAAATCAAGGCAACATAGAGGTTAGGGTAAGAGTGGAGAGTAAGAGGCAAGTGTTCCCCGTCTTCGGCACTCTGATTCTTCTTTCGCAAGTTAAATTTATTTTTATCCTCTCGCGCTGGGCGGTTTTGTCGGACTTTCGGTTCGCGATCGGGCAAACGCTTTCAAAGGAGAGACAGGCAACCTCACGATTGTTGACAGAGGCTGTCTTCACTCAAGAATTAACGGACACAAGGACTCATGGCTAAACAACTCAACCTACTTTCCGGGCAAGTAATTTCTACGCCTCTGCATGCCGAGATGCAGCAATCGTACCTCGAATATGCCATGAGTGTGATCGTCGGGCGAGCTTTGCCTGATGTCCGCGACGGTTTAAAACCTGTTCACCGTCGAATTTTGTACGCGATGCACGAACTCGGTCTGACGCCAGACCGACCTTACCGCAAGTGCGCTCGGGTCGTGGGAGATGTTTTGGGAAAATATCATCCCCACGGCGACCAATCGGTTTACGACGCTCTGGTGCGGATGGTTCAAGAGTTTTCGAGCCGCTATCCTTTGCTGGCGGGTCACGGCAATTTCGGTTCGGTGGACAATGACCCGGCGGCGGCGATGCGCTACACGGAGACTAGGCTGGCATCGATCGCCCACGAAGCCATGCTAACTCAAGTCGGCGATGCAACTGTTGATTTTGCTGATAATTTTGACAGTTCGCAGCAGGAACCGACGGCTCTTCCGGCTCAGTTGCCGTTTCTGTTGCTCAACGGCTGTACTGGCATTGCTGTGGGGATGGCAACTAATATTCCGCCCCACAATCTGGGCGAGGTGGTAGATGGTTTAATTGCTTTGATCGAAAATCCTGAACTCTCGGACGAGAAGCTGATGGAACTGATTCCGGGCCCGGATTTTCCGACCGGAGGGGAAATCGTGGCCGCAGAGGGCATTGTTGATGCCTACACTAAGGGTCGAGGCAGCATTTCGGTGAGGGGTGTGGCTGGGGTGGAGGAAGTGCCTGGGAATCGCAAGGTGCGCACTAAAACGGCGATCGTGGTGACGGAGTTTCCGTTTCAGGTAAATAAGGCGGCTTGGATTGAAAAGGTGGCGGAGTTGGTGAATGCCGGCCGCCTCGACGGTATTTCTGATTTGCGCGACGAGAGCGATCGCGAAGGCATTCGAGTTGTGATTGAACTGAAGCGGGAATTTACTCCCGAAGCGGTTCTGGCTCGTCTTTACCAACAAACTGACCTGCAAACAAATTTTGGGGCGATTTTGCTGGCAATTGTCAACGGTCAACCTCGACAGTTGACGCTGAGACAGTTGTTGCAAGAATTTCTGGATTTCCGGGAGCTGACTCTTACCCGCCGCTACAATTACGAGTTGCAGGCGGCCCAACGCCGCTGTCACATTGTCGAAGGCTTAATGTTGGCTTTGACAAATCTTGATACTGCGATCGACATTCTCAGAAATTCTCCTGACGGGACTACTGCTAAGCAAACTTTTCAAGTTCGCCTCAATCTGAGCGAAAGTCAATCAGATGCGATTTTGGCGATGCCGATGCGCAGGCTGACTGGTATGGAAAGGCAAAATTTGCAGTCTGAGTTGGATGAATTGACGGGGAATATTCGAGAATTGCAGCGGTTGTTGAGCGACAGGCGCGAACTTCTCAAGGCTTTGAAGAAGGAATTGCGATCGCTAAAACGGAAGTATGCAGATCCGCGCCGCACTAAATTTGCTAATGGTACCGGACGTGGGAAAAACGCCGAACCACAAGTTTTAGGTAAGAAAAATGCTGCTGTCAAGCCCTTGTTGCCGGCAACAATTTCACCTAACTTATTGCCTGTTGCAGAGGTAGAGGAAACTGTTGTTGAATTTACGCACAAGCAGTATGTGCGGCGCCTGTCGGTTGGGGAACGTCCGCGCTCGAAAAGCCGCGAAAAATCGGTTTCATCTTCGGAAAAAAATGAAGATTTTATTGTGACGGCAAACCTGACGAAGACCGATCGGACTTTGGTTGTCTTAACTCCTAACGGCAAAGCTTACCCGCTGAAAGTGGCGGATATTCCCAGCAGCAGCCCAAAAGACCGGGGAACGCCGATTGTCGGTTTGCTGTCGCCGAGCGCTACTAAAGAAAGTGCGGGTCGCGCTTTTTCGGACATCACAGTCGCACACTTTATTTTGCCGGAAAATTCGGAAGCGGTGGATTTGGTGACTCTGACTGCGCAAGGCAAAATTAAGCGCTTGCCGATGCAAGAATTTGCGGAGTTGACTAATCGCGGGATTACTGTGGTTAAACTCAAGGAGGACGATCGGCTGCGCTGCGCGAGTCTGAGCAAAGTTGGCGAGCAAGTGGCTGTCGCAACTTCGGGAGGCCGAGTCCTCCGGTTTGATGTCGATGACGAACAACTTCCGCCAATGGGCCGCAGCGCCCAGGGTTCTCAAGTAACTAGGTTGCGCAAGCAGGAACAGTTGGTGGGTTGCGTCACTTTCGACCCAGACGACAGTCTGGTGCTATTTTCGGAGTTGGGTTGGGCTAAACGGATGCCTGCGGGTTCTGTCCGGCTGACTAACCGCGGCGAAATTGGCACTCAAGCTTTTCGATTCGCAGAGCCGACTGATGCTTTGGTTGGCTTGCTGCGGGCTGTTCCGGGTACGGATGTTAAACTTTTTACTACCAGCGGCCGCTGGCTGCGATCGGCTATTGATGCTATAGCTTTTTGGGGGAAAGATGCTGCGGGCGATCGAGTTTTTGACCTCAATCCGGGTGAAAGAATTCTCAAAGTTATCGGCAGTCAATAGTCATTGGGCATTGGGCATGGGGCATGGGGCATTGGGCATGGGGCATGGGGCATGGGGCATGGGGCATTGGGCATTGGGCATGGGGAATTGGGAATGGGGAATTGGGCATTGGGCATTGGGGAATTAATCTGACTTCTGACTTCAACATCCATCCGTTAAATCATTTAAATCCTGTACACTGCTCGTTACCGAACTTCCTCCTTCCTTGAATATCTCAATTACCAATTACCAATTACCAATTACCAAATCAGTCCTGGACGCAAAAAGAGGTTTGACGCGCGAATTATAGCAGTAAGGTGCGCACTGCGCACCCTACATAGGTCGGTCATGCCTAAGTTCTACAAATCTAAAATCTAAAATCTAAAATCTAAAATTGTCTGATGGCGCAAGTTGTATTAGAAAATATCTACAAAAGTTTTTCACTCCGCCAAGGAGAACGGGAAAAAGCAGCAAACAGCGTTGCAGAAAGTGTGTCGCCAGAGGCTCCTAGCTCAACGTCTAACAGCGTTTTGCGGCGCATCAACCTCACTGTCGAAGACGGGGAATTTATGGTGCTGGTGGGGCCTTCTGGCTGCGGAAAAAGCACTTTGCTGCGATCGATCGCCGGTTTGGAAGTTTTGACAGCCGGCAATATCTGGATTGGCGATCGGTTGCTTAACGATTTGCCTCCTAAAGACCGAGATATCGCTATGGTATTTCAAAATTATGCTCTCTATCCTCACTTAACAGTTTACGATAATCTCGCTTTTGGATTGCGCCGCTCAGAAAGGGAGAAGAAGGAAGAAGGAAGAAGAACCCCCCCCAACCCCCCCCAAGGGGGGAAGGAAGAAGGAAGAGGGAAGAAAGTAGAAGCCAGAAGGAAGAAAGTAGAAGCCATAAACGAGAATAGACAAGGAGAAGCAGGAAAAATTGAGAAGAAAGAAGAAATAAGAAATAAGGTAGAAGAGGTTCTTAATTATTTAGCTTCTCATACTTTCAACAAGGAGCGAGTTTATCGTTTATTTGAAGATTTTTTAGTAGGAGCGACTCGCCCGCTTCCTCCGGGTTTGCGCTATTTTTCGGAACGGGAAAAGGCGGTAGGAGAACGAGTCTTGAAGGTTGCTCAATTATTGCAAATAGAAGGTCTTTTAAATCGCTTGCCGAAACAGCTTTCGGGAGGTCAAAAGCAGCGGGTAGCTTTGGGTAGGGCGATGGCTCGAAATCCTGAAGTGTTTTTGATGGACGAACCGCTATCGAATCTTGATGCGAAATTGAGGGCCCAAACGAGATCGCAAATTGTGCAGTTGCAGCGGCAGTTGGGTACTACAACTATTTACGTGACTCACGACCAAACTGAGGCGATGACTATGGGCGATCGCATTGCTATTATGAATGCAGGCCAGCTTCAGCAAGTAGCTCAACCTCTAGAGCTTTACAACAAGCCGGCTAATCTGTTTGTGGCTGAGTTTATCGGTTCTCCGCCGATGAATTTTTTGCCGGTGCATTTTACAGCGCCGCTGTTGATTTCTCACCCGCAGTTTCGCTTTACTTTGCCTGATATTTGGGCGAAAAATCTACAGCAGTATGACGGGAAAGGGCTAATTTTGGGGATTCGACCCGAACATCTGAGCATTCACCCTCCTGCTACCAAAAATCTGTCTGTACAAGTGGAAATTGTGGAGGCTTTGGGACACGAAACTTATTTGCAGGTATGTTTGACGGATGCTCCGGCCGTGCGGATGCAGGTGCGGGTTCCTCCTGAGCGATCGATCCGTGTTGGTGAGGAGCTTTGGCTGGCGATCGCCCATGACAAAATTCACTTGTTTGACCCCGATACAGAAATGGCTATTTTTCCTCGTTAGCTGAAATCATCAAGGTCGATCGACCGCTGTGACCGATATCACCTATCGCACACTTGCACTTTTTTCAAGTTGCTGTTATATTTATTTACATAAGCCTTACAAAAGTTAACGAAAGGAGTTCGCACTATGCAAGAACAAAAACGCAACGCTTGGAACTGGGGCTTCAGCGAAGGAGCTGAAAATTGGAACGGTCGTTTAGCAATGATTGGTTTCTCGGCCGCTGTAATTATCGAATTGGTTTCCGGTCAAGGCGTGCTTCACTTCTGGGGCCTGATCTAATTTTCTAGCTGAGACTTTTCTAACACTGCAAAGCTTTGGGAGTTCCTTTGGGGGCTCCCAAAATTTTGGCAGTAGGATTTTGTCGATCGCGATCGACAAAAAATTAAGTACCCCATTGCTCATCTGCTGCGATCGGCACAAATAAAATTTAAGACCGATCGATCGCAACTGCGGTGGGGGGTCTCCCCCCAAAAGAGTGCGAATCACTCTTTTGGGTGATGCTAGAGAATTACTCTAACGGATATATTCTTTCAAGATGCTGTTGCGGTTGGGATGGCGCAACTTCCGCAGGGCTTTAGCTTCGATTTGACGAATCCGCTCGCGAGTGACGTTGAAGATTTGACCGATTTCCTCCAGGGTCTTCATCCGTCCGTCGTCTAAGCCGTAACGCAGCCGCAGTACATCGCGTTCTCGGGGACTGAGAGTGTCCAAAACGCTTTCCAAGTCTTCCCTGAGCAAGTTCTTCGAGACTTGATCTTCTGGCGTTTCCCCGTCAGATTCAATAAAGTCTCCCAGACGCGAGTCTTCCTCTTTGCCGATCGGAGTTTCTAAAGAAATTGGCAACTGTGCAGACTTAGCAATAAACCGCAACTTCTCGATCGTCATCTCCATTTTAGTGGCGATTTCTTCTTCCGTAGGCTTGCGGCCCATTTCTTGAGAAAGAAGCTTGGTAGTTTTCTTGATCCGGGAGATGGTTTCGTAAAGGTGAACCGGTAGGCGGATAGTGCGGGATTGATCTGCAATTGCCCGCGTGATCGCCTGACGAATCCACCAAGTCGCGTAAGTTGAGAATTTATAACCTTTTTCGTGGTCAAATTTTTCAGCCGCCCGAATGAGGCCCAAAGAGCCTTCTTGAATCAAATCTTGGAAAGACAAACCGCGATTCATGTATTTTTTGGCGATCGACACCACCAAACGCAGGTTTGATTGCACCATTTTCTCCTTGGCCCGCCGTCCGATGTGGAGTCGGTGGCGGAAGGCAGGTAGTGCCATATCTACAGCATTCGCCCATTCGCTGTCTTTTGGTTCGCGGTCTAACTCTTCGAGCAGTTGTTCTCGAACTCGCTCTAATTCCAGCAAATCTGCAATCTTGCGGGCGAGTTCAATCTCCTCATCGGCTCGCAGCAGCCGAATCCGACCGATTTCTTGCAGGTAAAGACGAATAGAGTCTTCAGTATAATGCTTTTTCTTTGCCTGAGCTCGACGGCGGGCTTTGGCGCCTTTGGTAGACTTAGTGTCGTCTTCCTCAGATGGATTGTCTAGAAAATCTTCTCGATCGTCTTCTTCGTCGATAAAGAGTTCCAACTCGGTTTCAGGTAAAACGCTTTTGGCGCTCCTAAGCAACTCGATTGTTTCCATTTCGGGTTTGATTGTGGTTTCGAGTACGGTGTTAGCCTGGATCATGCCGCCTTCCTCATGCTCCTGAATTAAAGAATAAATAACAGTGGAATAGTGTCTGTTTGTAGTTTAGACAAGTTAGCCAGTATTGACATTCCCGCAGCAGAAAATATTGGGATTTTCGGTCTACCTGCTGAATCTGTCACCGACATTGCACCAGTTTTACGAGTCAAAGTTCGAGTTCTGGTTGGAATTAGCGATCGCCTTCGATACTGTAGCCGACTTTAATGTCGCGGCACAGGATTGAGTGCGCGACTTTTTCTTTCACAGCAAGTTAGCGCCTCATTTGCGATACCTTGCTCCCAGAAACCAACGAGCTAGACGCGATCGATCGCACCTCAATAAATACTGGCTGTTTTACTCGGTACTTCGACTTTTTACCTGTAAAAGTTTTCCGGCACGCTGGCCTTCTAACTTTTATGTTCAAGGTGTCGAATTTTTGATTCGCCTGCTGCTTTGACTCTGCTGCTTTCACTGCGGTTGTCAGACATCACAGTTGCACAGCGAGTTTTCGCTACCTGGGATGCGGATCTGCTGCATCAAACAAATACAGCAGAGAGTTGAAGCACCAAACGGGAGAATCGGATCTTGCAAAGACCTTCCCGATTGTAGCCTTTCTCACAAAAAATGGAAGTTGTTTTCCGTTTTTTGTCAAGAACTAGGAAAACTTTGTCAGCTTAGCTTGACAATACTGACTGATGTCGGGATCTGCTAAATCCTGAGAAGGGGCTGCAAAAACTTTGCGGTTCGATCGAACCGCAAAGTTTGCGGAGAATATCTGGGTGAACGGCTGCGGCGTAGTTGGCCAGACAGTTAGCAGACAATTTTTGACTTGCCGGAATTGGAACCAATACAATCCGTGGAGATGCACCCATCTTTACCTGTTTCCCTGAATTAAATGTTAGGCAATCTGCGATTGAATAAAGCTTGCGAGCTTTAGTTGTAAGTCGGCAACTCTGGATTGGAGACCGACGATGACCCCAAATGAAGCGTTGCGGGTTTAGTAGTGCAACAGGGGGCTTTCATTGTTAAGTTAGCTCAAATCTCAGAAATTGGGTTTAATTTTGACGTTAAATCACATTAAGTTCTTAACGTCACATTCTTATTTAAGCAGTTCGATACGAGTTTGTCTCGTCAGCGGCAAAAACCACCCGGATAAATTGTACTGAGAGTTAATCCGCCGCGCCGCTGGCGGCTGCAAACTTATCTAAAACTTGTGGGCTTTAGGCTAGCACTCGCGCGATCGCACCCGATCGGCAGCAACACAATTCGCTATCTCCCGAAAGCACTAACTTCACGCTTCCTTTAAATATATCGCGGCATTGTGAAGATTGGATAAAGCGATGCAATCAATTTATAAGTAGAATTGCGCAATTGCGCTGATGGTTTGAAGCACGCGGAATCGGCGCTGCAGCAGGCTTGATGGCAATGCCAGACGCAGGATTTATTCAAAATAGCGGAAGTTTATCCAGTTAGCGATGTGCTTGCTGCTGAAGAGAGCGGACACAAGCTGCTGGATGCAGTTAAAGATGTTGAGCGGTAAGATGATGGTGCGATCGCTAAAAATTGTGTAGCATTTATTTACAGCGCGTCCTCCGCAGCAAGAAAGAACTAACAAAAGCAGCGGTTTCATCAATTAATATGATTTAACCTCGATCGACCGCAATAATTTTTTGGTAGTAAGGACGATCGCATTCACTGCCAACATTTTGATTGCGGGCAATTGACACGACAGGATGCAAAAATCCCGCCATCGTCTTGACGGCGATCATGCCTAGTGTAACCGCCAGACGAATTATCACTGATTCCGCAGCTTAGGATTGACAAACTCATTCAATCCTTCTCCCACCAAAGACAATCCCACTACCATCAAAGTCATCGCCAAACCCGGAAACAAAGCCGTCCACCAAATGCCAGTAGGTAGCGCATCCAGGGCCAAACGCAAATCGTGTCCCCATTCTGGAGTTTCTTCGGGAAGTCCCAAACCCAGAAATCCCAAACCTCCCAAGGTTAAAATTGCATCGGCGGCGTTGAGTGCAAACAGCACCGGCACGCTCTGAATCACATTCAGAAATAGGTAGCGCGAAAGCACTGTCCAAGTGTCAGCCCCCATTGCTCGTGCAGCTTCGACAAATAATTCAGTTTTGACGCTAGCGGTGTGATTTCTGACGACGCGGTAGTATTGAGGGATGTAGGAAATGCTCAGGGCGATCGCAGCATTCAAAACTCCTTTCCCCACCACAAAAGCCAGAGTCAAAGACAGCAGCAACCCCGGCAAAGTATAAATGGTATCCATTAAAAATAACAAGATGCGATCGAGCTTGCCGCCCAAATAACCGCTAACCAATCCCAGCGGTACACCGATAAACAAACTCAAAGCCGTCGCTAAAATCACCACTTGCCAAGCAGCGCGAGAAGCAAACAGCGTGCGCGAGAAAACATCATAGCCGCTGCGGCTGGTACCGAACCAATAACTCCCCGAAGGCGGTTCGTGGATGGGGTTAATCAAAGCATCAGTCGGATTTTGCAGCCATCCCCAAGCCTGCATCGCTGGAGACAAGGCGGCAATAAATACAAACACGGCAGTTATTGCCAAACCCGCCCACATCATTTTCATTGACAGGTTTGACGGGGCGGCAAGGTTGAGAAATCGCGGCAGTCGGAGGCGGCTTTGAGCCATAATTGATAATTGATAATTGGGCATTGGGCATTGGGCATTGGGCATTGGGCATTGGGCATTGGGCATTGGGCATTGGGCATTGGGCATTGGGCATTGGGCATTGGGCATTGGGAAGAAGAAAGCAATATTCCATTTATCCCTTACATCCGTTACCCAATCCGCTGCCGAACTTCCTTCTACAAATTGCTGGCAATTAACTCACGATACTGGCTTTTTGGCTTAACTCCCTTGAGCTCAGTTACCAAAGCTTTGTCTTTGAAATACTGAATCGTCGGTGTTCCAATAACCCCAGCATTTTCAGCAATTTCTGGATCTTCTTCGATATCGATTTCCACGTAGTGGATTTTGCCGTCGAACTCATCTACTACTTTGCTCAAAATCGGTCTGAGGCTGTGACAAGGGCCGCAACTCGGAGCAGAATATTTGACCACAATCAGCCGATCGCTATCGTGGAAAAGTTTCCGCAAAGCAAAACCTCCTTCGTGTCGCGTCTCTTTGATGTCAAAATTCTCGCTGGTTTCTCGAACTCTCGGACTTTCCGCTGCTGCTGCGGGTTTCTGGGATTCCTCAGTTTGATGGAATTCCTGAGTTAAACCATTGGCCGTCAACCAACGTTCTGCCAGCATCGCCCCCATACAACCGCTACCAGCAGCAGTGATTGCTTGGCGAAACTCATGGTCTTGGACATCGCCGACGGCGTAAACTCCCTCGACGCTAGTTTCTACAGAACCATGTTTGGGAGCAATGTAGCCGATTTGGTCGAGTTCTAGTTGACCTTGGAATAAGACTGTATTGGGAGTATGACCGATCGCATAAAACAACCCACTCACAGCCAAATTGCTTTCTGCGCCAGTTTCGGTATTTTTGACTTGAATTCCTGCAAGTTTGCCATTACCGTAAACATCCACAGGCTCAGTATTCCAGTGCACAGTAATTTTGGGATTGTTCAAAACCCGGTCTTGCATAGCTTTGCTGGCTCGCATGGATGATGAACGCACCAACATATGAACGTGAGAACCATATTTGGTGAGATAAACTCCTTCTTCTGCTGCTGTATCCCCACCACCGATAACTGCTAATTCTGCATTTTTGAATATCGGTGTCGCACCGTCGCAAATCGCACAGGCAGATATTCCTAAATTCCAGTATTTTTCTTCACTAGGTAGATGTAGTCGTTTGGCTGTTGCGCCTGTAGCAATTACTATGGTATGGGTTTTTATTTCCCGGTCTTCCGATCGCACTGTAAACGGCCGCTGACTCAAATCCACCGAAATTACATCTTCCGTGTATAACTGGGCACCCCAGCGCACTGCTTGAGCTTTCATCCGATCCATCAGTTGTGGCCCGGTGATGCCTTCGGGAAAGCCGGGGAAGTTTTCAACTTCCGTGGTTGTCATCAGTTGACCGCCGGGAATTCCTCCCATTTGGTAGCCTTCAAACATTACGGGTTTCAGGTTTGCCCGACCGGCGTAGATGGCGGCAGTGTAACCAGCCGGCCCAGAGCCGATAATCACTAAGTTTTCTACGGTTTCGTTGGTCATAGCTATTTAGTTGAACTCATAACGACTTCGTTTAATTTATTGTAACAGCGATCGAGCATATTTCTATTTTTGAGGAGTTGAGGGCGATCGGGACAATTCAAGCTGGTTTAATAAGCAAATACAATAGGAAAACTAATTTAATTTTAAATGTTCAATCAATTCCCGAAAACCCCCAAAATTACCCCCCTTCACTATTGATTCCATTCTCATCTACTTGACGAATTTGCGCCGTTTGAGCTATTATACAATTCTGATACTCAAGCGGTGCTATGACTATTTTTGATTTTTGACGCTGAAACGTTTTTAAATCGTAAATTTAACGAACTCTTCTAATGTCAATAGTTATTTTTTATAGACAAAAGGCTGATTTGACACGTTAAGAATTGTAACGAGATTTTTGGCTAATTTGACAAATTACTGGTATTGTGATACGTCAGGTGCGATGGGGAAGATGGGATTAAGATTTTTAACCGCAGATGTAGGCGGATTAACGCAGATAAGATCAATTTTGCTATTTTAACTTGTGGATAAAGTCAAGATATTGTTTGTTTGCAGCCGGAATAAGTGGAGAAGTCTCACTGCACAGAAGATATGCGAGAAGGTTAGCGGGTACAGCGTGCGATCGGCTGGAACGGAAAAAGGTGCAAGAATTAGAGTCACTGAGGGTCTTGTCGGTTGGGCGGATTGGATATTTGTGATGGAAAAGAAGCATAGCGATCGACTCCTCCGCAAATTTCCGGCAAGTCTAGCAGGTAAACAGCTTGTTTGCCTGCAAATCCCGGATAATTATAAGTATATGGAACCGGAGTTGGTGGAGCTTTTGCAGGCGAAACTGGGTTTCTATATGGAAATGCCAGATAACGAGATAAGTTTTATGCAACGAGTTTTGGAACCGGAAGTGATGGATTCTTTGGAAGAGGCGATCGAATACGATTCGATGGACTTTACTGAGGTTAATGCTGCTTTTGCTGGGAGTGCGGCTGCTTTGGGGCCGGTTTTTGGAAACGTTTTGGATGCTGGGACGGGTACTGCGAGAATTCCGATCGCACTTTGTCAACTTCGGCCGGAATGGAAATTGACTTGCATTGACTTATCCGCAAATATGCTGAAAGTTGGTGCACAGAATGTGGAAAGGGCCGGAGTGCGATCGCAAATTAGTCTAGAATTAATTGATGCCAAGGCAATGCCTTATCCCGACAGTTATTTTGACATGGTGATTTCCAACAGCATTATCCACCATTTGCCCGATCCTCTGCCGTTTTTGCAGGAAGTCCGGCGGGTGTTGAAACCCCAGGGAGCAATTTTTTTGCGGGATTTACTGCGACCGGAAACCCAGGAAATTAGGGATAATTTAGTCGAAATTTATGCGGGAGATTGCAACGCGCATCAGCAACAATTGTTCAGCGATTCGCTACAGGCGGCATTTACCCTGGATGAAATTCAGACGTTGATTGAAACTGCTGGTTTGGATGGGTTGAGAATTTACGAATCGTCCGATCGACACTGGACGGCTGAACGTGCTTCGAGTTAGACTTCAACGATTCTCCCGTCTAAAATCTAACATCCTGAATCTAAGATTACCCGATCGCGCCCTCGGTCTTTGGCCTGATAAAGCGCCCGGTCTGCTGCTGCAATCAAGTCTTTTTGAGCAACGGTCGATCGGGGAAACGCACTCGCTACCCCCAAACTCAGCGTCACGCAACCAACCTGCGATTGCAGGTGTTCAATTTCGAGTTTTTTGACCCAGACTCGAATGTGTTCTGCGATCGAGACAGCAACATCCGGTGGAGTTCGAGGCAAAATTACCGCAAATTCTTCACCTCCGTAACGAGCTACCAGCGTCTGTTGCGAAACATCGCCTGCTGAGGAATTTACAGCCTCAAAAATAGTTTTGGCTACCAGTTGCAAACAAGCATCTCCAGCCTGATGTCCGTAAGTATCGTTGTATTTCTTAAAAAAATCAATATCGCATAAAATTAAAGATATTTCTGCCGCTTCTTCTGGCAATTCTTGCCATTCTTTCTCTAAGTATTCGTTAAAACAGCGGCGGTTAGCCACCTGAGTCAAGCCATCTGAATTAGCAAGGCGATACAGTTCCGAATTAGCTGATTGCAATTGAAAATTAGCTGCTTCTAACTCCGATTGCGTCACAGATAGATTGTAATAAAGTTCGCTAATATACCAAGTAGCTTGTTGGTGAATTTGGGATAAAGCTACCAATACTTGATGCACGTCTAACAGTCGGTAGACTTGAGGTTCTAACTCTACGACAATCGGCTCGTAAAGCTGTTCCGGCTGTCGCTGCACAGCTCGCTGAGCCGCCATCACAATTAAGGCTACTCCTGGTAAAATCAAAACATCGGTTTGAGCTATTTGATACAAAGCAATAATCGGTCTGCAAGCAAATATATCTACTCCGTAAGGGCGGCTCATGCGTTCCATAAATCGCCGGCGAGATATCATCCCTAAAAAAATGCCATTTTGACTTAATATAACTCCCGGAAGCAGCGGGTGAGCTTGAAACAACCGAGCTACGTCTTTGGCGAGATAGGACGATTCAACCTGAAAATCAAAGACAGCCAGCTCCTTAAGAGTAGACTCTAAAGTTAAATTTTCGGGTGGTTTTTCAGGCGAGTTAGATGGTGCGATAAATTCAACAGACACAGAGCAGCTCCGAATGAACAATACAGCAGCAAAAAATTTAGTGTCACCCTTTAGCTCATATTAACATTTTTAAATTAACAGTAGCTGTATTCTTAACTACACTGTTTTTTAAAGTATCTAAGCTGCGTTAGCTCCTGCCATATATCCATTGCATTGATTCATATTCACTTAATTATAGATTTGTTGAACGATGATTATAGATTTTTAAATTGGGGGTTTTTGGAATATAAAAAACCAGGTTGATGCACCTTTTACAACTAATTTGTGGCCCGTGCAAACTCAATAAACCGGATTTTCAAACCACCTAGAGGTTGTAATATTAAATCCGTCGGTATCAGAATTATTCATCTCTCTCTCTCTTCTCTTTCTCTGCGCCCTCTGCGCTCTCTGTGGTTCAAAATCATCCATAAACACCCGCAAACGAACGAACGAGATTTTGTGTAAAAAAACGAGGTTTCAGCACCAGCCCTCAACTTAAAACGCAAAACCCCGAAGCGCGGCGAGCAAGGAAGCAATCTTAAAATTTCCTCACCATCCCCAAGTTCCGATTCCTCCCTTAAAGGGGCCGACAATATCTTTGGTAATCCAGCCACCGTAAAAATTCCCTGCTTGAGATTGCACTAATTCCCCGTCCACATAACAGGCATCCATCTTGCTCGGATAAAAAGCCACATAATCTTTTATAGCCTCAAAGACCTGTGTGGGATTGGGATAAAACCAAGCAGCACTTACTACTTCCTTCGACTCTACCGTCACAGTGTAATAACCGGCTTGTCCTTTCCACTCGCACCAAGAACCCTGTGAAGTTTTGTGCAAATATTGCATTTGGATGTCCTCGGGGGAGATATAGTAGAAAGGAGGGTGACTTGTCTCCAATACCCGCTGAGGGCGGCGCGTGTCGGCAAGTGTCACTCCGTTAAAAATTATCTGTACGTGTTTGGTCAATTCGTCAAGGCGAGGGGGACGTGGGTAATCCCAGACAGACTCTTGACCGGGGCCTGGTTCTATTCGATCGAAGTTAACTTGCATAAACTCCCCTGTAAAAAAATAATCAGCGACTTAACATTACAATTTAATGTAGCCTTAATTTAACTGATGCTTCAAAAAAAACTAACTTTTTCTCAACTTTTCATCAGAGGCATTCTCTTC
>JANNOR010000287.1:0-39292 GCA_031399265.1 Cyanobacteria bacterium SOY_34_metabat_3 | reverse complement strand
ATCAAACAGCGTCGCCCACTTCAGCATATTCGCTCAACCCAAAAATAGCCTCAGCTTCACAGTAATACTTAAATTCCAGTATATTATGAGAAGGGTCTTCTAAGAAGAAAGTGCGGTGTTCTGTAGGTAAACCGACAAATCGCCTTCTGGCTTCTTGATAGAAGTTCAAGTTATTTTGTTGTGCCTTTTCTAATAACTCTTCCCAGTCAGTTTCTGAAGTAAATACTAACCCAAAATGCCGGGGATAGATACCTCGCTGAGGTGTCAAAGGTTCGCGGCCCAGGTGGGCGACTATTTGATGCCCGCACAAACCCATAATCGCCGAATTTGGGGATTCGCGACCCAATTCGCAGCCGAGCCCGTCTACGTAGAAGGCTTTGGTTTGCGCAATATCGGTCACGGGAAAGGCAAGATGAAATAAGACTTTGTTCATGGAGGTGCTAAATGCAGAATTCTGAATTGTTTTTTAATTATTTATCTTGGTCTAATCCTTGGTTGGTGGCGATCGCCCTCAATACAATTTTACTGGCGATCGCCATTATTGCTCCCAAAAAATTGCTGACAAACGCCGGACAATTTCACGGCTGGCTGTTGGGCGTCATCATCTGGGGCTGTTTGGGATGGCAAGGCTATGCTGTGGTGATGTTCTACTTTCTCGTCGGATCGTCCGTTACCCGCATCGGTAAAGCTCAAAAAGAAGCTGAAGGCATCGCCGAAAAGCGATCGGGCGCGCGGGGCCCGGAAAATGTCTGGGGTTCTGCTTTAACCGCTACTCTTTGTGCATTGGGAGTTTTGGGATTGTCTATTTTAGGAAATACAGGGAAGATTCCTGTTCCACAATTTGTTATTTCCTGGTTATTGCTGGGTTACGCGGCGAGTTTTTGCACCAAACTTTCGGATACCTGCGCCAGCGAAATCGGCAAAGCTTACGGTAAACGGACGTTTTTAATTACTACCTTGCAGCCTGTACCCAGGGGTACGGAAGGGGCTGTGAGTTTGGAAGGAACGATCGCGGGTATTGTCGGCTCTATTCTGATTGCGCTGTTGAGTTGGGCTGTTGGTTTAATAGACTTGACAGGAGTTGCTTTTTGTGTTATTGCAGCTTTTATTGCCACGAATATCGAGAGCGTCATTGGCGCGACGGTGCAATCAAAGTTTGAGTGGCTCACTAACGAGGTAGTGAATTTTGTGAATACACTCATCGGAGCGATCGCGGCGATCGTCTTAGCCTCAGCCTGGACAGCTTTTTTCGCTTAGTTTATAGTCAAAAATAATCATCAGTCATTAGTCTTAATCGGTCAATTCATGAATAACCAATGACTAATGACTAATGACTAATAACTAATCCTCTTTCGGGCCAAAAACCATCTGTACAATCATCGTTGGTTCGCCGCGCTTGTGATAGCGATCGGCCCAATTACGAATAATTTCATCTAATTCCTCAACAGCTTGGTCGAGCCGTTCCGGGGGGATATCCAAAGTTTCCATAACCCGCATCACTTTCGGTTGTTTTTGGGCCCAATCTTGCATCAGCCGGAAATATCTAGCCGTATCTTCCACCATCGTAAATGTCCGCTCTTCCTGCTCTGCGGGAGAGTAAGTAGCGCGGCTGAGGGCGTAAAAAGGCATTCCCCAAGGAGAATCGATGCGAGTAACTGTGCCCGAATAGATCAATCGGCGCTTGATATGTTCTGCTAGAGCTTCGCTCAAAGGCATTCGCCTTTCTGGGTGCATATCTTCTTGCGATCGCCTGTGCAGAAACTCAATCAACTCCATAAACTGAAAAGAATTGATCAGTTGAGCGTCAGGCGGATTAGCAGGAACCTTTCCTTCGAGATATTTTTTTTCATCAGCAGTCAAGCTGTTGCCTGGAATGCGGGGACGCCCCGGCACCCAAGCATACTGTTCCAGCCAAACATAAGGAAACTGAATCAAATATCTAGGTTCCTGCGAACCCAACATTTTCAGCAATTTTCCCTCAGTCAGGGCTTCCCGCACTTCCTCAACAATCACCTTCACCCGTTTAGGCTCGATGTGATGTAAGTGTCCGGTCATCCGCAGGTTGTTGTCCTGCTCCATATAAGTCATATAAATGGCACACTTAGCCGCCGTTGCGGCCGCGTCTAGAAACGCCCCGTGCCTGTGCCCGCTGGTTCTCATGGCGCTAAACGCCAGATATAGCATGATCTGATCCATCGCACTAGGGCTAAGGCTTTTGACCAGATCCAAAGAGTCATTTTTCATCACAATCCCCGAAATAGCCAAACAAAGGAGGCATCTTGCGATCCTCCATTAAATTCTTGCGAGAGCGCCGAATCAAGCATAGCCGACTGTCGCCGGAAAGCTTGCCAGCTACTCTAATATTCAGGCGAGTTAATTTCCCTGAGCTCGATGGAGCATTGGCTTAAAGGCGATCGACACCGCATAAGTGGTTCTTATTGGTGGCGAATTTAAGTCGAGTGCTGCACCCTCTGCACTCACAGCATACTTATATATAAGTTAGTTATCGCACGTCAATTATAGTGCAGCCGTTAAAAATCTCACCCCACCTGCGGCGGGGGGAACGTAAATAAATATTGCGATCGCAGGAATTTGAAGTGGCTCCGAGCGATCGGCTTTGCTGGCCCCAAAAAATTATCTGTGACGATCGAGGGGAAGAAAAGCAGAAGCGTGTTCGCGACAAAACCGCCAACTACTAGATTCTATCTCTAGGTAGATGGCGGTTCTAGGTTTATATGCTAACATTTATCACACACAAAAAAGTATCCTTAAAAACTGTCAACAAAAGTGCAGTTACCCTTTAACCTGAAAAACTAGAATTCCAGAAAATCAGTTTGAGCGATCGAGTCAACGACCCGAACCAAGTCAGTTATGGCACTCGCTTGCGTCCAGCGCGATTAAAAATTTTGTAGCGAATCAGTGTAAACATTAGACTGGGTAAAACTTCTGCGTCCGCTGCCCCTTTCAGGACTGCGATCGCCCTTTTGTTGAGTTTGCGCTGACAACATATATTGGGCGGTGGCAGTTTCGAGAGTTGGGACTGGAGATTCAAAAGCTTGAGCGGCGCTGGCACTCAAAGTCATGCCCAACAGGCTCAGTAAAGCAATTACAGTATAGTTTTGCATGGGGTAGTATCCGTGTCAGTGTCTATTACCTGATACAGAGTTGCCCCTATTTATCAGGATAGATTTCTGCTAATTTCGGAACTTTGCAAAAAACCTTACCCGTTAAATGCTACCGATTCCGCCAACAGCCAAACACCGGAAAAATTCAGCCTGCCCCAGACTGTCAGAGGCTTTTCGGTTTCACAACTCTGTAAAAACCTGTTGGTTTCCGAATCCAAAGTCACGAGTTGCCAAGTTTGACCGGCTAATGATGGGGGACTTGTCAGCGTTAGCGTCCAATCTTGTGCGCCGAGGCTGCGGAAAATGCCCGAAAATGTGCTGCTGGTATTTGAGGTTGGGCTGGTGGGACTGGGGCAGAAACCGGGTTCAAATATCGAGGTTGTGGATTCAAATACAGAACTTGCTTTGAAAAACCGGGTTTCTGGCTCGCTTTTGCTGGAGTTTTGACACAAGCCCTTCTCTACTGATAAAGGACATTCGCCGCTGGCGGGATATGCTTGAGGTCGATCGAGATAATAGCGCTGCCAATCCAGCCAGTCCGATCGATCCGGCGTCAAATTAAATAAAGGAATAACCGCCGCCCTCGCCGACGCATCTTGCAGCAAAGCTTCCTGCAAAACTCGAACCGGCAAATCCCGGGGCTGACATCCAGATTCCGCGCACAAAGCGGCAGCCATCCCCGCCGCCTGTCCGATATTCATCACCACAGGCTGCAAGCGAGTTGCACCGTTGGCGATGTGAGAAACGGAGATATTTTTTTCGCAAGCTAGGAAACCGTCTACAGTTGCAGGAATTAACGCGCTGTAAGGAATCGCAAACGGAGTGCCAGTCCAGCGGCCGCCCCAGCGGATGGACTTGGGCTGCAAGGGAATGTCGCCGCTGTTGTAGTGGTGATCGTTGGCATAGTTGCCGATCGCAATTGTTTCACAAATTCCCTGAGAATTTAGCGGTAATTTGGCGACATTTCCGCCAACAACGGGCAAAATATCTTGTTCTCGGATTGTTTGTACTCCCCGCAAACGGCGGCTTTCTCGGTAGTAAGGATGCAAAGCGAAGCCAGAATGAACGAGGGGAAAATTGTGTTGATTTTCTGTTTGTGAAATCGGGAAAATGTTCTGTGCTAAGCCGTAGCGGGGGCCGAGTTCGGTTTGAATGAAGCGGGCGAAACTTTGAGTATGCCACAGACTTTCTTGGAGAAATGCTTGTCGGGATGTTTGAGATGTAATTAGTCGATCGACCTTTTCACCGTAATCATTACCGCGAATCGGCCAATTAATCATCAACAACCCGCCCGGAAGCCTGCCGTAATTGAGAAATTGTTCGGGAGTGTAACCTTTCCAAGCATCGGTAAATCGATCGGGATTATCGACAGGCGGCGCCGGAATCTCTGGCGCCGCCGCACCTGCACCAAAATCCTGCATCAAGGCAACCCAAGTCGGAGATTGCACCGAATACCGCTGTGTGAGATCGTTAGGAGCGATCGGCGCGCTGGGTTCTCCCCACTCGGCTTGAAATTCCCAACCCCAGCGGTGGGGAACCTCCGCCAAAGCCAGCAAATCTCCCAATTCCGTTGCATCCAAAGTGATTTTCGCCGAAACCGTAAAATCGGCAAACCGAACGCCAGAAATGCGAGATCCTTCGCACAGCACATCTTGAGGTATTTGTCCAGAAATCCAATGCAGATTCGGTAAACACTTAACCCAATCCGCAAAAATTTGTGCCCCAATGCGAGGATCGTAAGTAAAAAAACTGACCCAGCCCCAATCCAAACCTCCCGGCTGTCGCTGCTGGAGTTCCCGCAGAAACTCGCCCCACAAACCTGTCTGAAAAGCTGCTAATTCGTTGCCATCGGGAGCCGAAACGCCGGCCGCCGTCAGCATTCCTCCCAGCCAAGAGAATTCGCTGACTAAAATAGTTTTGGCACCTCGGCGGGCGGCTTGCACTGCCGCAGCCGTGCCGCCGGTGCCGCCTCCAACTACCAAAACATCTGCTTTTAAAACTGAAGACATAAGGATTTGAGATTTGAGAATTGCTAAAGACAAACAATATAAGTGAAACCACTTAAAAAAATGAATACTCTGATACTCAAACTGTTGTAAGATTTAGATATTTAACAGCGATCGCATTTTACGTTTAATCAGGAACAAATTACTTACCTATTTCTCCTCTTCCCTCTTCCTCTGTGTTCTCTGCGCCCTCTGTGGTAAAAAAAAATTAGTCATTCTTTTAGAGTAAGATAGCACTTCAAATCAAAAAATAGGAAATCGCGATAGTAAACTCATTCGTCGCACAAACACCTACTTCACTACTAACCAAGCAATTAAAAATGGAAAAAGGTTTTATCTTATGGTTCACCGGGCTGAGCGGTTCCGGCAAAACAACTATCACCAAAGCTCTCGAACCTGAGTTGAGGACCAGAGGTTGTAAAGTGGAAATCTTGGATGGAGATGTCGTTCGCACCAATTTATCAAAAGGTTTGGGATTTAGCAAAGAAGACCGAGATACTAATATTTTGCGGATTGGATTTGTCGCGAATCTGCTGAGCCGCAATGGAGTTGTGGCAATAACCGCAGCTATTAGCCCCTACCGAGCCATTCGCGATGAAGTGAGAGCGATCGAGCTAAATTTTGTCGAAATATACGTCAAAGCAAGCTTAGAAGTGTGCGAATCTCGCGATGTCAAAGGGCTGTACGCTAAGGCAAGAGCGGGAGAAATTAAGGGCTTTACGGGAATTGACGATCCTTATGAAGAACCGCTCAATCCTGAGATTGTTTGTGACACAGCTCGAGAAAGTGTATCCGAAAGCGTGACAAAAATTCTGAGCAAGTTAGAAGAGTTGGGTTACATTTGATGGTGGCGGGGTAGGAAGCGGATAGGGGCAAAAAGCGATGGTGGTGAAAAACGATTCCAAACTCAATACTGTAAAAGGTTTAATTGTCAACTGTTTAACCGTGTCTGTGCTGGCGGCTTCGTCTCCTGCGGCGGCTCAGTTTTTGCCTCCTCCTCCTCCTTCTCCCGCTTCGGGTTCTCCCCTTCCTGTACCGGTACCCTCCGCGCCGGGATTTCGGGGATTTCCGGCAAGTGCACCTTCGAGTGTACGATCGGAAGTTTACACTTTAGGCGCGGGCGATCGCATTCAAATGGACATTTTTAACGTCCCGGAATACAGCGGGCCCAACGGTCAACACCAGGTACAGGCCGATGGTTCCCTGAGTTTGCCGTTAATTGGCAGCCTTTCCGTCGCCGGAATGACCTTAGAACAAGCTTCTAATGCTGTCAAAGAGCGATACGGCAAATATCTCAAACGTCCTTGGATTACCTTGAAACTGCTGGCGCCGCGTCCTTTGCAAATTGCGATCGCAGGCGAAATCAACCGCCCCGGAGCCTATACAATATCCTCAGCAGCGGGCCCTGGAGGCACAACAGAGCAAATAGGAACTCAAATGCCGACGATATCGCGGGCGCTGCGAATGGCCGGCGGAATTACGCAGTCAGCCGACGTGCGGCAAATCAAAATCCGCCGCCCCCAGCGCAACGGCCCGGAACAAATTATTAACATCGATTTATGGGAATTATTGCAAGCTGGTGACTTGCGGGCAGATGTTACTTTGCGCGACGGCGATACGATATTTATTCCGACTGTAACTAGCCTCAACCGCCAAGAAGCACCGACTTTAGCAGTAGCTAATATTACCGGACAAAGCACTCAACCAATCAATATTGCTGTGGTGGGCGAAGTAAGTCGCCCCGGCACTTATACTTTGGCAAAAGAGGCTCAAAGTAGGGTACAAGATAATAATGAAATGGGTGAAAATTCTGGTTTGTTCGCTGCTAAGGAAACTCCCGGATCGGGGGAAACTGTTTTGCAGCAGACTGTAACGAGAGCAATTAAAATGGCGGGCGGTATTACACCCGTAGCTGATATCAGACAAATACAAGTTCGCCGCCTGACTCGCGCGGGTACCGAACAAATTATTAATGTGAATTTGTGGCAACTTTTGGAAGCGGGAGATGTCTCCCAAGATTTAGCGCTGCAACAGGGAGATACCGTAATCGTTCCCAAAGCCGAAAATCTGGATGCAGCCGAAGGCGCAGAAGTTGCTAATTCCAATTTTTCACCGGATGCGATTAAGGTGAGCCTTGTGGGAGAAGTCGTGAAACCCGGATCGTTTGCACTTTTACCCAATACTTCTTTAAATCAAGCGCTGGTAGCAGCGGGAGGTTTTAATAAAGCGCGGGCAGAAATGGATTCGGTGGATTTAATTCGCCTGAATCCTAACGGTACTGTTTCGCGGCTGACTGTTAAGGTTGATTTTTCGGCCACAGCCAATCAGGAAACTAATCCCAAACTGCAAAATAATGATGTAATTATGGTAAGGCGATCGGGCCGCGCTGCGTTCTCGGATAATGTAGGCGGGACTCTCGCTCCTTTGAGCCCACTGTTGGGAATATTTCGGCTGTTCAATATTTTTCGCTGATGGCATTCTTACTAGCGCAGAGGCACTATCAACCCAGTTTCTACCAATAATTTAGGTTTGGTAACGAAATATTTAGTCAGGAACCGGGTTTCTGAAAATGCGTCAGCGGTACAAACGTTTAAACAAATAAGTTGTAGAAATCACATGAAACCAGGGAAAAAATCTCAAATAACGCTGTTTAATAACAATAAAAAAGCCGAGGTACAGCAAAGAATATCTTCCGTGCTTTATGAAGAAGACCAATTTTTATATAGGGACAAAACCGAGGAAGCAGAATTAAGTTTTTGGGAAATTTGCCGCAGCCGCTCCATGTTAGTCATCGGCGTAGCAGCAGCAGTGACTACTGGGGTTTTTGGCTGGACGCTGAATCAAAAAAGCGAGTACGAAGGGCGCTTTCAATTATTAGTAGAACCCGCAGTTACGCAAAACACTTTAGCCAAGGTTTACTCCGGCGAGCTGAAGCTGCAACCAGCGACTCTCGCCACGCCAGAAAGTCCCGGTTTTGACTACGAATCGCAAATTCAAGTTTTGCAGAGCCCGCAAGTGATGTCGCCGATAATTCAACAGTTGCGGGCTAAATATCCCGAAATAAATTACAACTACCTTTTGAACCAAAAAGCAGATAATTTACCGTTTTCTCAGCAAACTAGGCTGTCAATTGCTCGCTTTAAAAACACGAAAATTATCGAAGTTAGATATCGGGATTACGATCCGAAAAAAATTCAATTTGTTTTGGAAAAAGTGGCGCTGGGCTACCGCAATTACAGCGTGCAAGATACCAGAACTCAAATTAGCCAGAGTCTGGATTTTGTGAAATCGCAAATTCCCAACCAGCAAAAGCGCCGACAAGCTCTGCAAACAGAGATTCAAAAGTTGCGGCAGCAGTACAATTTCATCGATCCGCAAATTCAAACCCAACAGCTCGCGCAGCAAATCAGCCAACTTCAAGCGCAAAGATTGGACGCGCAAACGCAGCTCAACCAGCAGAGATTGCTCTATTCTAACCTGCAAAATCAGCTTGGATTAAACCAGCAACAAGCGCTGATGGCCTCGGCTCTAAGTCAAGCTCCCCGCTATCAAGCAATGCTGACTCAATTGCAGCAATTAGAAGGGCAAATTGCGATTAACTCGGCTACTTTTACAGACCAAACTCCGCAAATGCAATTGCTGCGAGAACAGCGGAAGAACCTGATTCCTTTGTTGAAAAAAGAAGCCCAACAGGTTCTGGGAACTGATTTAGCTAAGGTAAATTCGCAGGTGCTGGCTTTTCAAGATCCGGTGCGGATTAAGCTGATCGAGCAGTTTATCGGTACTGCTAATTCTATTCAAGTTTTGGGAGTGCGCAATCAAGTTTTAGAAGAAGCTGCTAAACAGTTGAGTCAATATTCTCAAGGATTTCCGGTGATTTTGCGCCGCTATTCCGATTTGCAGCGCGAGTTGGATTTGACTAACAGTACGATGAATAGTTTGCTGGGAAAACTGCAAGCTTTGCAGCTTGAAGCTGTGGGGAAAAAAGAGGTTGCTTGGGAAGTTATTGCTAAGCCGGAAATTCCGCGCTACAAAAATGGCGAGTTGATGGCTGTTGCTCCGGTTATGCCTTTGAATTTGGCTTTGGGGGGATTGGCTGGTTTGCTGTTCGGTATGCTGGCGGCGCAGTTGGCGGAACGGTTTAACAATAAAACGGTGTTCCAAACTCCGGAGGATGTCAAACATTCGATTCGGCTGCCTTTGCTGGGGGTGATTCCTGCTAGCGATAAAATTTTGAGACTTCCTCCTGCTGAGACAAGTCCGATCGATGTGGGAACTTCGCCGCTGCCTACGGATGCTTTTCAAGAGGCTTTTCGATCGCTCAATGCTAATATTCGGTTGCTAAACGTTGATAGCCCGATCGACTCTTGTGTAATTACGTCTTGTCAAGTAGCTGATGGCAAGTCTACTGTGGCAGTAAATCTAGCACGGGCGGCGGCTGCAATGGGTCAGCAAGTGCTGTTGGTGGATGCGGATTTGCGACGCCCGCAGGTGCACGAAATGCTGGGTTTGCCAAACTGGCAAGGCTTGCACAATGCGATCGCGGATGATGTGGATGTGAAAAAGTTGATTGTGCGATCGCCCCGCGATGAAAACCTATTTGTGTTAACATCGGGGCCTGTTCCTCCCGACCCGACAAAGGTGCTTTCTTCCCGAAAAATGCAGCATTTAATGGCAGCTTTGTCCAATCATTTTGACTTGGTTATTTACGATACTGCGCCGCTTTTGGGTTTGGCGGATGCGAATTTGCTGGCGGCTCACACTAAGGGATTGATGCTGGTGGTGGGGCTGCATCAAACTGAGCGGGAAGCGCTGCTGTTGGCTTTTGAAGATTTAAAAATGGCGGGGATTCCGCTGTTGGGAATGGTGGCGAATAATGATAAAGGCAGCAGGTATTACTATCAGTCTTACGTGCAGAATTACGTCGAGGAAAAATCTGTTTGAGGCAGGGGAATAGCTGATTATCGTAGAGTGCGTCGCTGCGAGATTTTCGCTCTTTTTTGGGATTTTTGATGGCGACGCACCTTATGCCTAATTCTTGCAAGGTGCGTCGCTGCGAGATTTTCGCTCTTTTTGAGGATTTTTGATGGCGACGCACCCTACGGCTCCCAGCAAGATAAACACGAATTTTCTTAAGATTTGCGATCGGCATCTTGGACTATAATCAGAAATTGAGAGTTTTAAGAAAATTGCGGCACTCGCAAATTAACAATACCTGAAAATGTGGCTGGCAAATTCCCATTTTGTAATACGTTGATACAACTCCCCGCCTAGCTTGAAAACTAGAAGGGAGTTTTTTGTTTTTCACACAGGAGATCAAACAATGGCTATTGCTACTATTAACCCGGCGACGGGAGAAACGCTCTTAACTTTCGAGCCGCTGACAGATGCAGAAATAGAAACCAAGCTGGAATTAGCAGAGCAAGCTTTTAACAAATACCGCCGCCTGCCATTTGAGCAGCGAGCTCTGTGGATGCAGAAAGCGGCAGATATCTTGGAGCGCGATCGCGAAATTTACGCCGAAATGATGACTCTAGAAATGGGCAAAACGCTGAAATCGGCGATCGGCGAAATCGAAAAATGCGCCTTAGTTTGCCGCTACTACGCCAAAAATGCGGCTCAATTTATGGCAGACGTACCCGCAACCACCGACGCTAGCAACAGCTTTGTCCGTTACCAACCGTTGGGGGCTATTTTAGCCGTCATGCCCTGGAATTTCCCATTTTGGCAAGTTTTCCGGTTTGCGGCGCCGACGCTGATGGCGGGCAATGTGGGCTTGCTCAAACACGCTTCCAACGTGCCGCAGTGCGCTTTGAAAATAGAGGCAATTTTCAAAGAAGCGGGCTTTCCCGAAGGCGTTTTTCAAACGTTGTTAGTAGGAGCCGACAAAGTAGCTAAGATAGTTACGGACGATCGGGTAAAAGCAGCAACTCTCACCGGTAGCGAACCCGCAGGTGAAAGTTTGGCAGCAATTGCGGGCAAAAATTTGAAAAAAGTAGTGCTGGAATTGGGAGGAAGCGACCCATTTATTGTGATGTCTAGCGCTGATTTACCAGTAGCTTTATCAACTGCTGTCACATCGCGAATGCTCAATAGCGGCCAAACTTGCGTATCTGCTAAACGCTTTATTTTAGCAGAAGAAATCGCCGATGAATTCATCAAAAGATTTGTCGAAAAATTCGAGCAATTAAAACTAGGCGATCCGATGTTGCCAGAAACCGATATCGGCCCTTTGGCTACTCCCGCAATCCTCAAAGAATTGGACAGTCAAGTGCAAGCCTGTATCCAATCGGGAGCAAAACTGCTGATAGGCGGCCGCCCTTTGTCAGAGAATGCCGGCAATTTCTACTTGCCAACTATTCTGACAGATATTCCTGTAGATGCCGCAGCGCGCCAACAAGAGTTTTTCGGGCCAGTAGCTTTAGTATTCCGAGTAGCGAACATTGATGAGGCGATCGCCCTCGCCAACAGCACATCCTTTGGTTTAGCAGCGACAGCTTGGACTACAGTCAGAGAAGAGTGCGATCGGTTTATGGACGAACTAGAAGCCGGCGCCGTATTCATCAACGGCTTAGTAAAATCAGATCCGAGATTGCCCTTCGGCGGCATCAAGCGATCGGGTTACGGACGCGAATTGAGCATCCAAGGAATCCACGAATTTGTCAACATTAAAACAGTCTGGGTAAAATAAGTAAAAGTCGATCAACTACTCCCAAAAATCTGCGTTTATCCGCGTTTATCTGCGGTTAAAAATTCCTATCTAGTATTTTTGCGAGAAGTTGACCCAGAGAACAAATCAAAGTTAACAGAGGAGAAGAACGGAAATGAACACAGCTCAACTACTGGTCAAATGTTTAGAAAACGAAGGCGTAGAATACGTTTTCGGACTTCCCGGAGAAGAAAATTTAGAAGTTTTAGAAGCCCTAAGAAACTCTTCAATTAAATTTATCACTACTCGCCACGAACAAGGCGCCGCCTTCATGGCCGACGTTTACGGCCGCCTCACAGGCAAAGCCGGCGTTTGTTTGTCCACCTTGGGCCCCGGCGCAACTAACTTAATGACAGGCGTTGCTGATGCCAACTTAGACGGCGCTCCTTTAGTAGCAATTACCGGACAAGTTGGCACGGACAGAATGCACATAGAATCGCACCAATATTTAGATTTGGTGGCTATGTTTGCGCCAGTTACTAAGTGGAACGCTCAAATTGTCCGCCCCAGCACGACATCAGAAATTGTCCGCAAAGCTTTTAAAGTTGCTCAAAGTGAAAAGCCGGGAGCTGTTCACATTGACTTGCCAGAAAATATCGCAGCAATGCCTGTTGAAGGAGAGCCGCTAACCAAAGACAACCGCGAAAAAACTTTTGGTGCTTACCAAAGTCTTAATAAAGCGGCTGTGGCAATTTCCAAGGCAAAAAGTCCTTTGCTTTTAGTAGGAAACGGTACGATCCGCGCTAACGCCAGCGATGCTTTGACGGAATTTGCGACTCGATTAAATATTCCAGTAGCTAATACTTTCATGGGCAAAGGTGTAATTCCTTACACTCATCCTTTGGCACTTTGGACGACGGGATTGCAAAAACGCGATTACATTAGCTGCGCTTTTGAAGAAACGGATTTAGTGATTGCTGTTGGCTACGATTTAATTGAATATTCCCCGAAAAAGTGGAATCCCGAGGGCAAAATTCCGATTATTCACATTGGAGCTCTGCCCGCAGAAATTGACAGCAGTTATATTCCTACTGTAGAAGTTGTGGGGGATATTTCTGACTCGCTTAATGAAATTTTGCAGCGTGCCGATCGCATGGAGAAAACAGACCCTTTTGCTAAGCAATTGCGGGCGGATATTCGCGCTGGGTACGAACAATATGCAGCCGACGACGGTTTCCCTATCAAGCCGCAAAAACTGATTTACGATTTGCGGCAAGTCATGGGCCCGGAAGATATTGTGATATCTGATGTGGGAGCTCACAAAATGTGGATCGCGCGGCACTATCATTGCGATCGACCGAATACCTGTTTGATTTCTAACGGCTTTGCGGCGATGGGAATTGCGATTCCGGGTGCGGTGGCGGCAAAACTCGTTTATCCCGATCGCAAAGTGGTAGCAGCCACGGGAGACGGCGGTTTTATGATGAATTGTCAGGAGTTAGAAACTGCTTTGCGAGTCGGTACTAATTTTGTGACACTCATCTTTAATGACGGCGGTTACGGGTTAATTGAATGGAAGCAGCAAGATCATTTTGGTCATTCAGATTTCGTGAAATTTGGCAATCCAGACTTTGTAAAATTTGCCGAAAGTATGGGCTTAAAAGGCTATCGAGTCGAATCTGCAACCGATTTTATTCCCATCCTCAAAGAAGCCTTGGCTCAAGATGTCCCTTGCGTGATTGACTGTCCGGTTGACTACCGGGAAAATGCGCGTTTCAGTCAACAATCTGGGGATATGAGTTGCCATTTGTAAGAGTAGTCTAAATCAGGATACGGCATTGCCGTTTCCCTACAATTAGGACAAGGCTCTGCCGCCGAAATCAGGAGACGGCAGTGCCGTTTCCCTACAATTAGGACACGGCAGTGCCGTTTCCCTACCGTTGGATTCATGAGGATGGTACTGTAAAATCAGTTAACATCCAGATCGCCTGTGTTAAAATTATGGAAGCTCAACCACGAGAAGTACAGAACTACCTAAAAGCCGATGGGACAAGTCCCTTTGAAGGATGGCTTGATTCCTTTCAAGATACGAAAACCGTATCTAAAATTAAGAAACGACTCAGGCGAGTTGAGCTAGGCAATCTGGGAGATTATCGCTCACTAGGAGCCGGAGTTTATGAACTTAAAATTGATTATGGCCCTGGCTATCGGGTCTATTTTGGACAAATTGGGTTAACAGTGGTGTTGCTGCTATGTGGCGGTGATAAAAGCAGTCAAGATCAAGATATTAGCCAAGCTAAAAAATATTGGAGAGATTATGAAAGAACTCAAAGTGCCAACAAGTAGAAGCTACCACGAATACTTGATTTCTTCTCTGAAAAGCCCTGAAAGTGCTGCTAGCTATATCGAGGTTATGTTGGAATTAGAGTCAGAAACACCAGAGCCAGAATTGCTGCGAGCCGGACTTAAAGATGTGGTGGATGCTTATTTGCAGATGAATAAGTTATCGACGGAAGCTAAATTTATATATGAGAAATTCGATCGAATGTTGTCTGAGAGTGGGGGCGAGGAAATTTATGCTTTGATAGTTTTACTAGATAAACTGGGGTTCCAGTTAGCTGTCGCAGTAAAGTAGGTTAATTAATCAAGTAGTGAGGGCGATGGCCTACGGGATAGCTGCGCTTCACGGGCTTTTTCACAAGTTGGGATTTAAGGGCGATCGGGCTTTTGCTATCATGCCTGACTCTATTGAACTATCGTCAGCAATAACTATGATATAGTATAAAATACGATCTTTTTAAAAGCCATGTCTCAAGCAACATTAACTGATGTTTCCTTAGATCCAATATTAGAGCGCTTGACGCAACTTGCCCAACTAGAACCTGATTGGGATTCTTATGGTGCATTAGCAGTTTCGCCCGTTGCTTTTGTAAAAGCCTGTCAGTTGCTCATTCATGTCAAATACTCTCTTTCGTCTTTAGTTGGCGATCTAATTTTACCCTATGATGCAGCACCAATTGCTAATGGTAGCCTGCAACTGGAATGGCGCAGTCCACAGGGCAATCTAGAAGTGGAAATTAAACCCGATATGAGTTTCAGCTATCTACTAATTAAGGGAGAAGGAAGCGAGAGAAAATTTGAGGAGAAAAACGAGGTGTCATTATCTGAAGTCTTGAATGTGTTGTCTCAGCTATTAATTGAATAATTCAGGATGAGATCGTGCTAGAAGAAATTGCAGATAACGATATCCTTTATCGTCGAATTCCTAATGTACATCTTTATGAGGATGGTACTGTAAAATCAGTTGCTTTCCAGGTTAAAGGAAAACCTGATAACAGCATCTCAGTTGAGTTTGCGAGGCTAACAACTCCCCAGGAAATTTTAGCTCGTGCGAGAAATCCTGACACTACTAAAGTCGGTGTTTTGGTAGCAGGATATGCCCGTTCTTTAGGCTTCATTATCCGCCACGATCCCTTGCAGGATAATCCAGCTCATTGTCTTATTGAGGGGGAAAACAATAAAGTCAAGTGTAAACTTTTGGCTGAGGCTACAACTATTTTAACTTTGGCTGAGTAAAGGCGATCGCGCTTTTTGACAAATTGGGATGTAAGGGCGATCGCACTTTTTCAGCTTCAAGTATTCGGATTAGCTGTTGCCTTCGTGATGTACTGGATAATCGCGTCAAAATCCTTACGGATTTCTGCCAGTTGTTTTACCCAAGTATTGGTAGTAGAAATCGCTTCCTCTTCCTTCTGACGAGCGGCTGCAATTTGCTTCTCAATCTCTCCGTAAACTTGTTGCTCAAATTCAAAAAGCTGTATTTCAATTTGATTTTCCAAGTCTTTTGCTATTGATTGAAATTGACTCGTAATATCGCGACGGACATCAGCCATTTGCCTTTCTCGCTCGTGTTCCTGTTGCATTTGTAAAATATCTACTCCTACCGAAACAATTGCTAGAGCAGGCCCCAGGAATTTAGCAGCATTGCCGATGTTTTTTACAATACCAACCGCTTGCCAAGGTTTAAATTTAAAGCCGACAAATTTTCCCACAGCTAAAAGACCTTGATGTAGACCGCTTCCTACTACATCTCTAGAACGTAGAAAGCCTTGTCCAGCGGTCTTTGCAAAACCCCTCGCTGCCAAAGTAGTCAGCTCCACTCCGGCCGTCTCACCGATTTTTTTAAGCCAATTAACTTGGCCTTTAATTCGCTCCACATCCATACCAGAACCAGGATTTTGGGCTGATATATTTTGGTTTTTATCTAGGTAAGCAACAAAACTCTTGACTAGATTACCTTCTAGCACTTCTTCAACCTCTTGCCGGATATCCTCAACAGCTAAATTAACAGCTTCTTGCAGTTTTTTTTCTGCTTTTTCATAGTGTGTCTTCACATTCAATTCAGCTTGTTTATTAAGGCTTTCAAAATTCCGATCGCTACCTACTGCTGTGGCAAGAGTGTTGCCTTCGCTAGCAACTCCTGAAGACATCTCTAGGGCTATATTTTCAACCTTGGTTCGCAGGCGATCGCGCTCTTTACGCACTGTGCGAGATAACCGTGTCAGCACTTCAAAAAAAGCAGAATCTTCGCTAGAGTTTCGAGTAAAGCTCAACTGAGCCTCATCCACACAGCTTAGAGCAATTCGGACAGGTGTATCAAAACGAGCAAGGGAGCTACGACGCTCTACAAACTGATTGAGAGCCTCAATAAAATTTGGAAAGCGGCTGATTTCCGTCAGAAAATCATCCTTGCCGTCAATGCCTTCACAGTAGTCTTTTGCATCAATAAAGCAGATAGGAAATTCATCAAAACTGTAAGGCTTCAGTGCATCGGCAAGACTTGTGCGGTAGTTGACAATCTTTTGCTCTTCTTCTCCTGCTTCATCAGACATTTTATTGATAACCAGCATCATTTTCCAGCGATAGCCTTTTTCATAGGCTAATTTCTTAAAATTCTCTGCTGTCAATGAGTCAAAGAGCATATAGGTGAGGCAGAAAACCAGCAAGTCTGATTTGTTGATCGCTTCATAAGTAATTTCATCGTGATCTTGGCGGTCTGTAAAAAGTCCAGGCGTATCAATTAGCTTGATGCCGTTCCAATCATAATTGGTAGTTTTATCAGTAGCAATATCAGCATCAATGCGGATATCGCGCCGCCCTGTCATGCCAGAAATGATGGTTGATTTACCAGCACTGTACTGCCCGACAAAGGAGACTCCTAGAATCCCCTGCTCTCGATACTCTTGTAATTCGTCACCCAGTTTTTTGCGGATAGTTGTTAGTTCGGCTGTGTTTCCCTGAGCCAGTAAGTTGTCAAACTTTACTAGCGTTTTCTTGAAAGATGCACCGACATCAGCGGCTTTAAAGTTGGTATTGTTCTGAGTCATGGTAGTTTAGTCCTTATTTGGGAGATTTGAGATTGCTAAAGGAAATATCCTCTTGAAGGATCTGTTTAATATCCTCTAGTGATTTTTGTCGCTGAACTTTCGATTTTGTGACAATCTTCATGTTACGCCCGAAATCTCGCTGAACTTTGGCAATGGTTTCGTTGATCCGCTCATCTGTGAGAGTTTCGTTTTCTTCAACACACCAGTCAATAATTCGCTTGGCATAAGCACGATTTAGATAATTTTTTGTACCCGATAACTTCTTTTTTGCTTCTTCAAGCTGAGTCGCGATCGCCTCTAGTCCTGCAATCAATTCTTCAAAATAGATATTGATATTTTTGGTTACAAAATCAGAATACTTACCAAAATCTCTCTCAGCCTGCTGTAGAGTGTTTTGCCTCTGAGTGTTGAGCTGACTTTTTAATGAAGTTGAGATATTTATAACAGCCTCGCGTCGCTTTTCATCTTTGGATTTAAACATTCCAACAATCCCGCTAACCACAGCACTTACAATCCCGATAGCGAGACCCACAGGAGGGGCGACGAATAACGCAATAGTTCCTACTATCCCTAGAATGCCTCCACCAATTCGCACAAAATCTCGAAAATTGTTTGAATCCTGCTCAGGAAAGTTGAAATCGCTACTGCCAAGCTCAGATATTAGCTGTAATTCATTTCCTATTTCCTCCAGAACTTCCTGAACTTCCTTATTGAATTTTTTGCTAGTCTCTTCATAAGCTATCTTTAAGCGTTTTTCAAATCGAAGTGCTTTTAATTTTTTTTCCCATCCCAGCTTCATGGCAACTTCGTTACAGTTCCAATGATCTTCTGCAAAAGATGGAACAGTTTCTATAGCATCTTGAAAAATCCTCTCGATTTGTTGCAGTAAAGAGTCTTTAGCATCCTTAGCTGCTTTTCGGATGTCCTTTTGGATTCCCTGGCGCTCATTTTTCAGAGTTTCTGTCAATTTTTCATAGACTAAAGCTTGTTTATTTACCCACTTATAAGGTTTATCGATTTCGCCTACGGTAGAACCTAGAAGAGTTTGAGAGCGCCGAATTGCGCCATGATTAACCAGAGATACACGAATTAAATCAAGAAAATCCTGCATCCGACTTGCCTTAAAAAGCTCCTGTTTCTTCTTTGCGTGTTCTGGTTCGCGGGAAAGCTGCGCCGCCAACAGCATCACAGGAACAATATTGAAATAGTCATTAGCATAATGCTCTTGAGCGTAGCGACGGATACGGTCAATGTGTCCGCCTAGACCACTTTGACCATCCATCACAAACATTTTATCGGGGTTCTTTAAGAAATGCTCCAACCGGCGAGAGTCGCGCAGGTTATTATGGACATTCAGTATAATAATTAATGGCTTTGCTTTTTCTTTTAATAAGCGCAAGAAAGCAAACTCACTCTCTTGGATGCTGTCATTTGTGACCACATAACAAATCACATCTGACTCGTCGATAATACTTTTAGCAATTTCTTCATCACTTTTGCCACCGGGAGCGCCAATCCCAGGAGTATCAATGATGCGGATATTCTTCCACTCGTACACCCGATTAAACCGAGTTGTGCGCTGCTTGCCTACACCGATCGCATCCCATCCATCATCTGTAACTATGGCGTGGAGAGTGCTTTTGCCAGCCTTAGTCCTGCCCATAAATGTGATGCTGAAATGATTGAGAGCGCGTTCCTTGGCGCGAAGTGACTCGCGCACAATTTCCATTTCTTTGATAATTTCGGCACTTAGAGCATTCCTAGTATCCTCAAGTTGCTTGGCGACTTCCTTAGCAGTGGTAGCTTGACCTTTTCCACCTGTTTTATATTTGATGTCTTCGATAGCCACTTGAATATTTTTTCCCAAGTGGGAAAGGGCTGATAAAGCTGTTTTAAGTGCCAATTCTGCAAATTTGTAATCTTCATCAGCGATGACTGCACACTGACGAATCGCCTCATCATATTCTGGCCCAGTTAACAGGATTTCCCGGCGTATTTGCTCAACTTTTTGCTCACTCCCAGTGAGCTTTGCTACATTATCCACCAATGCGCGTGAAAGTAGAGAATCAGCCCCTGTAAGGAAACGCGCACCGAAAGAGACTTTCTGTTGTTGGTTGTGTTCGCCTATGAATCGGGTATTAGTGAAGGCTCCAACTTCTGCCAACTGTCGCTGTACTTCTCCCGTTGGCCAGTTCCAAATCCCTGCTACTTGTTCCGCCATCTGGCGTTCTAATGCTGAACAGAAACCGTCAACATAGGCGATCGCCAACATTTGCGACATGGCCTCACTTTGCTCACCGGGCGACACTTTTCGAGCTAAATCCTCTACAGAAAGCTGGTTTTCCTCTTGAGCCAGAATTTTTTCCATCTCAGCGAGAGTGCGTTGAGAAGCGCCGATCTGCGTTGCTAGTTCGCGTAGTGCTTTCGACTCTTCACTGTGAATCTGCTGATCCGCACATACCATGTGCGTGACTAATAGGAATGGATAGTCTAGGTGTTCGGTGGTTTTTGAGATTAAGTAAGACATTTTAACTTATTCACTATTTTGATTTATCACTGATAAAGGCAACACACCAGCCATCGTGTAAGGTGCTGGATTTAGTCTGCTCTTCTTCCTTATCCAAAATAATTAACCAATTATTTGTAATTTGCCCACCCCCCTTGTTGCTGGAGTCAAGCTGAATCGTAACCGATACGGTAGTATCAGATGCTACCATATCTAGAATTTTGACGTTTCTAGGTGCAAAGAAAGATGATGCAAAATCTTGAGACTTACTACACCAGTAAGAAGTACCGCTATTTCCCTTGTTCACGATGTCATCTAAATATTGCTCCATAAACTTTGTAGCTGAATCTTTTACTGGATCGCTGGTTGGTGACGGCTGACTAGAGGAGGTAACGACCGTAGGTAATGGAGTTTGTTGAGCAATTGATATTCCTTTAAAGCTTAGAGCTGCTAAGACAATAACTCCTCCTGCCAGCAAAATTTTTTGACTCTGTGGATTCTCCTGAAGATGATTTTTAGATATTTCTAATACTTCTTGAAACTTTTGCTGTTTCATTAACTGAATAACTTGAGTCAAAATTTCAGGTTTATTTGCAAATTTATCTGTTGATAATTTTTTTGAATCTGAACTAACCTCTGCCTTTAGCTCAAACTCTCGATTCCAAGCCGGGAAATCCTCACCCGCCTGCTGCCCGTAAACCTTCACAGAAGCGATCGCCCCCGCCTTCAAATTCGTCAACTCCCTGCGAACAATCCTCATAGAAGCCTCCTCATCAGGAACCCCATCCGACTCCAGCATCACTTGCAAACAACCGTCTTGCAAAGTCGCTGTCGCCGTAATCCCCTTGTTTTGCAACGGCAGATTTAACAGACTGGCGATCGCCTCCACATCCCCAAGCTTAGCCCGTTCCTTCAAACTAAGCTGATTGGACTCCGTATTATCACTATAAATTGCCGGATCCTCTGTGACATTCGCAACAGGAAAATTTTGCCCCGCCACTTCAAACTCTTGACTCCAGGCCGGCACCTTCGCGCCCGTCTGTCGCCCGTAAACCTTCACTTTCTCAATAGATGCAGCCCCCAAACCAGCGATCGACTTACTCACCCACGCTGACATGACTTGCTGACTAGGTACTTCGATCGCTTCCAGCATCACCTGTAAACAACCATCCTTAAGGGAAGCTGCGGCGGTGATGCCCTTGGGTTGTAGCTGGCGGTTCAGCAGAAGCGCGATCGCCTTTGCATCTCCCTGTTTCGCGAGTTCCAAAATATTCGGTTGTGTCATAACAGATAGATACAAGTAGCGCTTAGCAAAACCTTTTGCTGTCTTAAGTATAAATTTTTCCCTAAATGCCAAATCTTGTCAAGCCATATAAAGTCATATTTAGTAAATTTTTTCCATCCCAACTAGGTCATAAAAAGTAACATTTAGCTGGTTGCTACTGAAAAAGTCATATTTAGTTGGGTTACAATCAAGTCAACCCCTTGCATCTACGTGACTAATGGATATTGAAGATGCCTTAAAATTTACTGACAATCTAGCTTTGACTACTACGGGAAAACACTTAGATAGTCTGCAAAAAGCTATACTACGCGGCACTTGGAACAATCAAAAATATAAGGAAATTGCGGAGGATCACCACCGTTCTGAGAAATACGTTAAAGAAGTTGGTTTCAAATTGTGGAAGCTTATGTCAGTTGCATTAGGTGAGGAACAAGTATGTAAAGCAAACTTTAGAGCTAAATTGGAAAATTTACAAGCTTCTAATATTGTCTCACTCGTCGGGAATGGCTGCATCCATATTGGCAACATCTCTGCTGAAAGTTTGCACTCCCCAGAAGCCTCACAATCTGAACCGCAAGACAACGATAAGTTTAACGAACCAACAAACAATACTCAACCAAAAGTTCGTCAAGATTTAGGCGACGCACCAGAACCCAACCTATTCTATAACCGCACATCCGAACTTTCCACCCTCGAAAACTGGATTTTAGGCCGCACCCGCCTCATCACCATCTTAGGCTTATCCGGTATTGGCAAAACCGCCCTGACACTCCAACTAATCCCACAAATTCAACACGAATTCGATCGCATCATCTGGCGAAGTCTCCACAACGCGCCACCCCTAGCCTCACTCCAAACCGACTTAATTAAATTCCTCTCCCAGCAGCAAGAAACCGAATTACCATATTTAATCGACTATTTACGATCGCACCGCTGTCTGATCATCCTCGATGATATCCAAACAATCTTCAGCAGCGGACAACTCGCAGGCAATTACCAACCTGGATATGAAAATTACGGCGCATTCTTCAAACAACTAACAGAATCATCCCACAACAGTTGCTTAATTCTCCTAAGTTGGGAAAAACCCAAAGAAATCGCCGCCTTAGAAGGCGAAAACCGCCCCTGCAAATCTCTGCAACTCAACGGTTTAGGCCCCGAAGCACAAGAAATATTCAGAGAAAAAGGTTTAGCAGAACCCGAGAAATGGTCAGAATTAATTGACCTTTACTCGGGCAATCCTTTGTGGTTAAATATAGTTGCCACTATGATTCAAGACTTATTCGGCGGCAGCGTTTCCGAATTCCTATCCTATGATACCCTATTTTTAGGAGACTTAGAATCACTATTGGAGCAGCAGTACGATCGCCTAACCGCATCCGAACAACAAGTTATCGCATGGCTAGCCAATACCCCGGAACCAGCCGACATCTCAAAAATACCAGAAAACCTGCAACTATCACCGCCAGAATTATTGAAAGTCATGCAATCTTTAGGACGGCGGTCATTAGTTGAAACAGTAAAACAAAACGGGCGATCGCACTTTACGATCGGGCCAGTAATCAGAGAGTATATAATCAACAAAAGCAGAAACAAAAACTGATAAACTTATCGATCTGCTAAACTAAAGCTAAGATAGTAAAAAATTATGGAGGTATGCTAAACTTTTGAATAGGCAGGATTTACAGAACCTAGCACTCGCTCGACTTGAAGAAGTAGAAGTGCTGCTCAACAATCATAAATACTCAGGTGCTTACTACCTCAGCGGTTATGTCATTGAATGCGCTTTAAAGGCTTGCATTGCCAAGCAAACTCAGGAATTTGATTTTCCTGACAAGAAAACTGTTATGGACAGTTACACCCACGATTTAGAAAAGTTGGTTAAAGTTGCTAAACTTGATAAAGAGTTAAAGTCTCTCCTCAACGATCCTGATTTTTCAGTGCGATGGTTAGAGGTCAGAGAGTGGTCAGAAGAAAGCCGCTATCAAACACATAACCGACAAAAAGCCCTCGATATTTATTCAGCAATCACTGACCCCACTCACGGAGTTTTACAATGGCTACAGCAACATTATTAGATCGAGAAATAGCAGAAGGTCAAAGACTAATAGATGCTCTCAATGTAGCAGATCTATCAGTTGATTCTGCTCTCTGGAACTACGCGCCAGAACCAGAAACATGGCGGCTGATTCTCACCTCACCTCTGCACGATCGCGAAGGCTCCCTGAAAACTTATGGGGAAATTCTGTCAGTTTTTCGCCAACTTAAACCAGAATTGAAAATCGATTGGACAGCACTTGTAGCTGTTAGCCCCAAACATGAATTAATTAAGGGCTTGCGTCAGATACAGCAAAAGTGGAATTTAGACTTATCGGGCACGAGAATGACCAATACTTATGTCGATCGGACGTGGATCGAAGATGCTTACATTTATCAAATCAAGTAACTTGACAGTGAATAAAATGAGTTAAAATAGGTGCGATCGCTCTCCCTCTCACCTCACCTTATTAATGAAAATCGCCACCTGGAACGTCAACTCAATTCGCACCCGCCTAGAACACGTTACTAGCTGGCTGCAAACAAACTCCCCAGACGTTCTTTGCCTCCAAGAAACCAAAGTAATAGACAAAGACTTCCCCCTAGAACCCTTCACCAACCTCGGCTACAACTGTTACATTTCCGGCCAAAAATCCTACAACGGCGTCGCTATTTTTAGCCGATCGCCCTTAACGCAAATTAGCACCGGATTTGCCCCCATTCTCGGCGACGAAACCACAGGTATCTTTGACGAACAAAAACGTCTCATAGCCGGGGTTATAGACGATATTTGCATCATTTGCGTATACGTTCCCAACGGTTCCGAAGTCGGTAGCGAGAAATATGAGTACAAACTAAAGTGGCTCAAACTGCTGCAAGAATACCTTAAAATAGCACTAGACAAATCCCCCAACTTGTGCATTTGCGGCGACTTCAACATCGTCCCGGACGATCGAGATATCCACAATCCCAAAGCCAATGCTAACTCCGTCGGCTTGTCCGTCCCCGAACGCCTCGCACTCACAGAAATAATAGAATTAGGATTAAACGACCCCTTTCGCAAATTCACATCAGAAGGCGGTCATTATAGCTGGTGGGACTACCGCGCCGCCGCATTTCCCCGCAACAACGGCTGGAGAATCGACCACCATTATCTCAGTTTGCCCTTGTACGAACAAGCAAAAAACTGTACAATAGACATTGATCCCAGAAAATTAGTCAAACCCAGCGACCACGCCCCCGTAATTGTCGAAATTTGATTTATAAGTTATAAGATTAATAACAACCAACAACTAAAAATCATGTTCTTAGTAACCGGAGCAACAGGCGCACTAGGCCGCCGAATTGTACGAGAAATCAGACAGCAAGAAAAGCCTGTCCGCGCATTTGTTCGCCTCGCGTCTCGCTACTCAGAACTAGAAAACCGAGGCGCCGAGATTTTTATCGGCGACTTAAAACAAGACAAAGATATTAAAAAAGCCTGTCAAGGAGTGCAGTACATCATCAGCACCCACGGCACCGGCGGCGACGTTCAAGCCGTACACTACCGCGCTAACATAGAACTGATCGACTGCGCCAAAGAAGCCGGAGTGCAGCACTTTGTATTTCTGTCTGTACTGGGAGTCGATCGAGGATACGAAGATTCCTCAGTATTCAAAGCCAAGCGAGAAGTCGAAAAATACCTGCAAAACAGCGGATTAAATTATACCATCTTGCGACCCGCTGGTTTTGCTTCCAGCTTGTTACCGCTAGCAGAAAGATTTCGAGAAACCGGACTTTACCTATTAATTGGCGACGGCAAAAACCGCACATCTGTTGTCAGTACCGACGACTTGGCAAAAATTGCAGTAGACTCGCCAACTGTTGAAGGCGCCCGCAATCAAATTTTACCAGTCGGCGGCCCCGATGTGCTGACAAGAGACGACATTGCCCGCATTTTCGGACGCTTGTTCAATCGCGAACCTGTGGTAATTAACCCGCCAATGGTTGTGTTTGACGGCTTGCGAAATGTCGTGGGTTTGTTGAATCCTCAAGCTCAAAAAGGCTTAGGAACTTTACGGGTATTGCTGGGTAACGAGTTTTTCTGCACTCCCGAAGAAGTGCAAAAATTGGAATCTATTTACGGCATGAGAATGGAATCTCTAGAAAGCTTTTTGCGGCGTAATTTGAGCGTTTAAAAGAGTCGTTTGCAGTTGCGCTTTCCCGCAACTGCAAACATTTTAAGCAGACATAGGCACTGTTTCAACACCACCAATATAGCTCGTAACTGCGATCGGCGGGGAACATGGCTTAGCAATCAAATAACCTTGCACAAAAGTTGCTCCCCGTTCTCGCACCCACTCTAACTCTTCCACAGTTTCTACACCTTCAGCAACAGTTTTAATCTCTAATTTATCAGCAATTTCTAACATTTTTTCCGTAATTAGTGCCTTATAATAATCTTGGTGGACGTTCCGAATTAATTGCATATCCAACTTAATAAAATCTGGACGTAACTGGTGCATCAAATTTAAATTAGAAGAACCGCTGCCAAAATCGTCCATTGCAATCAAGAATCCCGCTTCTCGGTAAAACATCAGAATTTTAATCAGGTGATCCATATCAGGAGGGTGCTGAGATTCCGCTACTTCAAAAACAATATTGCTGTGAGGAATTCCCGATTCATCAATAGCCTGCACTGTCATTCGTAGACAAGTAGCGGGATCGTAAACTGAAGTGGGAGAAAAATTAATAAAAAGCAGTTCTTTGATATCGTGAACTTTGGCTTCGCGGATAGCGCGAGTCCTGGCTAAAGCATCTAATTGAAAAATGATCCCGGCTGATTCTGCTTGACCAAAAATCCGACCCGGAGGAATTAAGTTTCCTTGCTCGTCAATGCCTCGGAGTAGGGCTTCGTGGGCAAAAATCTTAGAAGTGTCTGAGGTATAAACAATGGGCTGAAAATGGGTAGTAATCCGTTCTTCTGACAATAAATCTAACAGCCAATCAGATTTGCTGAAGTTGATAAAAGAGTCTAAGGAAGTGCTGCGATAAAAATCGCTCAGTTTCGGTTGTTCAACTTCGCGCATCCACAAAACTTTTGTGTCTTTCAACTCTTGATTTGTCAGCACTGATGATGCTAGGGCGCTAAACTTTTCTCTCGCTATCCCCTCCAGCATGATGCACAAACACTTGCTGTCTTCTAAAAGCTGGAATTCAAGTTTAGCCTTTGGCAGTGCAGAAATAACCTTGTTCAGCGTGTGCGATACTGGAAACCACAGGTATAAACCTCCGCTGCCCTCTATTTTTTCTGGTACTGTTTCGCAGCGAGAGCAGGAGCCGAAGGCTTTGCCACTTCTTTGCACTAGAATATCCTCCGATTTTTGGGTAGATTTTAAAACTGCTATGAATTGATACCTATTATAAGCTTACTCAGATATTAATACATCTATCTCAAGATGTAAATCTTGATTAACTTGTAGTTAATAATTATTTCAGTATTTTTACTTACTTGTGGTTTCAAAGTTTGGTAAAATTTCTAAGTAATCAGTAAGTAACCATAGCTAAACATAGTCTAAAATTCCAACAGATGGAGAAAACAATGACTTGCAGCCCTGATTGTTGACACCTTATTTTCTAATTGTTCTTGCCAAAACAGGCGCTAGAGTTATTTTTGTAAAAAAGTCAATCAACACGCCCGATCGACAATTTCAGCTCAGCCTAAGTATAGAACGCCGGACGATCGCCCCAAACAAACTCAAGACAAACTCAGTTGCTGCGGAATATTCAATTTAATTTAAAAATCGGGATGACAGGATTTGAACCTGCGACCCCCTCGTCCCGAACGAGGTGCGCTACCAAGCTGCGCTACATCCCGAATTTAGTCACTGTATTTTTAGATTATCACACTCGAGTCAAAAATTGAGCAAGCTCGTATACAATGTTTTGTAAAACACTACTCAGGCGGAGACAGACGTGACAGTTAAGCCCCAGTGGTTGCGAGTTAAAGCCCCCCAGTGGGAGCGCGTCGGCAACGTCAAAGAAATTTTGCGGGATTTATCCCTGAATACAGTTTGCGAAGAGGCGTCCTGTCCGAACATCGGCGAATGCTTCAGCGCAGGTACTGCCACATTTTTGATTATGGGCCCGGCTTGTACCCGCGCCTGTCCTTATTGCGACATCGATTTTGAGAAAAAACCCCAACCTCTAGATCCGACAGAGCCGGAAAGATTGGCGCAAGCGGTGCAGCGACTGAAACTCAATCACGTCGTGATTACGTCTGTTAACCGGGACGATTTGCCGGATGGGGGCGCGTCTCAGTTTGTGGAGTGCATTCAAGGTGTGCGATCGGCGATGCCCGATACAACTATAGAAGTTTTGATTCCCGACTTGTGTGGCAACTGGCAAGCTTTAGAAATTATTCTCGCAGCCCGCCCCGATGTACTCAATCACAATACCGAAACGGTAAAGCGACTTTATCGGAAGGTGCGGCCGCAAGGAAAGTACGATCGCACGCTGGAACTGTTACAGCGAAGCCGCGACATCGCACCGGGGGTTTATACCAAATCCGGCATCATGGTGGGACTGGGGGAAACAGACGGCGAAATTCGGGAGGCGATGCAGGACTTGCGGGCTGTTGGGTGCGATATTTTGACAGTTGGACAGTATCTGCAACCGACTCAAAAACATTTGAATGTCGAAAACTTTGTGCCACCGGAACAGTTTGATGCTTGGAGAGAGTTTGGCGAATCTTTGGGATTCTTACAAGTTGTCGCTTCTCCCTTAACTCGCAGTTCGTATCACGCCGAACAAGTGAGGGAACTGATGAAACTTTACCCGCGCTAGCAATCTGAATTTGAGTGATAGCGTACTACAGGTTTATGAAGTGCAGTAGGGACACGGCTTTTGGAGTGTCCCTAGAAGGATCGATATGGGGTATACTTCATAAACGTGGAATCGGCTGTAAGTCACGCCCAGAGAAACATTCTCAATCAGAAGACCCTGTTTCAGATGCTGGTATTCTGGACGCGATCTTAACCGCAAGCAGCAGCCAATAGCCCAAAAAAATTATCGCTCGATCGCCCCCTCAAACTCATAGCTTACGTAAAAGACATCAAGAAACCCGCTTTTTGCCGATCGGCACTAACTCTGTACAGGAGACTGTACAAACGCTCTCTGCTCATATTCTGTAAGGATTAAACTTGCGCCCAACTGCGAGGGATTTAATCAACGACGCCGAGTTATATAAAGTTTTATTAAAAAAATCGCGAATTTTCCGAAGTGATCGGGAACCAGGTTATTGGTGATGAAGATTAACTTAACTTCTGACGAAGGTCACTTGTTTTTAGCCAGTCATTATCTATACTAGCTACATAAACAAAGAAGTACAACGCACTTTTCGGGGCTTCAACCTGTTACATCAGAAAGTTCTTAGCGTTTTCCCGAAGCTTGGTAAAACAAGTGGGGCAGCCAAAGTTCGATCGAGCTAACAGCATCCAAGCCAGGAAAGTTAGTAAAGAAACAAAAAGCGGTGATGCTTCGTCTTAACAAAATGGGCATCTTAAATTATAAATAACCGCTAAGCGTAGCATCTTTTCACCCGGAGCCACTGAGAAAATCACTATGCCAGCCACCTCTTTTTACGCTCAAGCTGAATTCGACGAACAACTGCGAGTCAATCCCTTGCAAGATGTAGATGTGTTGGATGAAGATGCTGAAGAAGCTGGAGACGAACCCATCGACCAAGACGCAGCAGAGGCAGAGGATGCAGACCAAGCAGCCAAATTGCAAAAAAATGCCAGCCGCCGCACTACAGATTTAGTCCGCCTGTACCTCCAAGAAATCGGTCGGGTTCGTCTCTTGGGTAGAGACGAAGAGGTCTCCGAAGCTCAAAAAGTTCAGCGCTATATCAAATTGCTGGAATTGCGCACCGCCGTCGCTTCCCAGGAAGAGGGGCTAATCGGGCGCTTCGTGCATTTGATAGAGGTGCGCGATCGCTTGGCCGCACAGTTGGGACACAAGCCTTCCTTGGAACGCTGGGCATTAACGGCCGGTGTTGGTGACGTGCCAGAACTGAAGCGAATTATGGCCGAAGGCAAGCGCGAGTGGGCTGCGCTAGCAGAAATGACGGTGGAGGCGATCGAAAGAATTCAATCTGAAGGCGTCGAAGCTAAAGACCACATGATTAAGGCGAACCTGCGCCTAGTGGTTTCGGTGGCAAAAAAATATCAAAATCGCGGTTTAGAATTGCTCGATTTAATACAAGAAGGTACTCTCGGACTGGAGCGAGCTGTCGAAAAGTTCGATCCGACCCGCGGCTATCGGTTTAGCACCTATGCCTACTGGTGGATTCGGCAGGGAATTACGCGGGCTATTGCGACTCAAAGCCGCACGATCCGCCTCCCCGTCCACATCACCGAAAAACTTAACAAAATCAAGAAAGCCCAGCGTAAAATTTCTCAAGAAAAAGGTCGGACAGCAACTATCGAAGACATCGGTGTCGAGCTGGACATGACTGCGGCTCAAGTCCGAGAAGTATTGCTACGAGTCCCCCGTTCTGTTTCTCTGGAAACTAAAGTGGGCAACGAAAAAGATACAGAGTTGGGCGACTTGCTCGAAACCGACTGCGTATCGCCAGAAGAAATGCTGATGCGAGAAGCTTTGCACCGCGACTTGCAGCAGCTTCTGGCAGATTTGACCAGCCGCGAGCGAGATGTAATTTTGATGCGCTTTGGTTTGGGCGACGGACACCCCTACTCGCTGGCAGAAATTGGTCGCGCTCTTGACTTATCCCGCGAGCGAGTCCGCCAAATTGAAGCCAAGGCTTTGCAAAAACTCCGCCAACCCAAGCGTCGCAACCGCGTGCGCGACTATCTCGAATCTCTGACTTGAATTTGCCAAGGGAAGCGGGCGCGATCGACGATCGCAGCCTCCGCTATTGCCCGTTCTGCCAGAAAAGCGGAGCGAGGCATTCGGCACTTATGCAGAAGGCAGGAGGGATTCAGTAGAAGTAACAATGGTTTACTTCTAAACAACTTCTCTGTCCTCTGCCGCAACTCATAAAGCTTGTTAAAAGTCAAGAAGTATCAAAAAATAAATTTTTTCCTCAACCTTTTTTCAATAAGCTGCGATATTTGCAAAATATCTCGATCGTTGTGTATGATTGTCAATAGGCAGACTTTCTTGAGAGGGTCACTATGGCACTTTACACCGCGTCTTCATTCAAATCCGAACTCAATGACAAAGGCTGGCGGATGACTCCCCAACGGGAAACCATCTTGCACGTTTTTCAGAATCTCCCCAAAGGCAATCACCTGAGTGCCGAGGATTTGTACACTTTGTTAAAAAATCGCGGAGAAAACATTAGCTTGTCCACCATTTACCGAACTTTAAAGTTAATGGCAAGGATGAGCCTGCTCCGCGAACTCGAACTCGCAGAAGGTCACAAACACTATGAAATAAACCAGCCTTACCCGCACCACCACCATCACTTAGTCTGCGTTCAGTGCAACAGAACGATCGAATTTAACAACGATTCGATTTTGAAAATTGGCATGAAGCAAGCTGAAAAGTCTGGGTTGCACCTGCTAGACTGCCAGCTAACCATTCATACGGTGTGCCACGAAGCTTTGCGAATGGGATGGCCGTCTTTGGTTTCCAGCAATTGGTCTTGTCCGAAGTCGATCGCCCAGAACAACAGCAGCACCCAGGATGCAGTCGAGTAACAATACACTATTGTCGCATTTTAAGTACATCTTGTTACATTTTTTTACAAAAGTTTCGGCGCAAGTGGAATTTGCACTTGCGCCAAAACTGGGTTTATTCACGAAAATAGCTCGTTTCAGGAATGAGTCGGAAACCAAAAACTCGATTTCTGTGATGCAGCTAAGCCAAATCCGCTGCTAAAAAGTTTTGCTGGACAAATCGTCGCGGATGACACCTTAACTGCGCGCTCGATCGCGCCTGTCGTGGGAGCATCAAAAACTCCGCCGGTGAGGGCTGTGTAAAAGCCCTTGCCTTGCAGCGTTTGTTTGTCATTGCTGAATGCTCGATCGTCGGAGAGAGTTGAAACTGCTGCTAATGGGAACAGCAGGAACAGCCACCCGACCTGCTAATCCGTTTTCCAGGGCCGCCAAAGTCGCCGGAGTGGCAATACCCGTCGCCGGCGACAAATTGCGTTCCTGCTGAAAAGAAAGCACCGCCAACTCAGTTTCGGCTCCAAATACTCCGTTTACCGGGCCGGGGTTTTTGCCCAGACTTTTGAGCGAAGACTGAAGCTGGCGGACAGCGAGCCCAGTATCGCCCCGGCGCAGACTGGCGGCAATTTGCGTTCCAGGCGCCGCAGCTTGCCTGTTACCTTGCCGCAGAGCAGATTTGGTGCTGCGATCGACTCTCCCAGTCCCGAACAGCCCCCGGTCTCTCTGAAACCGGATCAAAGCTGCTTGAGTTGGTCGATCGAACCAACCGTGAATCTGGCTCCTGTAATAACCCAATTGTTGCAGCCGCCGCTGCACAAATTCTACTTCTCGACCTCTGTCGCCAAGTTCGATAAAATCTCCATAACTCTGCTGGTCATTTTCCTCGGGTAATGAAGTAATTTGAGCTGCCCTCATCTGAGCATCGATAGCGGTCAAAGTAGCAGTGTCAGCGCAGCCGTCAGAAACCAGATGGTAATCTTGCTGAAAACGAGTCACAGCATAGAGAGTGCGTTCGCGAAACTTGCCATCAACGCCACCTTCAAAATAGCCCAAAGCCTTTAACTGCCGCTGGATTAAGTCTACCGTCGCCCCTCTGTCCCCGAACCGCAGCCCCTTGCAACCGCCATTTTCCGAGATATCATCTGGAAGCGTAACGGGGGGAATCGGAGTGGCTGCACCAAACAGCAAAGCTAAAGTTTGCCTGTCTGCAACTCCAGTTACCCGCAGTCGATTAATTCGCTGGAAGTATCTCACTGCATGCAGGGTAACTTCACGAAAACTCCCTGTAGGATGCGTGTTGAAGTAGCCTAACTGCTTCAACCTGCGCTGGAGAGCGGAAACCTCTGCACCCGTGTCTCCAAAACGCAGCTCCGTGTAATTTGTATAAATAGTTTTAAAAGGTCGATCGTCACCGGCAAAACTGTTGAGTGCGATCACTGTAGCGCGATCGGGCCTACCAGTCAGCGACAGTTGATAGTCTCGTTGGAAGTTAGTCAAAGCTTGTTTCGTAACTGGGCCTAGCTGACCAGTAGAGGCTCTCGAAAAATAGCCTAGATCCCGCAACCTGTCTTGAACAGAGCGCAAACTTGGATTTCCCGGATCTATTTGAGCAAAAGCCGAACCGGCGGCACTCAAAACCGACAACATCAAAGCCAGAGACAGCAAATAGACATAAGTCTGACTCGATCGGTTTTGCCACTTGGGACTGTTAAAAATTTTCGACTCTGCGGGTGCTTCGCAAACAAGAGCAAGTTCGAGGTAGGCGAGGGATTCCATAACTTTTTACTGTGAAATTGTGGCTGGGGTATTTGGACAAACTGCCAAAGCTAAGCTTTGGTTTCTTAAGGATTTACGAAGGCTAAGTTGTACCTGGAAAGCGCGAAGCACCCGTTTTTGAAAAAAATTTGCCTTCAAAAATAATTGCAGGTAACAACCAAGATAGCATCGCTGTTGATGGAGACGCGAGTGTCTGCAAAAAAGTTTGCAGCCATATCTTAGCCTTGAGGGGTGAAAATGACCAGTTTCGGGGTATTTTTGCTGAATATTTTATGGTGTTGTGTCTGAAAAAATTAGTTATTGACGATAAATGAGAAATCCCCGCCCTTGCTAGTTGCAAATAGGGCGGGGATTTTAGGGGTTAAGTGTTGGTAAAAATGGGACATTAACTTAAATTAAACCGAACCGATCGCAAATTAAAGCTACTCCCGCTGCAAAAACCGTGATTCCCAAGGCTACCAGAGGGTTTTGGCCTCTGCTGACAGCAAAAGAGGTGACAACCCCAGCTCCTAAAGCCGCAGTTACAGCAGCACTAGCCAAATCTCGATCGGGACGTTTGTCGTACATATTTTTTATTGTTGGTAGCTTTTAAGCTGAAAAGTTATATCTTTGCTTGTGATCAAAGCTACCACTGTTATTTCTGGGGTGGTGACAAATCCCTCATTTTTGCAACTAAGCTTAAAGTATTGCTAACTTTCTTAACATACTCTGATTTATTAGATAAATTTTACTTATGAATGTACTAAGTTCTCTTGAGAGTTTCAGCGCTTGAAACCTTTTCTCTGCTTGGCTTTGATGGCATATTTACGATTTTGCTCTCGATCGCACCCACCGTCTCAGCATCTAGTGACTGCGATCCCCAATATCCTAAATAAATTTAACTTGACTTTTAGAAAAAAACGTGGTCTGCATTTGGCGAATCGGGAGATAGATATTGGCAAGTTGCAGACTCCGATCGCGTCGAGCCGATCGACCTTTGATCAAATTAGTTTGTACTCAGAAAGCAAGCCCTTCTTGACTCAAACTACTAGGACTATCCGTCCTCACTACAAACCGATAAAGGTAATTTTATGGGACAAGGATCTAAGCAATTGTCCTATTCTCCCTCGACTTTTTCAGTATTGCCGCCCTTGACCCAACCTTCGCGGTTGCCATCCTCCACCCGAATTTTCTGCCACTCTTTGTCCGGCGAATCTTCCAAAACCACCACTTTTTCCTTGTAACCAACACCGCCAATGCGGTTCGAGTCTCGGTTGCCGCTATCCCGGAGAATTAAGCCGATCGGCTGAGTCACCAGAGCTCGGTAAGCTCCCGGTTCCAGCGGTTTCTCCGAGGGGGCATCGCTAGACGTAGAAACTGGGCTGGCCTGAGCTGTTGACTTGGGGCCTGCGCCGGCAATCTGAACTGGTGTTTTGTCGTTGGGAAAAACAGGTCTTTCGGGCGCAGTAGTTAGCTTGGCGGCAAAGTAAAGTGCAGCAGCCACGCTAGCGCCTGCCATTAGGACGATCGCTAGCAGAAAACCCACTAAAAACTTGAAAACGCTATATACACTGTTCATAGTTGACTGTTGACTGTTGACTGTTGACTGCTGACTGTTTACTGACAACTGGCTTCAAAAGCTTAGCCTTGAATTCGGCGGCTCAAACTGCCGTATCTAGAAGCAAGGCGAGCTTTACCAGCAGCGGCCCAATCTTGCAAAAACTGGATTTGTTCTTGAGCAGTTCTGGCCAAAGGCACCATCTGACTAGCTGATTCTAAAATATCATCTGTGGTAAAGTCTCGATTTTGGCTAAACCCGATGTGCATTGCTTCAATCAAAGTTTGCTCGATTTCAGCTCCTGAAAAATCGGGAGTCTCGTAAGCCAAGCGCTCTAAATCGTAATTTTTGATGTTGTGCGATCGCAACCGCAACAAATGTACCTCAAAAATCGCCCGCCGTTCCTCCTGGCTGGGTAAACCCACAAAAAATATTTCATCAAACCTGCCTTTTCTGAGCATTTCCGGCGGCAAAGACTGGATGTTATTAGCCGTTGCGACTACAAACACCGGAGAAGTTTTTTCGGCCAGCCAAGTGATAAAAGTCCCGAACACCCGGCTGGTTGTCCCCGAATCGCCTTTACCGTCTAATCCGGCAAAAGCTTTGTCAATCTCGTCAATCCACAGCACACACGGCGCCAAAGCTTCCGCTAGCTGAATCATTTGTCTGGTGCGCGATTCCGATTCCCCGACTAATCCGGCAAACAAGCGCCCGACATCCAACCGCAGTAGGGGTAAATGCCAGTGATGGGCGATCGCCTTTGCAGTTAAAGATTTGCCGGTGCCTTGAATTCCGACTAACAATAAGCCTCTGGGATGCGGTAAACCGTATTGGCGGGCTCGATCGGAAAAAGCACCGCCGCGCCGCAGCAGCCATTCTTTGAGATTGTCCAAACCGCCGATATCGGAGATGTTTTCGCGGGCTGGGTAGAAATCCAGAATTTGAGTTTGGCGAATTGTTTGGCGCTTTTCTTCTAAAATTAGTTCCGCGTCGTCGGGATGGAGTTCGCCTCTGGTGGCGATCGCCTTTGCCAAAACTCGGCGGATTCGTTCGATCGACAATCCTTGACAGGAGCGCACCGTTTCGTCCAGCAAACGCCCTTCTATGGCTTGTCCGGTAGCTCCTAACAATCTTTCCACCTCAATTTTGATTTCCGCCGCCGCAGGCAGGGGAAACTCCAAAACTGTGATTACTTCGCTGAGGTCTTCCGGGATCGAAATTATCGGAGATACGATGACAATATTTTTGGGTACAGATTTGAGCAGTCTGGCCAAATTCCGCAGCTTGCGGGAAATAGAGACATCTTCTAAAAAGCGCTGAAAGTCTCGCAGAATAAAAATTGCGGGTGCCGATGCCGGCAATTTTTCGAGAAATTCTAAAGCTTGCAGGGGATTGCGCTTGCCAAATCCGGCATCGTTGGGATTTCCTTGGTAGCCGTCAACAAAATCCCAGATGTAGACAGCGCGAGAACCCTGTTTTTTGGCGGATTGGGCGATCGCCACTTCTACGCGCTCTTCTTCCCGCGTGGGAATGTAAATTAGGGGGTAGCGCGATCGCAGCAGGAGTTCAAACTCGTCGCTAAAAATAGTCATTAGTTATGAGTCATTAGTCATTGGTTATGAGTCATTAGTCATTAGTGATTGGTTCTTATACCAAATTTGGGTTAAAAACCCCGTTTATTTCTTAGTCTGCGGAGACTGACTTCGTTTTTGTAGTAGCGGTTTCAACCGCCGAATCATAGAGGCGGTAACAATGCCGAATTTGATATTAGCTGTTAGCTAGTCTTATTTTTTGGCATTCGTTATTCCACAGTTATTAGTTATTAGCTACTGACTGCTGACTAATGACTAATGACTAAGGCAATTGGCGTTTGAGTGCTGCCAGAGATGCCCAGCGACTGTCAGATGGAGCTTCTGAGCTTTCTGTTTTTTCTGCATCATTTAAATCTATTCCCGGACATTCTGTATCGCATATCTGTTTGTGCGGCAGTTCCAAACACATTTGCTCGTACACCCAATCGCTGGGAGAGAAATAGCCAACAGGCGACAAATTTTCCACCAAATTTTCTAAATCAACTTCAAATTCTCCTGAACTTGAATCTGGCTGATTCACTTTTTCTTCGAGCCAGATAATTTCAGATGACTGGAGTTTCAAACGGTGATTGTATTGTTTCAAACATCTGTGACAGGAGAGAGTCACAATTGTTTCTGCTTTGGCCTTCACCTCAAGATAATTTCCTTGGTGAGTCACTTGCAGTCGCCCCCGCACCGGAGTAAGAGTTTCTAAATCTGGGATAATTTCTTCAAAATCAATTACCTCTTTCCGCTCAGTTTTTGTGAGTAGATGAGGGATATAAATTGTCTCCATAATAATCTTTTGCCTTCCTAATTCTTGAATTAAAAGGTCAAAAGGAATAGTTAAAGATTAACTTCTTCCTTCTTCCTTCTTCCTTCTTCCTTCCTTACCGTCAGCGTCGTCGCACTACCAAACGCCGATCGGGTTCTTGTCCTTGACTGTAAGTTTCTAGATCCTCACATTCGCTCAAAAAGCTGTGTATTTGACGGCGTTCTGCCGAAGACAGGGCTTTGAGTTCAAATTCAACTCCGGTCGATCGCGCTTGCTCTGCTGCATATTCTGCCATCGATCGCAATTCCTCTTGGCGGCGGATGCGATAGCCGTTCAGTTCAACTGTATAAGGAATGGGTTCATCCGATTCGTTACCTATGTTTGCAACAGTGTTGCAGAGGTACTGAATCGCATCTACTACATTACCGTCTGGGCCGACTAAGATAGCAACTTGTTCGGGAGTGAGGTTACTTTGATCGATCGTCATCCAATAGCAATCTTCTTGCTGTTGGCTTACCACTTTTGAGGGAATTGCGGACAGTTTTAGCAATTCTTCTAACCATTGCTGTCCGCGCTGCATTTGAGATTCTTTCATGGTTAAAATCAAGCCTTTTTCTTAGAACGCTTTGGTTCAAAGGGAAGTGCATCTAATCCCTGTTCTTTTTGGGTTTTCGCCTCTGCTTCGTCCACGATTTTTTGAAGGTTTTCGGGCAGTGGTTCTCTGGACAAAATAAAAGATTGAACTGTTTGGAAGATATTAGCAATCAGCATATACATCAACACGCCAGCCGGCAGCGGGAAGAACAAAAACATCCCCGAAAATATGACAGGTGTGAGTTTGTTGACTGTAGCTTGCTGGGGGTTGTCGTTTGGCCCTTGTGCTTGTCCCGAAAGAGTTTGGTTGATATACAAACTGATGCCGAAGCCGAGGATCATCACCAAAATATCCCAGTGGATTGTACCATCTGAGTCGATCGCGCCAACGCGGCCGAGAGCTTCAATAAACAGGAAGCCTTTGTTAGTAGCCAATCCGGGGATTGTGCCTTGAACTGTGGCTTCACCGGGTGCTAATGCCGTGATGTTGCCCTGTTCGTCTACCTTGACACTTTCTTCGCCTTTGATGACTTTCCAGCTAGGAACAAAATCAATTTCGCTCTTATTTTCTGCTGCTAGGGCTGTGAGAGCTTTGCCTTCTGGGGTTTGAAAATCAATCTTAGTTGTATCGCCGACGGAGAGTTTGTCGCCGCCTGAAATCACGCCCACAACTGGAGCGTGAAAAGTACCTGTGACGTAAATATTTTGGGGCGGTGTAGCAAAAGCTTGCGGTTGAACAGCTTCGATTTGTTCTTTTGGCAAAACTTGAACGTTAACGCTGTAATTTATGTCAGAAAACGGCGAACCCCTGAGCGTTGCAAACAGCGCAAACAGCACTGGCATTTGCAGCACTAACGGGAAACATCCTGCTAGAGGATTGCCAAATTCTTTGTAGACTTGGCTCATTTCCTCCTGCTGTTTAGTAGGATTGTCTTTATAGAGTTTTTGAATTTGATCGACTCGCTCTTTCATCAACGGCTGCGCTACTTTCATGCGTCGCATATTGCGAAGAGAGCCTGCGTTGAGAGGATAAAGAGCAAAGCGAATCACCAGCGTCAGAGCTACGATCGCTAAACCGTAGCTTGGCACGATCCCGTAGAAAAAATCTAGGATCGGCAGCATGAGGTTGTTGGAGAGAAACGAGATACCAAAATCCATTCGCTTTGAGTTAATTTAGGTGCTCTATGTTTACTGTTGAGAACTAATTGCATCCGCTGGATACGGGCTGCCTCAACTTTTCGGGTTTTGTCTCTATCTTAGGACATTGCCTGTCGATCGACCGCCCGGTCTGCGGATTTTTTGTAATCAGTTTGCCAATACTCGCACTGACTTTACCCTGATTAGAGGGCGAAGCGGTTCGGTTATTCAGCTTTGGCCGCGTTGGCTTTTTGAGCTGCTGCGGGCAGTTTTTCGTTAATGTAGTCATACATGGCTCGAAATTTCGGAATCGATCGCAGTTCTAACCGGCTGCCATTTTTCATTGTCAGCACCATGTCTCCGTAGCTTCCGAAACCGCGAGGTACTGTAACGATTTTGACTATATCTGAGTAGATAACGTCTGTGCGTTCGCGCCCCATCCAACCGCTAGTTACCGACACTCGGCGGCTGGTGATCCGGTAGCGCAGCCACAGAGCCCGGACAATCGATCCTACTGCGAGGGGGATTCCCACTACTGTCAGCCCCAGAAGCAAGTTGATTATCAAGTCTCCAGGCGCGGGGCCGCCTTCATAATATACTTCCTCTCGAATTCCCATTTAGTACCTCGGCTTCTACCAACAACTGCTCTAATTCTTGCAGAATTTCTACATAATTGCACTCTTGTGCGATCGGACGCACGACAATTACTAAATCCCACCCGAATTTTAATCGAGGCAATAGCTGTCGCAAAGCTGCCCGAATCTGGCGCTTAATCCGGTTGCGGACTACAGCACGTTTGCTAACTTTCAGACTGATAGAAATGCCTGTGCGAGTTGGCTGCAAGGATTTTTCGGCTGTCGGTTTGCTTAATTCGACGCTTTTGGGTTTACGCAGAGCTCTTAAGCTGAAATGAGCGGAGTTGCGGCGCATTCCCTTGCGGTAGACGGCGCTGAAGTCTTTTCGGTGCTTGAGTCGGTTTGTCTCGGGCAACATGGCTGCGATCGTTCAGAAACCTGAACAAGAGTGCAGTGCTAGACTGCGAGGCGGTGGCGACCTTTGCTGCGGCGGGCTTTGATTACCAATCGACCGGTTGCGGTACGCATTCTGGCGCGAAAACCGGATGTTCTTTTTCTTTTGCGGCTGGTTCCGTGCAGGGTTTGCTGTGTCATTTTGATTTCTCCGAGCTTGTTACTTTACTTTTGATTAATATTCACAATCTTCTAGTTTACCA
>JANNOR010000278.1:0-4816 GCA_031399265.1 Cyanobacteria bacterium SOY_34_metabat_3 | reverse complement strand
ATTTCCAGCTCGCCCCTGCCCTTCTGTTCTGGTAACAATAACACCACCATTTGTCACTGATAGCGATCGAGTTGTGACGCGAATATTTCCGCCTTCTCCAACTCCTGTTAATTTAACGCTGCTGAATAAACCGCTGGATTGTTCAACTCCCAAATCCGGTGTTATCGGGCCGATGCCATCTAAGGTTATGCTGTCGCGGACGGTAACAGTTACATTGCCAGCATTGCCTTCGCCTGCCGTGCTCGCAGTGATAACAGCACCGTTGGTGACAGAAAGCGACCCAGCCGTAAGATTAATGCTCCCTCCCGAACCCGCGCTGTTAAAATTTTCAACTCTGTTGTAGACACCACTGGACAAGACCTTGGCATCGCGACTCGTGCCGTCAAAAATCGCTTTATTGCGGACGTTAATGTTGACGCTGCCCACATTCCCCCGCCCGATCGTACTCGCTTGCAGGACAGCGCCGTTAGTTACACTAAGTGAGCCTGCTGTGAGATTGACGTTGCCTCCTTGTCCTGTACCCTGGCTTTCAACCCGGCTGTACGCACCGGTGGAGAAAGTTCTCGCCCCGTCAAAGGAGGCTGCATTGCTAACATTTATATTCACGCTGCCGGCATCCCCTTGCCCGCGAATGCCTGCGTATATTTGCGCGCCGTTGGTTGCAGTAAGTGAGTTTGCCGTGAGGTTAACATTGCCTCCGGTGCCTGTGGCGTTTTCTAGCAAGGCATTAGAAAGGAAGGTTCCGTCACCATCAAGAACGATCGCCCCCGCCGCATTTACATCTATATTTCCCGCCAAAGCGTCAGGCGCCCCCGATTTTTCGGATATTCCTGCACGCAGCGTACTTCCTCGCGACATACTGAAGTTTTGAGCGCTAACAGCAATATTCCCGCCGCCTCCGGCGCGTACATTCACCTCAGCGCCGTTGGTGAGAGATACATCGGTTCTGGCTACCTGCGCGGGAACATTCAATCTCACATTGTTACCGAAGGCGTTGAGCCCGACAGTTTCCCCAACCGTAACGGCTGCGAGCTCGACTCGGCCGCCGGGTGCGATAATTTTTCCACCGTCCAATCTCACATCGCCGCCCGCAAGTATCAAGCTGTTGCCCGATCGCACTTGCAGTCCAGCGGTCGATCGATTTACGATAGTTCCGGGCTGTTGTCCGTACTGCAATCCCAAAGGAACATTAACTATCAGCAAAGGCGTATTTTGTGAAACATTGACGCCGAATTCCCTGCCATTTCCAAACTGCACAGCATTCGCCGTAGTCGCGACAAACGAACCGCCGATATTTAATGAAGCCTTCGGGCCAAAAATAATCCCGCTAGGATTCAGCAAAAATAGATTTGCAGTACCGTTAGCTTTAATCATGCCGTCAATATTAGAAATCGAGCCACCCGTAACCCGCGTAAAAATATTTTGAATGTCTGTAGAATTGTTGAAAAACGCTGTTTCTCCTGTTAGAAGTGAAAATTCTCGAAAACTGTGAAAGAGATTGTTTCCGGCTTGCGTTCCGCCCTGTATAAAGTTATTACTGTCGTTGACAATTACGGTGGTATTGACTGGGAGACTCGCATCCGGGACAATTTCAGCGTTGCTGGGGGCGATCGTACTGATGCTGCAAAATAGCGTAGTGAGGCACAATTTGCAAGTTTTTAGTTTCATTAATTAACTAATTTTAAATATTAAATTTACCCAAAATTTTACCATATCTCCCTAGTCTGTAGGGGCTGGCGATCAGATTTTTTTTTTTGCCGATCTAATTATCTCTCTTTTTCTTCAGTCTGCGGAGGCAGACTTTGTTTGTATAGCAGCGAATTCTATTCGCCGAAACCTAAACCTTGAGTTTCTGCTTCTGTAAAAATTGGCGGCCACAGTTCAGAAATGGGCAATTCCCAACCGGGAAAAAGTTCCGGTAATGTCAAAATATCTTCATTTCCCAACACAATCGGTTCATCTGTCTGACGATAAACTGTAACAGTTTCTTCATCTGGGTCGATCAAAATTCCTACTTGCGATCCTAGTTCTATAAAATTTAAAATCTTTTTTTCGAGCGGCTTTATGCGATCGCTCTGTGATTTAATTTCTACTACTAAATCTGGAACTAATTCTCCGAAATAACGCGGACTTCGGCGGAGACGCGCGGCCCGCACAAAGGAAACATCAGGTGCTGTGAGATTGGCATCTGGTAAAATAAAGCCGCCTGCGGAGTCAAAAACTCTTCCCAATCGGCGGGGATTCACCCAAACGAAGAGAAAGGCACTCAATCGAATGCCAATTTCGCTAGATACAATATCTGACGGGCCCATAATTACAATTCTCCCGCTTTCTAGTTCAACTTGATAATCTTGACCGGCTTCTTGAAAAGTCTTTTGGACTATTTCTAAGTCTTTGAGTGTCATCATAGGATTTTAAAATTTAGATTTTGGATTGAAGATTATTTGCCATTTTGGTTATTCCCTAACTGAAAAGGAATTGCCACAGCTACAACTTTGAGCTGCATTGGGATTGTGGAATCGAAAACCGCCGCCCATCAAGTCTTCTGAATAGTCCAAGGTGAGCTCGTTGAGATATTTTGATTGCTGGGGGTCGATCGCGATTTGGATACCCTCAGACTCGCAAACAGTGGCTGATGGTGCGATCGTATCTTCAAAACCCATTGTATAAGACAAACCGGAACAGCCGCTCGATTCCACGCCCAGGCGAAATAAAGCATCGGGGTGAGAATGCTTGGATTTGAGGCGCGTTACTTCTGTTGCTGCGGTTTTACTCAGATGAATCATTAATTTTGGGAATGGGGAATTTGGAATGGGAATTGGGGAATTGGGAATCGGGAATTGGGAATCGGGCATCGGGAATCGGGAATTGGTTGTTTGTTATTTCCTCCTCCTTCTTCCTTCTGCTATCAATCAACCTAATTCAATGTAAAACCCGATCGCCGTTATATCCCCGACTTCTTGAAGAAGTCGGGGATATGCTTTTTCTGTCGGATTTTAAACAGTGGACAATTGACAATTGTCCGCTAGTGGGTTTAAATCTCCATAAAAAAACCTCACGCTTCACACTTTACTGTCAACTGTCAACTGTTTAAGAAGCTAAAGCTACTTCTACAACTTCTTGCAATTCGCCCTTTTGATACATCTCGATCATAATATCCGAGCCGCCAACAAACTCGCCGTTGATATAAACTTGGGGAATTGTCGGCCAGTTGGAATACTCTTTGACGCCTTGGCGAATTTCCTGGTCTGCCAAAACATCAACAGTTTCATAAGGCACTCCCAAAGTATTGAGAATTTGCACCACAGTATTAGAGAAACCGCACTGGGGCATTAACTTGTTGCCCTTCATGAATACCATGATTTTGTTTTGCTTAACTAAATCGTCAATTCTTTGATTTGCTGCTGTACTCATGATTGCTCCTAATATTGTTTGAAAAATTTTAAACGTTGATTGACCCAAAAACTGGGTTTTTTAGGAAAATCTTTTGTTACAGCTATAGATTCCGGTTAAAAAACCCGGTTTCTTTGGTTTTTGTGTGTAAGTGCAGCAGTTGTATTTCAAGCAACTATTGACACCAGCACAAACTTGCGATACAGCTTGTAACTGAACAATTAAGCAACTTGACTTTTCGCTTCCCATTCAGCGGGAGTTAAAGTTTCCAAGCCCAAAGCGTGGATGGCTTCGCTAGCCATTGCCTGTTTGAGAGCGCCGTAGACCAGTTGATGCTGCTGTACTCGGCTTTTACCTTCAAATGCAGCCGAAACTACCCTTGCTTGATAATGGTCGCCGCCGCCTGTCAAATCGTTAACTTGTACTTTAGCGTCAGGCAATCCAGTCTGAATCATTTCTGCTACTTGAGATGGTGTAACCATTGCTTTCTCTGATAAACGGCTGTAATTTAGATTTTAGTGGAACTATTTGTTAGTGGACGATCGCGGCCCAGGACTGGGGGCTGGGCCCGATCGGGGAAAAGGAGTATCCACAAACCCCAACTCCAGCAACTGCTGGTAAGCTTTTTTGCCTAAATCGCGAGTTGGCTGCTGCGATCGAATAATCTGAATCAGCAGGGGCACTGCGAGTTCTGGCTTATTTTGCGCCCGGTGTACCAACGCCAGCCGATAAGTAGCTTCGTCGCGCATTTGGGCTGTTTCTACAGCTTTGGTGCGGTTGCTGTCGGCTAAACGGATGTCAATTCCAGCAAAACTGCTTCCGAGTTGTTGGTAAAAATTGGACAGTTGGTTAAAAATTTGGCGAGATTCTTGGAGCTTCTGAGCGGCGACAGTGTAATTTTGATTGGAAATAGCACCGCTGGCTTCTGTCATCAATCGCTGACCTCCCTGAATGCTCAGCAGGCTGTTGTCTTGGATCGCAGGGCGGAGATTGTTGGGATCTGTGGGGTCGTCGGCAGGATCGACTTGCGGGCGGTTCTCTGATCCAGAAGGTTGTTGTGCGTGGGCTTGAAGCGGTTGCAACAGGGTCAAAACTGCGATCGCCCCGATCGTCATCCGGGCAGTGAAGCGAAGCCAGCAAACAGTTCCAGAGTATACCATGAAATTACTTTGCGCCTCGGCGCTTTAAAAAAATATTTAGCTTGAGCCGATCGTACCATTGGCGATCGCAACCGGCCAAGTGTAAACCATATTTGGTTAAATGTCAAAGTCAATCAAAATCCGGGCGATTGGAAATCCGGGCGATTGGAAATCGCGGCTACACAAACAAAGTCCGCGCAACGCGAGACTGAAGAAAGGAAATTCAACCTGCGGAGGCAGGTTTTGTTTGTGTAGACGCGGTTTCAACCGCCGAGGAACTTGAC
>JANNOR010000251.1:0-5577 GCA_031399265.1 Cyanobacteria bacterium SOY_34_metabat_3 | reverse complement strand
GCTTCAATTAAATTCATGGTTAATTCATTACAGCAGGGATAGTCTACCCTGTCCGGGTAGACTTGATTACCTCTTCTATCCTACATTCCTCTCTGACAATTAATCCACCCTGCTTCTTAAGGGGGGCTAGGGGGGATCTGGCCTTAATAGTCAAACAGCAACCTCTGACTGGATTTGAGCTTAAGTTGACACTAATGGGCACTGCCGTGTCCCTACAGGGAACTACAACTGGTAAAAAACAACTTCTAACGTAGGAATTCGCGCGGATCGGTGACGTGTCCAGTCAACGCAGAAGCCGCCGCCGTATAAGGCGAAGCTAGATAAACTTGCGCTTCCTTGTTCCCCATGCGGCCGGGGAAATTACGATTAGTTGTAGACACGCAAATTTCCGGTTCATTCATCCGCCCGAAAGTATCTTTTGGCCCGCCCAAACAAGCGGCGCAAGAAGGCGCTGCGGGTTCGATGCAGCCTGCTGCTAAGAAGATTTCCGACAGGGTTTGACCGTCGTATTTTGTGGTAAACATATCTTCGTAAACTTTCTGAGTTGCCGGTACTAAATACGTCGGAACTTTGACTTGATTTCCTTTGAGAATTCGGGCTGCATTCAGAAAGTCGGAGGTTTTGCCGCCGGTGCAGGAACCGATGTAAACTCGATCGATCTTCACGTCATGACAATTGCGGGCTAAGTCTCGATTGTCGGGAGAGTGCGGTTTGGCGACGACTGGTTCGAGTTTGCTGACATCGTAGGTGCGATCGCTATAAAATTTCGCATCCTCATCGGTGTAAAATGCCTCAAACGGCACGTTAGTGCGAGAAGTCACGTAATCAAACGTAGTTTTGTCCGGCGCAACCGTGCCGTTTTTGCCGCCAGCTTCGATTACCATGTTGCACAGCGTCATCCGTTCTTCCATTGTCAAACGTTCGACTGTATCGCCGGCAAATTCCATCGATCGGTAGTTTGCACCGGCAACACCGATATCACCTATAATTTGTAAAATCAAATCTTTTGCTGACAGATAATCTGGTAGTTCACCGTTGAGTACAAAGCGCATTGTCGCGGGAACTTTAATCAACAATTTACCGGTTCCCAAGATGAAAGCCGCGTCGGTATTGCCGATACCGGTGGCAAATTGTCCGAAAGCGCCGGCATTGCAGGTGTGGGAATCTGTGCCGAAAAGCACTTCGCCGGGGCGCGTGTGGCCTTCTTGGGCGAGGGCGATGTGACAAACGCCTTTGTAGTCGGGATTTGCTTTGAAGTTCGATCGATCTGTGATGTCGTAAAAGTATTTTATCCCTTGTTCGTGTGCAAAATCGCGCAGAATATCGACGTTGCGATTAGCGCGTTCGTCGTTGGTGAAAATGTAGTGATCGGGAATTAGGACAATTTTGTCGGGATTCCAGACTTTAGCATTATCGCCGAATTCCTTTTTGAATACGCCGATCGTGCCGGGGCCGCAGACATCGTGGGTCATCAATACGTCTGTTTCCACCCAGATGTTTTCTCCGGGCTCGACTTTGGTGCGCCCTGATGCTTTGGCCAAGATTTTTTCGGTGATGGTCATTCCCATAGTTCGATCGCTCTTTTTTGTTAGATGCTACAAGTGTATTGTACGAAACATCGCCTGATGTTGACAGGTAATTTATCAAGTAAACATTTTCTGCAATCTCAAGTCTCAAATCTCAAACCGATTGACAGTCACTTTCTTTTTAGTCGATCGCTAATCTATACAACAACCTCAACTTGCCTTAACACAAAAACAAAAAAATTGCAAGTCACTCGATTATGTGACTGGTAACTAACAGCTATGGACTGTTATTGTTAGTGAATATTTAAGAAAAGCAACTTAAATCAGGGACTATCAAAAAATCTCAGAGTGCATTTCTACAGTTGTAGAACTCAATAAGAGTGAAATCAGCGAGATATCCGTGTGATACGGGTATCTACTTTAGCTATTTTCACCATATATGGCACTGGAGATATTTCTGATGAATTCACAGATACAAATCCAACAAATCTTGGATCGAGTAGGGGCGATAGTTGTGGAGATTGCAGGCGAAGTGCAATTCATGACTCAACGGGCAAAAGAACTTTTAAGCCAGTATTTTTCACCCCACATTCCCGACTCATTGCCCGAATCCTTACGACATTGGTTCCAGGATCAGATTTCGCGATTCACGTTTAACGGGGAAATTCCATCTCGCTGTTTGCCCTTGCATATTCAACAAGCAGGAAAACAGTTAATAGTCCGTCTGATTTGCGATCGCATCAAAGAGCAATATCTCTTGCTGTTGGAGGAAGAAGAACTACAATCCTTCTCTATTTCCGCCCTGGAATTGCTAGGACTCACCAAACGCGAGGCGGAGGTTTTATTCTGGATTGCCCAAGATAAAAGCAATGCCGGAATTGGTAAAGCGATCGCTTGCAGTGAAGGAACAGTCCGAAAACATCTGGAGCATCTTTACGAAAAACTTGGTGTACAAACCCGGACGGCTGCTGTAATGGTTGCTCTGGAAAAGTTGGGGTTATTAAAAACAGAATTTGCGGCGCACTGAGCGTAGTCGAAGTGTTGCAATATCTTCATAATCCTATACGCGGATCGTCGTATTGCTCTCCAAATAAATTTGGATGATGATTAGATCAAAAGCTGTTCTCTAGCTTCAGCATATAGCTAGAAAATACTTCCCGTCAACTCCATAACAAGGAAATAAACTATGTCTTCTACAAAAGAACTTTCTGCACCGACTTCCATACTACAGTTACCAACAATTCAGGAAAGCCAAGAGGCTAATCTGGAAGAGGTTGTTCAACTTGGTATGTCTCAAGATGGAGCTTCGGCCGCAGCATTTTTCGGTAATGGCTACCGTTATCGCCATGACTGGGGGAACCTCAAGGGACAGCAAATCTTGCCTCTCAATTGGGGCTTAATTACACCCAATTCTTACGTTTTCGTTGCTATTGGTGAAGGTAATCCCCCACTTCCAGCAAATGGAAAGTTTATCGGTGAGGCTCGATATACAGTCCATAACGTTTCCCCACAAAGCGGTCTAGTCAAGGTTTGGGTCAATATCGAGTGGGCAAAACCGATTCGGCTCTATGTTGACTATTTCGTATTCAACCCTTAGAAGCACGGATTAAATACAAGGCTGTTTCATTCCCACAAATCTAGGATGAGTCTGCAAATAAAAATTTCGCAGCAATCAGATCGAGTCTGTTTTGGTAGTCGCCTTTACCAGCTTAGATTTGGAGAATAAAACAGCTTTGGGATTAAATAACAAGGTTGTTATCTATAGTTATTTGACAATCTTAAGCTGAAAATTTTTCTCAAAAACACTCAAAAAAGAGGTTAATCATGTTACGAATTACTGCCGATATATTTTCTGGACGACCCGCTCCGGAGTGGATTATTACAGACGAAGAAGAAGCTCGAGCTACGCTCAAAGAGATTGCGAAAAATCGCAGTATTGTAGCTGAGACAGCATCAGCAGAAGCTGGATTAGGGTTTCGCGGTTTCACCATTGAACCCCTCTCTGACGAGCTTGCCCAAGACTTTGAACTACCGGCTAGTATGTATATGGCTGCCGGTGCGAGTGCCACTAGCGATAAAGCGAACGAGATTGCTGAGCGTTTGATCGGCTCAATGAGTAGTGTTCGATCGTCTTCAGAAGCATCGGCTTTTGGAGGAGAACTACCTTTAGATGAAATGTTGCAGAATTTCCTGCGACAACAACTCGAAAGCAGTAGCCGAATTTCAGTCTCTGATGTTAAAGACTTACCAAAGATGACGGTAGAAGGCTCAGGTGAGGTGGCTGCTACCTGCGTTTATGATACTTCGCCCTATAACCCCGGCTTCTGGAACAACAACCCTGTAATCCTGAAAAACAACAACTGCTATAACTATGCGAGCAACAAGCGAACAGATACTTTTGCTCAACCAGGACGAGGATGTGGACATATTTACACCGCAATTAATTGCGTAGAAGTTACCAAAGCTTCCCTATGTGACGGATTGCACAAACGCTACAATTGTTTCCCCGCCTCTGAAGCCTCTCGCTATTTAGTAGCACTGGTTATCGCCCCTGGCCCGGGCTTTGTTGATTTCCACTGGTATCGCAAAATGCAAGGAGGATTCTGGGGTCACAAACCGGGTGGAACAGCGGTTCGGAATGTAGATAACAGTGGCGTAGTCATCACTGACCCAGCTACCTGTAACCGTGGGCCTTACACCATCTTCTGTGGCTACTTTTACACTTGTAAGAGCCAAAAGATTAACTAGAATCTATAGCTCTTCTGTGTTAAGTCAGGTACACCTGGTAATTGGTAATTGATACGGGCGTACCTCGCGATGGTTGAGAACTGCTCTAGTAATTTTAGAGTATTCCAAATGTGGGTTTCCCACACTGAACAAGGAGACCATGCAACGGACTTATTCATTCACAACAACTCCAGAAAGGATAATTGGCTTTGGTTTTTTAATGTTTTTGGTGACTTTGCTTGGATGTTCGGTCACAGCTTTAGGAGACAAAAAGATGCAAGTAGAAGTGGATATGTTTAGTGGCAGACCAAACCCACATTGGGAATTGACCGTGCAAGAATCTCAGGATTTTGCACAACGGTTTCAATCGTTATCTATACATCGAGGAGAAGGAGCTATTAATGAAGGGTTGGGGTATCGTGGTTTGATTGTCCGAGAAGGTGGTGAAGAGGTAGAGGGCGATGGCGTCCCGCCCCGCAAGCTACGGCAAATTGTGATTTCTCATGGATTGGTCGTTGCTAGAGGGAATGGCAAATCTCAACAATTTACCGATGAAAACCGTGCTTTAGAAAAATGGCTAATCCATACAGGAGAAGGACGGTTGGATGATGAACTCTACCATCAAATTAGCAGATTGGCTGACTAGAAATCAGTCTAATTAGAATCAACAATAGTAGAAATCAATGTCAAAAAAACTGTCATGGATTTCTCATAACAAAAAATAAGAGGTATTTATGTCTGCACAACCGAGTTTTCCCATTCCAGCAACTGCCCAAGCCGATCGAACAACAGGGCGTTACATCATTACTTTCCGCGAAGATTCAGTGACTGAAGGGTTAGCCCTCCTAAGTGACCAAGCCGGCATCATGGGACTGGCAAGCGCTGCCGATTTCCCAGACTCTGCCTTAGACTTGAGCGAACTCGAAGCAGCAGGGGGAGCGGTGTTTCCCACTCTCGGCATAGCCGTTGTCACGTTAGACGAAGGGGCTTTCAGCAGCGTCATGACATCAGCGGGAGAGGATTCTGCTATCTTGGCGATCGAACCGGAGAGCACTTTCTACGCGATCGAGGATGAGTTGTCGGCAGATTACCTGCGGGGCTATCGCGATGCAGTGGATAACTTGTACGATAAAGCCACTACTACAGAGTTAGCAGGAATCGAACCCCAACAATGTTTTGCTGATGATACAGCACTTCCGGGTGTTATGAGGTACAGTAGCAGCAATTAGTAAACCAGTTTTTAAGATGTTTCGGATTCATCAAGTCAAGAGCGACAGCAATTATCGTGTCAACCATTTTAGTGGTGGTTGGTGAAAACCGTCGC
>JANNOR010000150.1:0-14304 GCA_031399265.1 Cyanobacteria bacterium SOY_34_metabat_3 | reverse complement strand
GTCAAAGCAGATTCTCTGACTTGCAAGTTGTTGGCTTCGATCAGCCGTCCGTCTGCTGCTATTTTCACCCCAGCATCTAACAGCATCACGTCTCCGGGTACGAGTTCCTTGGCTGCTATTTCCAAAGTTTTGCCGTCCCGCAGGACTCTGACTAGGGGGGAAGCGAGGTTTTTGAGGGCTGCGAGGGCTTTTTCAGCGCTTTGTTCTTGGAAATAGCCGAGAATGCCGTTGAGTATCACGATCGCAAAAATGGCGATCGCATCTTTAGGAAAAGTGTTGGACTTGAGATCCAAGAAACCGGAAATCACGGCTACACCCATCAGCATCAACAACATGATGTTGGTGAACTGATCGACAAAAATCGACCAAGGGCTACGCCCTGCTATTTCTTCTAGTTCGTTGGGGCCGTATTGCTGCAAGCGTTCTGACACCTGTTGGCTGCTCAAGCCAGCGTCTTTGTTGCTGCTTAGCTCCTGGAGGGTTTTGTCAATTGCTACGGTGTGCCAAGAAGAGGGAGAAGTTGAAGACATAAATTACGATCGAGCATAAGGGCATAAAGGTGGTTGCGGCCGAACAGCTACAGCCAGTAGATGCAGCGAGCGGGTATTGGCAAAAGGTAAGAAGCAAGAAGCTAGACACTTCTGTATCTCTGGCTCTCTCGATCTATTTATAGATTTACCGCTAATAGCACTAATCCACCTTAACTAAAAATTACCAATTTCTTCGGCTTTTACTCAACTACCCAAGGTTTAGTCTTGTCTCTAAATGCTGATATTTCCGGCAATCACTCTCGAGCGTCTTCTGCAAACTTCCCCCGTCGGGCGATCGGGCTAGTCTCGTAGCATTTTCCTAGCTCCCCGCTGCATTTTTTTCGCAAAAATTTAATTAACGTAATTTTTCTTAACAATTTGTACAGACTGGGGAAAGTCAACAGGGGCGATCGAACTACCGGAAAATTTCGGGCGGGCCCACCGTAACAATTTGGGCGATCGAATCAAACTCTTGCTTTGCCCGAGCAACCCCGTATTTACCGCAGAGAGAAGGCTTGCCCGCCCTCGGTCAACCCCGATTTAGCTTCTATGAGGGATAAGCTGCTGTAATAATTTGTAATAAACAAACGCGGGCGAGCATTGTATAAAGGTTATCAGAAGGTTGAAACGACAGGCCAAAGTTAACAAAAACACTGATTGACAAGGTTTGTCGCATCTCATAAAAGGTGTAAAATTTTCTAAGGTTTCTTAAATGTCCGTTGCAATGTCACAATAGTACAGGTAGCGGAAAGAGAGAGAACGAGTCGGCGCCTCGCAGTAGCGGGCGTCAAACTTCAACCCTTGCAGGCTTAGCCGCCTGAAAAAATTTAACTTAACGGTTTTATACCGCCACCAAACTCAATTAACTCAAAGTAGGAGAGTTCTTTCATGTTTGACGCATTTACAAAAGTAGTTTCCCAAGCTGACGCCCGCGGCGAATTTTTGGCCACCGGCCAACTTGATGCCTTGAGCCAAATGGTTGCCGAAAGCAACAAGCGCATGGATACAGTCAACCGCATCACCAGCAACGCTTCCAGCATTGTTGCTAATGCAGCTCGCTCCTTGTTTGCTGAGCAGCCTCAGTTGATCGCCCCAGGCGGCAACGCATACACCAGCCGCCGCATGGCAGCTTGCTTGCGCGACATGGAAATCATCTTGCGCTATGTCACCTACGCGATTTTCGCAGGCGACGCCAGCGTACTTGATGACCGTTGCTTGAACGGCCTTCGCGAAACCTACTTGGCATTGGGAACACCCGGCGCTTCTGTAGCAACCGGCGTTCAAAAAATGAAAGAAGCCGCTTTGGCGATCGCTAACGATCCTAACGGTGTCACTCGTGGAGATTGCAACTCCTTAATGTCTGAAGTTGGCAGCTACTTCGATCGCGCCGCTTCCGCAGTAGGCTAAACCCCAGCCATTGCCACCAAATTTGTCAAGTAGCGCTAGCGCTTGCGACAAATCGCATTCGTACAAAAAAAACCGCAAACATTAGGGAGACAGCAAACTATGAAGACCCCATTGACTGAAGCAGTCACAGCAGCCGATTCTCAAGGCCGCTTCTTGAGCAGCACCGAAATCCAAACCGCTTTCGGTCGTTTCCGCCAAGCAACCGCCAGCTTAGAAGCAGCCAAAGCTTTGACAGCAAACTCTCAGCGCTTGATCGACGGTGCAGCCCAAGCAGTGTACAACAAATTCCCGTACACCCAACAAATGCAAGGCCCTAACTACGCTTCTACCCCAACCGGTAAAGCCAAGTGCGCCCGCGACATCGGCTACTACTTGCGCATGGTTACCTACTGCTTAGTTGCAGGCGGCACCGGCCCAATGGATGAGTACCTGATTGCAGGCATCGACGAAATCAACCGGACATTTGAATTGTCCCCTAGCTGGTACGTTGAAGCCCTCAAGTACATCAAAGGCAACCACGGTCTCAGTGGCGACCCCGCAGTGGAAGCTAATTCCTACCTCGACTACGCAATCAACGCCCTGAGCTAGATTTGCGTGATGCCCGGAATTGTAAGCTGCTGTTAGCTTGAGTGTTAACTGTTGTTTAGAATTCCGGGCATCTGCGATCTTAGCCTAGTTTTCCAAATACTTTTTTTAGAACGCGATCGGTTTTTAAAGCAAAAAGGGAGAAGCAAAGATGGCGGGATTAGGTGCTGCTGAAAGATTGGGAATAAAAGCATTTGAAGAAGCCGGACAGGTAGAACTGCGCCCCCACTGGACGCAAGACGATGCGAAAGCAGTAATTCGCGCGGCTTACAGTCAAGTTTTCGGCAACGAGTATTTAATGTCGAGCGAACGAGTTACCAGCGCTGAATCTCTGCTGATGCAAGGGCAGATTTCAGTGAGAGATTTTGTGCGGTCAATGGCTCAGTCCGAAACTTATCGGAAAAAGTTTTTTTACCCGAACGCGCAAACGCGGTTAATCGAGCTTAATTACAAGCATTTGTTAGGCCGCGCTCCTTATGACGAGTCGGAAATTGCTTTCCACGTTGACTTGTACAATGCCGAAGGCTACGAAGCTGAAATCAATTCTTATATTGACTCAGTAGAGTATCAAGAAAATTTTGGCGAAAGTGTAGTGCCTTACTATCGCGGTTTCGCGACTCAAAGAGGTCAAAAAACCGTTGGTTTTAACCGGATGTTTCAACTTTACCGGGGTTTTGCTTCGAGCGATCGATCGCAAAACCAAACCCAAGCGCGGTTAACCTGGGAAGTAGCTAAAAACATGGCTTCGCCCATCTATACCGCAGGTGGCGGACAATCTCTCGCTGGTGCTTCCGGCGGTTCTCGCGGGCAACTCTACCGAGTCACCGCAATGCAAGGTTCGGCTAAGTTTGCACCTCAAGTGCGGCGGACTACTACCGAATATCTCGTGCCCTACGATGGACTTTCGAGCCGCTTGCAGCAAATCAACAAACGGGGCGGCAAAGTGGTAAGTATTACCGCAGCTTAAAGTTGGTAAAGACGTTTTTTTACAGCGTCTTTAGCATATTAGGACTAATTTATATGGGTAAGGTGCGCACTGCGCACTCTACTTTGACATATATTAGCCTGAGTCCTAAAATTTTTAAGTAAAACAAAAGTTTCAATTAACACTCATAAATTTAGGAGAAAATCTGGTGGCTATTACGACAGCAGCGTCCAGGCTGGGAACATCCGCATTGAGCGATGCGCCGAAGGTAGAATTGCGCCCAAACTACACCAAAGATGATGTAGAAACAGTAATTCGCGCTACTTACCGTCAGTTGTTGGGCAACGACTATTTGATGAAATCCGAGCGCCTGACAAGTGCCGAATCTTTGCTGCGAGATGGCAGCTTAACGGTGCGAGAATTTGTGCGCGCCGTGGCAAAATCGGAACTGTACAAAACCAAGTTTTTATACAGCAGCTTTCAAACTCGGACGATCGAACTAAACTACAAACACCTGCTCGGTCGCGCTCCCTACGACGAATCAGAAGTAGTGTATCACTTAGATTTGTACCAAACAAAAGGGTACGAAACTGATGTGGATTCTTACATCGATTCAGTAGAGTATCAAGAAAACTTTGGCGAGAGCATCGTCCCTTACTACCGCGGCTTTAACACCCAACGGGGACAAAAAACCGTCGGTTTTACTCGGATGTTCCGCTTGTATCGCGGCTATGCAAACAGCGATACATCTCAACTAGAAGGCAATAACTCCCGCTTAGCCGTCGAACTCGGCACTAACAGCGCTACCGCTGTAGTTGGCCCCTCCGGCGGTAATGAAGGTTGGGCATATCGGCCTTCGGCGCAAAACGTGACTCCTAGCACTGGTTTCGGCGGCGCGGCAGCTTACGGTAAGCAAGGAAGGCTATTGCGCGTGGAAGTTTCGGGAATTCGCACAGGTGGCTATCCCAGCGTTCGTCGCAGCAGCAAAGCCTTTATCGTACCTGTTGATGATTTGTCCTCGCAAATGCAAAAATTTCAGCGCATGGGCGCGAAAATCGCCAGCATTACTCCAATTTAGTCATTAGTTATTGGTTATTGGTTATTGGTTATTGGTGATGAGAACAGTCACCATGCCCAATTCCCAATGCCCAATGCCCAATGCCCAATGCCCAATTCCCCATTACTAATAAGCTTATGTTTGGTCAAATTGTAGCTGGAAAAAGTGGCAATACAGCTTCCGCCGGTCGCTGTTTTCGGTACGAAGTTGTTGGCTTGCGCCAAAGCGATGATACAAATAATGTAGATTATTCGATTCGATCGAGCGCGAGTACATTTGTCACCGTGCCGTACAATCGGATGAATCAAGAAATGCAGCGGATTACTCGCATGGGCGGGAAAATTGTCAGCATTCAGCCTTTAAGTGCGATCGCAGAATCGGCAGAATCATCCTCGGATGATAATTAATAGTCATTGAAATCGCTTCTTGTCAAACCAAGAAAACGGCGATTGAAATCGCTACTACACAAACAAAGTCCGCCTACGCGGACTAAGAGTTAGAGTTTCTTCAACCCGCGTAGGCGGGTTTCGTCTGTATAGAACCCATTTGAGATTTTTTAAATCGCCAATCCTGGGGAGAGGATGAAGCATTTGGACATCAAACATCGGGTTTTTCTGAGCGATTGTCGCCCAAATGCTTCATCCCTACACTACCAAACTTAATATGATTTTGATGAGGTTGATGATTCAAAGGCTTGCAGCCTAAAAGATGTCACATGGGTTCTATAGTAGCGATTTCAATCGCCGAGTTTCCCTAACCCGCGTAAGCGGGTTTCGTCTGTGTAGCCGCGATTTCAATCGTCGAGTATTCGCCGAATAATATTCGCATAATATTAGCAATAAAAAAATTATGAATTTTTATGAATCCGACTCACCGCCGACGGATTTAGCTAGCGGTGAGTCTTTAACATTGGAACAGGCGATCGCAAATTTGCACTCCCAAGATTACAGTCTCCGCTATTACGCGGCTTGGTGGGTTGGCAGATTTCGAGTCAAAGAACCGGCAGTTATTGCAGCTCTGATTGCGGCTTTGCAAGAAGAATCAGAACAAACGAAAATTGGCGATTATTCCCTACTACGAAATGCGGCGCGAGCTCTGGGAAAATTGGGCGATAAACAAGCCTTGCCGGCGCTAACTAGCTGTTTGGAATGTGCGGATTATTACGTGCGGGAAGCGGCGGCTCAAGCTCTAGAAATGCTGGGTGATCGCGATTCCATTCCACCGCTGATGAAACTCTTAGATGGGGGCATAGCTGTAGCCCTGCGAGTGCCTGGAAAATCGCATCTAGTGCAGCCTTACGACTCGGTAATTGAAGCTTTAGGAACACTGCAAGCGATAGAATCCCTACCGTTAATTGAACCTTTTTTAGAACATTCTGTGGAGCGGGTGCAGTACGCTGCGGCGCGGGCGATGTACCAGTTGACTGGGGAAGCGGTTTATGGCGAACGGTTGGTAACGGCTTTGAATGGGGATAATTTGCAGTTGAGACGATCGGCTTTAATGGATTTGGGGGCGATCGGCTATTTGCCCGGAGCGCAAGCTATTTCTGAGACTTTAGCAGAAAATAGCATGAAATTGATTGCGCTCAAAGGAGTTTTGGAGCATCACCTCGATCGACAAGCATCTCTATCTTTGTCAGATGAAGCTATCCACGTTATGAACTTAATGGATAGTTTGCTTTGAATTTAAAACCGATCGGGCGATCAAGCTAATTCTCTAAAATCAAAACTCTAGAATCCGATGCTGTATTCTCCCTTTCGGTGGCTTAAATCGATCGACTCTAAACTCACTCCCGTTTTCCTAGCTTCGATTTCCCTGTTCCTAGTTGCCACTGTTCCCTTATTCCCTGGGCCTGACTTCTTACTCCCGGCTAATGCTCAGGCGATCGATCCTCGTCTAGTAGAGGGCGATCGGCTAATACAGCAGGGGATTCAACAGTATCAGACTGGCCAAGTCCCAGCAGCGCTGAATTCCTGGCAACAGGCACTGCAAATTTATCGCACCATCAAAAACCGCGAAAGGGAGGGTGGGGCACTGGGCAATTTGGGACTCGCTTACCGCTCTCTGGGCAACTATGCCAAAGCCATTGAGAATACACAGCAGAGTTTAGCCATCGCCCGTGAAATTAAAGACCGCCAAATTGAGGGTTTGGCACTGGGCAATTTGGGAGTCGCTTACATCAATCTGGGCAACTATGCCAAAGCCATTGAGTATGCACAGCAGAGTTTAGCCATTGCCCGCGAAATTAAAAACCGCCAAATTGAGGGTTTGGCACTGGGCAATTTGGGAGGTGCTTACGGCTCTCTGGGCAACTATGCCAAAGCCATTGAGTATGGGCAACAAGACTTAGCCATCGCCCGCGAAATTAAAAACCGCCTTGGGGAAGGTGCAGCACTGGGCAATTTGGGACTGGCTTACCGCTCTCTGGGCAACTATGCCAAAGCCATTGAGAATACACAGCAATCTTTAGCCATCGCCCGTGAAATTAAAGACCGCCTTGGGGAAGGTTCAGCACTGAGTAAGTTGGGACTGGCTTACCTCTATCTAGGCAACTATGCCAAAGCCATTGAATATTCACAGCAGAGTTTAGCCATTGCCCGCGAAATTAAAAACCGCGACGGGGAAGGTGCGGCACTAAGTCATTTGGGAAACGTTTACCACTCTCTGGGCAACCATACTAAAGCCATTGAGTATGCACAGCAGACTTTAGCCATCGCCCGCGAAATTAAAGACCGCAACGGGGAAGGTGCGGCGCTCAACAACCTCGGAGTAGCCTTCTTGAAAGTTGGCAACCTAACAGAAGCTGAAAAAATGCTCATCAATGGGATTCAAGTTTGGGAATCGATGCGACAAATGCTCGGCTCCAACGACGCGAATAAAGTCTCCATTTTTGAAGGACAAGCTGGCACTTATAGAACTTTACAACAAGTCCGGGTGGCTCAAAATAACCCGATCGGCGCCTTAGAAATTGCCGAACGGGGACGTGCTCGTGCCTTTGTCGATCTGCTGACAGAACGCTTATCTTCAGGTTCTACAAATCCGGCGATTAACACTTCTCCCAACCAGGAGCAAATCCGCCAAATCGCTAAAGCACAGAACGCCACTTTGGTGCAGTATTCGATCGTCTACGACGAATTCCAGATTCAGGGCAAACAAGTAGGGCGTGAATCCGCACTCTACATCTGGGTGATTCAACCCACGGGCGAAATTACGTTCCGCGAGGTAGACCTCAAACCCCTCTGGCAGCAGCACAAAGCCTCTCTAACCGATCTAATTATTGGCAATCAGGAGTTTCTTGCCGTTCGCAGTCGCAGCAGTCTGAGATCCACCCAACCCCAACCCAACTTACCGACGCTGCATCAACTGCTGATTGACCCAATTGAAACGCTTTTGCCAAAAGACCCCAATGCCCATGTCATTTTCATTCCTCAAGGTTCCTTATTCCAAGTACCTTTCCCCGCCCTGCAAGATGCCAGCGGCACTTACTTAATCCAAAAACACACGATTCTCACCGCCCCTTCGATTCAAGTTTTGGATTTGACTCGACAGCAACGGCAGAAGTTAGTACAGAAGCCAGCCAACAGCGGCAGGGCTCTAGTCTTGGGCAATCCCACGATGCCGAGTGTGTCTCCCTCTCCGGGAGAACCCAAACGGCAATTGTCTCCTCTACCAGGGGCTGAAGCTGAAGCCAAAGCGATCGCCCTGATGCTCAATACCCAAGCGATCTTAGGCGCACAAGGGACAAAAGCTGCGATCGTCCAAAAAATGCCTCAAGCATCAATTATCCACCTCGCAACGCATGGATTGCTGGATGATGTGCGCGGATTGGGAAGTGCGATCGCCCTTGCTCCCTCTGGTAGCGATGACGGCTTATTGACAGCAGAGGAAATTTTCGACATGAAACTGCAAGCCAGCTTAGTTGTTTTGAGTGCTTGCAACACTGGAGAAGGCAGAATTACCGGGGATGGAGTGATTGGTTTGTCGCGGGCTTTGATTTCGGCAGGAGTGCCGAGTGTGATTGTTTCTTTGTGGGCGGTTCCTGATGCGCCGACAGCAGAATTAATGAAGGAATTTTATCAAAACTTGCAGAAGAATCCCGATAAAGCACAGGCATTGCGGCAGGCAATGTTAACCACGATGAAAACTCATCCCCAGCCGCGAGATTGGGCGGCATTTACTTTAATTGGAGAAGCAGAGTGAGTTTCTGTGAATAGCAAATCTGCTAGATATTGATATTAACTTATTGATTAATACCCAATCCGATCGCTCTTTTCTTTGTTGCTTCCAGAGATGCCTCTATTAGCTGTTCACCAAATTTCTTGACTTGCTCAACTAAAACTTCTCCAGCACTTTCGGGAGAACCAGCATTAAAAGGCGGTGCAGGATTGTATTCTAGAAGTAACTGAATCATTTTGGCAGTTTCCTCGCCGCAGAGTTTGCCAGCAAGTACCAATCCAAAATCGATACCAGCAGTTACACCGCCGCCTGTAATTCGATCGCGATCGACAACCACTCTTTCAGTTCCAACTTCAACGCCCAGCATTCCTAGCTGGTCGCGAAATGCCCAATGGCAAGCAGCGCGGTATCCTTGAAGCAGTCCAGCAGCAGCTAAAATCAAAGAACCCGTACAAACCGATGTGACATATTTTGCTGTTTTTCCCTGTTGGCGCAGAAATTCCAGCATCTTTGCATCCTGCATCATTTCCACCTGTCCGATCGCGCCACCGGGAACGCACAAAACATCTAATGACGGACAATCATTGAAGGTAACGGTAGGCAAAATCGTCATTCCCTCGCTAGTTGTCACTGGTTCGAGAGTCTTCCACAACAGCAGAACACGAGTGTCAGGCATCATGGAAAATACCTGGTAAGGGCCAGTCATATCGAGTTGCGTCATGCCGGGGAAAATCACCAGACCAATGCAATATTTTGTTTGATTCGTCATTTTTCAAATTATTTCAACCTTTGCTAGAGATTATGGTAAGAAGTAATCTCTCTTCTTGCATAGTCCTCAAGTGGGTACTTTTAACGATCGATGGCTAATTCTCTTCTGCCCCTATTTCAAGCAATCTCAAGCGCTCGGGACGATCGCGAACTGCGAATGCGCGTCATGGACGCGGTTGGCGAGCATTTTGGCGCGCAGCGTTGGGGAATTTATTTACTCGATGAGGAGTTCCAGCTTGCGGAGGTTGATGTCTGCGGCGTGTCTGATGTTAACGGTTTTGTAGATTGCTACGAAAAATTCGGTAGGGCTGTCGATCCGGTGATGCGCTACGTGCTCGATCGGCACGCTCCGGCTCACGAACAATTAGTGCTAACCTCAGAAGGTTGGAAAGAGTGCGAATTGTATCGACGCTGCTGTGGCTATTACGGCCACGAACACATTATGACCGGGCCGATTGTAGGCGCAGGTAGTCTCATCGGTTCAATTCATTTTGCCCGCGTGGGAGACACACCTGCATTTTGTGCTGGAGAACTTGCCGACTTGAGCGCTTTGTGCCTTCATCTGTCAGCCAGTCTAGCAACGTTACAGGTGCGATCGACCTCCTTGATTTCACCGCTAGAAATGCGTTTGACACCGCGAGAGTTGCAAATTGCTGAACTGGTAGCACGAGGACTAACAAATGCCGAAATTGGTGCAGTGCTTTGGATTACGCAGAACTCTGTCAAGCAAGCTCTCAAACGGATGTTCCGCAAGCTGAATGTTTCATCTCGCACTGAGATGGTAGCGCAGCTTCATGGGGTTTTTAGTTCGTAAAAAGTATTGCTACGATCGGCAATTTTAAATCTAATATTGTTTGGTAAACCTGTTGTAAATACTATAAGTAAATGGCATTAGAACTAATTCGCGCTGTCGAACAAGCAGATTCTTCCGAAGGCTTGTTAAACGCAGTCAAAGCACTGGCTGCTGCTGAATCTAAAGAAGCAATTCCCACATTAATTACAGTCCTCGGTTACAACAACCCAGGCGCTGCGGTTGCCGCCGTTGACGGACTGATTCAACTCGGAGAAGCTGCCGTGCTGCCGCTGCTAGAACAGCTTGACGGCTACAATTACGGTGCCAGAGCTTGGGCGGTTCGGGCTTTAGCGGGAATTGGCGACCCCAGGGGTTTGGAGGTTTTGCTGGATGCGGCAGTGAATGACTTTGCTTTGAGCGTGCGACGGGCTGCTGTTAGGGGTTTGGGGACGATTTGCTGGGAACTTATGCCCGCAGAACAAGTTTTAGAAGCTCAAATTCGCGCTGTTAAAACGCTGCTACAAGCGTCCCGAGACCCGGAATGGGTGGTTCGCTACGCAGCAGCGGGGGGTTTGCAAGCTTTGGCGGGTGCTGCGACTGTTAAACCGGATTGGTTAGCGGAAGTTTCGGTAAGGCTTGACGAAATTGTCGATCGCGACGAAACTACTTCAGTTAGAGCCCGGGCAATGCTAGCCAAACAAAGATTGTCACTTGGCTAGGGTTAGGGCGATCATCTCTTCCAAGTCGCCTTGACTGAGAGTGGTTAATATAAAGACTTCTTGTACGGTTGTGCCCTGTCTAGCAATGATTTTAAATCCCCCGCGGATAGGTACTGACACTCTTAATGTCATGCGGGGGATGTGTCCTTTAACTTTGTTGATGACCCCAGGCGTAACGGTTTGAATGCCCATTTTTAGGGTGAGGCGCTGTAAAATTGGTATTAAACCGGGAAGGTGGGTAGAGTGATTCCAAACTAGGCGGCCTTTGGGTTGTGCGTTCATAATTTTTTAACCAAATTCAACATACCCAGTCTAAGCCACCTCTGGCTGGAACCAATTTGAAATTCCCTCAATTTATGTATCAATAACGTTACTGTCCGCGTCATTGCGAGCAAACCGACGCAATCTCAAACTTATATTTTTGATTCCTGGCGCGCAAGCTGAGATTTGATGGCGCAGAATTGTCCTGTACTTTTTGATACTTTGAGTTAGTAAGTGTCGGTTTTTCTAGTTGAGTTGCGATCGCCCGAAGTATTTCTGCGACGCTGCAAGGTTTCTTGAGATAGCCGTCTGCTTTGAGTTCCAGGGCTTTTTCCATTTCGGTGGCTGTCATAAAAATAAACGGAATACTGGCGGTTGCAGGGTGCGATCGCAAAGCTGCGAAAACTTCAAAACCATTTTGTTCGGGCATCATCACATCAGACAAAATTAAATCGGGAATTTGAGCGACGGCTAACTGGATACCGACTTGTCCATTTTCGGCGCCGACAGCTTCAAAACCGCGCGATTCCAGAAGTTCTAATACGGTTTCTCGGATTAAATTATTGTCTTCAATTACTAATATTTTTGTCATTTTTGTTACTTTTTGGCTGGCTGTATTGGTATTTGTATGGTAAAGTTATAGCAAAAGTATTTTAATAATTTCAAGTGGACTATTGCAGCTACCCAGTTTTTTCTGTGGTTGGGCGATCGCACTTCATCAAAATCTTTCATAAATCCATCAAATAGACTAGGAAAAATATCATGAGATTTATCAGCCCTAAAACAGACTTTGCCTTCAAAAAAATCTTTGGTTCCACCGACAGCCAAGATATCCTGATCAGCTTCTTAAATGCTCTAATTTATGCCGGTGAACCAATCATCCAAGACTTACAAATTATTGACGCTTACTCGGCTGCTACCGTTAGCGGACTCAAAGATAGTTATTTGGATGTCAAAGCTCGAATTACCGGCGACAAAACGGTAATTATTGAAATGCAAGTTTTGAATGTAGCCGCTTTTGAAAAACGAGTCGTCTACAACCTAGCCAAAACCTATGCCAACCAACTCAAAATCAGAGAAGGTTATCCTAGATTAAAGCCAGTAATTGCTTTGACGATTACTGATTTTGAAATGTTTAAAGAACAACCTGATGTTATTTCTCATTTCGTTTTCAAAGAAAAAGAGAAACTATTTGATTATCCCCATCTCCAAGTGGAAATGTTTTTTGTGGAGTTGCCGAAGTTCAACAAAGAATTAGATGAACTCACAACTTTGACTGATAAATGGATTTATTTCATGAAGCACACTCCAGATTTAGAAACAATTCCAGCCACAATGGAAACAGTTCCAGAACTAGAAAAAGCTTTTCAAATTGCCAATGAGGCTAACTTAAGCTTGAAAGAGTTGCAGGATATGGAAGCCGAAGAGAGAGCAATCCAAGAACAGCAGGGAATAGTTTCTAGAGGGATAGAAGAAGGTTTGGAGCGAGCTCGGGTTCAATTGATGCGAGAAGGGATGCAAGCAGGCCGTCAAGAAGGTATTCAAGAAGGCCGTCAAGCAGGGATGCAAGAAGGGATTAAAGCAGGTCAAAGAGCATTAATTCTGCGGATGCTGGAGCGACGTTTAGGAGTCGTAAATCCTGATGTAGTTTCTCGAATTGGGGAATTATCGGTTGAGCAATTAGAGAGCTTGGTAGAGGAGTTAGTCGAATTTTCTAGTTTATCGGATTTAATGGTTTGGTTAGAGCAGAATAATTGATCGATCGCTGTTAGGTTTTTTATAAGTCGATCGACTTATGAACAGCCATATTCACAAAATTTCGGCGATCGGCTAAAATGTAATTCAGTGTATCGTGATTTGAGGAAAAAGCTATGTCAGAATTTCTAGACTTTCTCAGACATCAGTTTGCTTACATTGCCATTGGCGAGTTTAAACCAGGAAAATTTAAAGAAGCAGAAGAACTTTTTGCCAAAGCCGTGGCAACTTATGCTACAGGTTTTAAGGGAGCATATTTGCTGCAATTACCCAATACTGACAAGGGGATTGCGATCATTTTTTGGGAAAGTATAGAAGAAATGGCGGCCAATCAAAGCGAAGCTTATCAGGAAATATTGAAGCAGATGACGCCTTTGTTTGCAAAAATTCCCGATACTAATGTTTATGAAATCGTTAGTGAAATTAAGCCAAAAGGTGAATGATTAAAAATTCTGCAATCGGCGCGTCATTCCCATTCCCATCGGCGTCTTTCGCCCAACTCCGCTGTAAATGGCAAAATCGGCTAAAGCGTTAATTTGCTTAATCGCCAACGGATTGACATCTCCCATGATTCGATAACTAACTTCGCCGACGCAGCCAATAAATTTACTGCGAGAATCTGTACTAACTTCGGTTCGGATATCGAAGAAACTGGGAAAAATAGCTTCGGTGAAAGTAGGTTCGATCGCAATTGGGCTGTACTTGTTCCAGCGGTTGGCCAAACTGCCAAAAACACTTTCTCTTGTTGGCATCGCACTATCGTACACACCTTGCCGAAAATTAGTAGGAGTGCAAAATGTAAAAGTAATGACGCGCTCAGTTTCCGAAGCTCGATCGAATAATTCAGCATAAGTGCAAGAATTTACCCAAGGCTGGTTAGATCGCGGTTCGCTGACAATATCAGTCACGTACAAATTTGTCGGGCCCAGATGCCAAGGGCTCTCGAAGTTTAGTTGCTGCCAAAGTTGAGTTAGCCGATCGAACAAACGGTCATCCAGCAGGGAAATTCGCCACCAAATCGGCGTATTTTCGCGAATTGCTTGCTTTTGTTCCCACTGTAGGGCCTGGAAAGTAGTGCGCGAAGCCGGAGGCAAAACTCTCTTTTGTGTCTGCGGTGCGCTGATTTGATTACCCTCTTTTCTGCTGATTTGAAAAGGGCTTAAAGTGAAAGCTTTCTCATTAGATTGGTCGTGCAGGTACGCGCTTAAATCGCTGTCTACAGCACTCACAAGGTTCAAAAATAAAGCGTGGAGGTGTCGTCCGCTTAAAAACTGGGATGGAATTGGTGCAACTGGCAGCAGGTTTAAAACGAGGCTGTGAGGCATTTT
>JANNOR010000148.1:0-22154 GCA_031399265.1 Cyanobacteria bacterium SOY_34_metabat_3 | reverse complement strand
CGGGTGTAACGGTATTTATATATTGGAGCCGGCTGTGCCGTGTCCCAACCCAAAATAATTTTGTCGGTACACGGCACTGCCGTCTCCTCATTTTAGCTGATATAAATTTCATTGATAGGATTAGTAATCAACGATCGTACATCTTCATCAAGCCGATCGTTACTTTCAACAAACCAAATTAGAATGTGAGTGTTAATTAGATATTTCATGGCAACATATATTCTTCAAAACCTGGAGGTGTTTTATCAAAATCATCCGCAACGTAAGTAAAAATTCCTTTGCCACATCCAAATTGACGAGGCTTGAGAACCGCAGTCTTTTCAGGTGACTTTTCTTTGAGTTTTTGGATTTCCTTTAAAAGTTGAGTATCCTTCAATAACAAAATCCACTGAATCAATTCTAATTTGAGAAGTTGAATGCTCATGGCTTCTATGTTGAATGGCTAGCAAATATTGACCTATTATAAACCAATAGATCCACCAGAGAGGTACTGCCCCTCCTATCCCCGCGTTATCAGCACGATGTCTTACTTTTCGACTTCTGGTGGTAAAAAGGAAGATGAAGGAATCGAACCCTTACAGTTACCTGTACCCTGGTTTTCAAGACCAGTTGCCGACCATTTAGCGGCATCTTCCGAGGGGTGTCTGACGGGGCTTGAACCCGCTAATAACTAGCTTCACGGGCTAGAGTCTCGACCGCTTCGACTTCAGACACCGTATGGAATCAAGGAGAATTGAACTCCTAACCTCTTGCGTGCAAGGCAAGCGCTCTACCAATTGAGCTATGACCCCATTTCTGGTGGATCTCGATCGGACTCGAACCGACATTTTCCTAGCAGCGAACTAGGTGCTTTTCCAATTAAGCTACAAACCCAAATTTGGTGGATTGCGATCGATCCGAAACTACAAAAATTTAGACTTGTCTTGATACCATTTTTTAGCTGCATTCATCACTGCTTTATTAACATCTTTCCAAGTTAGTTGAGCCACCTCTAATTCGGCAACGCTTTCTTTTTGTACGTCAGCGTTAAACCACTTTAAAAATGCTCCGATTTTGTCCATGTCAAACTCACCGCAACCAACTTCTGTTACCGCTTGCTCCAGACGAGCTGGCGTTACAAAAAGATTGACAAAATCGTCAATACTTTTAGCAATTTCGGGGTCAATTTGCACTGGTTGTTTGGTTTTGACAGCTTGGTGTTTTTCACCTTTTGCTTTGAACAGCAGTTCAGCATAAGACAGTCTTTCTGCAAGTTCATCGCTTTCGGGAAACAGCACCAATCCTTCCCCAATCCCTTCGATGCCGAAAGTTTCTTTCACCCAAGGATCGACTGTTTCTACAGTGTTAACCGCTTGATTGAGGATTTCGACAGCCGATTCGAGTTGGGTGCGATCGCCAAAATCTAAAACAATCGGTTCTCCATAAAAAGGCAACACAAAAATGTCGGGATGTTTTGGCAAAAATTCAGCAATTTTGTCGGGATGAATTTCCAGTTTTGCTAATTTACCAGATTCGCCGCCAAATTGCACTGCAAAAACTGCGAAAATTTTGCGATCGCACGCAGATACAGCCGTCCGCTTCTGAATGCCTTTACCACACCATTCCCCAAAGATGGTTGCGTGTTCTGCACTCGCAAGAGCGGCAAAAAAATCAATGTTTTGGCTTACCCAAGCGGCAAAGCCGAGATTATCGTTTTCAGGCGTAATTATTTGCGATCGGCTTTGGACAGCAACTCTACCGTCAGAAAAGATTTGAACGCCGCCGTTAGTCCCGTCGAGTTTAATTTTAGCTCGATAAGTTATCTTCGGAGTTTCCCCAACTAATTCTAAACTGCGACGGAGATTGTACAGCAATTCGATACTCGGCCAACTTTGGATTTGTACCGATTCAGAAACCATTTTTTGACAGTAAATTGCTGACAAATCGGAGCCAATAGCTGCTTCAACCTTGCCTAAAGCCATACCGTAGGAATAAACGCCTCGAAGCTTAGTCGGTTTGATTATTGTCCCGTCTTTAAGCACGGAATCAGTTAAAGCTACAGCCACAATATCGCCAACACTATAAATGTTTTCAGAATTGGCAATAATTTGGACTGAATCGCATCCCGGAGCTTCAAAATTATAGAGGTATAGCGCATCAGCATTCGGATGATTTTGCGCGGTTTTTACTTCCATAGCAATTACAGGCATCAGAAACTCCTTGATTGATTATCGTTTTAGTCAAGCGGATAACGGGACTCGAACCCGTATCGCGAGTTTGGAAGACTCAGATGCTACCATTGCACCATACCCGCATTTTTACCAGAGGAGATGGCGAGATTTGAACTCGTAAGAAAGCTTTACAAGAGCCTCATGTTACCAATTACATCACACCTGCTTTTTTGGTGGCGGGGGCAGGAGTTGAACCTGCTATGAAGAGGCTTATGAGACCTCCAAGCCTACCGTGGCTACGTCACCCGCGCTATCACCAAATACCCCTGACTGGCCTCGAACCAGCACTAACTAGATCCTAAGTCTAGCGCCTCTACCAATTGGGCTACAAGGGCAAAATCGATCGCACTTTTGGGTTTTGACACCCAATACCCCTAGTTGGACTTGCACCAACAAAACTCTCGCACTCAACAAGAGATGTCTACTAATTGCATCATAGAGGCAAAGTCGGGATGGCAGGATTTGAACCTGCAACCTTCGGCTCCCAAAGCCGCCGCGCTACCAAGTTGCGCCACATCCCGTTCATACTCTTGGTGAGACTCGAACTCACAATAAAACAAATTTTAAATCTGCCGCGTATGCCAATTCCGCCACAAGAGCAAGTAGAAATTTAGTGAAAAATTTGGTACTCCTGGTGAGATTTGAACTCACACAACACAATTTTTGAAACTGCGGCCTCTACCAATTGGGCTACAGGAGTTTAATTGATCTGCTTTGGTGATAGCAGAACTGGGAAGGCAGGGCTTGAACCTGCATTTGTCCGCTTTCAAAGAGCGGTGCCATACCAATTAGGCGACTTCCCAATCATTGAATGCCGGGGTAGGCTCTTACCCTGATAAACTCCTGTTTCAGAGACAGGCGACTTTACCAATTTGTCTACCCGGCAATTTATAAAATGGCTGCCTCAGTAGGAATCGAACCTACAACCATCACGTTAACAGCGTGCAGCTCTACCAATTGAGCTATGAGGCAACGCAATCCCCCAAGTCAGTATCGAACTGACGACTTCTTGTTCTTCAAACAAGCACTCTACCAACTGAGCTATCGGGGGGAAACGGAGAAGGTGGGATTTGAACCCACGACGGTTGTTAAACCGCTCTTTCTTAGCAGGAAAGCGCCTTAAGCCGCTCGGCCACTTCTCCGAAAGCGAGAACGGAGGGATTTGAACCCCCGAATGTTCAGTCGCGCAAACTGAATTGTTGTCCAGTTACAACTCATTCTCAAGATTGCAACTACATATGAAATACACAGGACTTACCCACGGGGGTCAAAAACCCGGTTTCTATCTCAATATCTCTCGTAGAGATGCAAAATCTTTCTCAGAAACCGGGTTTTTTGCGTAAGTCATAATACAGTTACAAATGGGTCGAGCTGGAATCGAACCAGCAACGCTTTAAGCTACTGTTTTACAGACAGCTACCCACGCCAGTAGGAGGGCCAACCCAGAATTTTTGGAAGTGCTGACGGGAGTTGAACCCGCAATCACTTGGGTGAAAACCAAGCGGCTTAAACCATTTGCCTACAGCACTAGAAAATTGGCACAGGGACTGAGATTTGAACTCAGAAAATCAGTTTTGGAGACTGAGATGTTGCCAGTTACATCATCCCTGTATTTGGTAGCAGTGGCGGGACTTGAACTCGCAATTACCAAGGCATGAACTTGGGGCTTTACCATTAAGCTACGCTGCTATATAATCTGATTTGAAATTTCAGATTTGAGATTGCTCCTATTAATTAATAGGAACAAAGGTTAGAGTGAGATTTGAACTCACGAAAATCGCTTTTGCAGAGCGACGCCTTAAACCACTCGGCCATCTAACCTGGGAGTCCCGACGAGGTTTGAACTCGTAATTTTCACGCCAGAGAGGGTGACGGCTTCAACCAATTTGCCTACGGGACTACTTACGGGGCTGACGGGTTTTGATCCCGCTACCTTCGCTGTGACAAAGCGATGCTCTCCCAATTGAGCTACAGCCCCACAAGATTTCTGTTTGGACGGGATGGCGGTTGATTCCGCGTACTACAACTCAAGGGAGTTATTGTTGCCGGAGTCTACACCGCCAATGTCCAAAAGTATGTGACACGATTAATTATCTATTCTGTTTTCAAAGTTCGTATCGCTTTGGGAGTAACGCTTTTAAGCTTTTCTCCTTCGCCATGTATTCATACTACATTACGTATTACAGAACTGTCAAGGGGGTAATACAACTTTTTTTAAAATTGGGTTTTTTAGATGGGGTGTCGATCGCCCAATCCAACACTCCTAACACCCGAAACAATTGAAAACACGCACATAAGGCTGCAAAACTGGTGGTATAGTCGCAGGTAAGTTCGATCTCCATACTGTACTACACAGGGTAAGGACACGGCAGTGCCGTGTCCCTACTGCCGTCTTCATCTATCAGCTATCTCTGAATTCTCGCCGTCGCGCCAGCAATCGACCGCCCAGATTCATTAGCCCGCTTTTAGCCCCCTGTCAATCCCCGCCCAGACATATTTATCAAAAATTAGGTTTCTTTTCCCTGAAATTCCCATATCATTATCGGCAGTGTGGAGTGAAGGGAATCTCAAGTGACCGGAAATCATCTATTTCAAAGACTGCGAAAAAAATGGCGTTTTGCGGCGATCGCCCTTGCAGCGGCCGCGATTAGCTTTATCGTCGGTACACTGCTACCAGGAAACCAACAGGGAAGCGACAACCCCGCAACCGCCGCGGTAAATCCGTTAGTCAAGGAGATTGGGGACGATCGTACAGCGTTTAATCTCGATCGCACAATTGAGGAACTTCTCACCGTATTGGAATCCAAAGAAAAAAACTTAACTTTTGTGCCACCTGAGCAGTTTCAGGGAAAAACAGTTTTTGAAGGAACAATCAAATATTCTCAGAAAGTTATTGCTTTAACAGTTGATGACGGGCCGTGGCCAGAAACAACGGAACAAATGCTCGATATTTTCAAGCAAAATGATATTAAAGCAACATTTTTTTGGATAGGTAAATCTCTAGAAAGTTCTCCTGATATTGCTCGCCGAGTTGTGGCAGAAGGTCACGCGATCGGCAATCATACGTGGCATCACCCTTACGATGCGATGGATGCGGCGACGGCGGCTAATGAAATCGATCGCACGGCAAGACTTATTTACGAAACCACCGGAGTTAAGACAACTTTTTTTCGCCCGCCGGGGGGAGTTTTGAATAATGGCTTGGCTAAGTATGCTAAGGAGCAGAATTATTCGGTTGTGATGTGGTCGGTAACTTCTGCCGATACCGATCCGCGCGCTCAACCGGAAGCTTTTGTGGAGAATGTGTTGAAGAATGCCAAGCCGGGAGCGATTGTGTTGATGCACGACGGCGGGGGCGATCGATCTCGGACTATTAAGGCTTTACCCGAGATGATTGCTGGTTTGAAAAAAGAGGGATATCGGTTTGTGACAATTCCTGAGTTACTGGAAATGCAACAGGAAGCAGCGTGAAATTTGCGGGCGATTGCTTGTCTTTTTTCGACTGTAAAACTAAGGCTAAATAAACCCGCTTTCTACGATAAATATTGGTTTGGCAACTAGATATCTACGAAGAAACCGGGTTTATGACTCCCTGTGCGTCCAAGACTGACTGACGAAAATGCCGATCGTCCAAACTAGCACAAAAGACCGATCGCCCTGCGATAATCAGCTTTGAGATATCAAATATTACAAATCAAACCTTGTCTGAATTACCCTTAATTCCCGTGCCCGCATCCGCAGAATCAGATCGACCAAACCTCCCTCACTGGCTGCACACCTTAGATACCTGTCCGAGTACCAACAGTTGGGCTCACGCCCGCGCGGGCCAACTTCGCCACGGAGATGCCATATTTACTAAGCAGCAAACCGACGGGCGTGGCCAACACGGGCGTACTTGGCACGCCCCGACGGGTGTTTTAACTGCGAGTTTTGTACTCGACAACCTCAATCCCAATTTGTTGCCCGGAATTAGTTTAGCAGTCGGTTTGGCCGTGATTTTCGCGATCGAGGATTTGGTTCCCGACTGTCGCGATATGTTGCGCCTGAAATGGCCAAATGATGTCTGGATCGATCGACAAAAACTAGCCGGAATTCTCTGCGAAGCCACTTCCGGCAATGTTTCTGGCAAAACTCGCGCTGTTGTGGGAATTGGACTCAACCGCTGCGTAGATTTCGCGGCTGCGGGATTGGATGAAAGGGCGATCGGCAATGCGGTAAGCTTGCATTCTATGGCTAGTCATGTGCCCGATGAACTCTGTTTGCTCGATCGACTGCGCCACTACTTACTCGAACTAGCCGATATGTTTTCAACTACCGACAAGCCAGCCGAAAAGTCTGGTTTAGCGCTACTTTTACCAGAATTGCGCCGCCGCGATGCGCTGATTGGCTGTCAGGTGTCGATCGAACTTCCCTCCGAAACCATCTGCGGAGAAGCCGCCGGGATTGACGGATGCGGCCGCTTGCTAATCTGCTTGGAGGGCGATCGAACACAAGCCTTTACCTCCGGGCGAGTTCGATTAATTTAAGAGTTATTGGTTATTTGTTATTGGTTAGCAATGCCCTATGCCCTATGCCCTATGCCCTATGCCCAATTGCCAACTTTAATTTACCACCTCAACTGTTACTAATCTTCTCAGCGACAGCGATTCATTTGCCTCCACACCTTCAGGACGATCCTTACTAGAAGCAACTTGTATTCTGTTGCCGTTTATCCCTTGTTTCACCAGAGCAGCTTTCACATTTGTCGCCCTTTCCAGTGCCAATTTTTGATTTTCAGCAGGACTGGTTTTAAAATCGCTATAGCCAGTTATCCTAAAATTCTTCGTACTATTTTCATCCATATATTCCTTGACTTTGGTAAGCTTTTGTGTTACTTCTTTCGGCGCCAAAATTGCCGAAGCTGTACTGAAATAAAGGCGCACTGCCATTGCTTCTGACGGCGGTTGAGTACCTATCGTTACTGTATTTGTTACAGATTTAACCCCCGGAATTTTATCAAAAGCTTGAGTTATTTTCTCAGCATCTGCTGCCTTGCTCACACTGCCTGCAACAGCGACTTTTCCCTCTGCATACCGAGCCGATATCTCAATGCTTTCTACTTTATTCAAAAGAGCCACAGTCCGCTTGACATCAGCTTCGGCTAAAACCGGATCTGCTGGTACTTCAACGGCTATAATCTTATTATCAATTCTGAATTTGGGAGCCGCTTGCTGAGCGATTTTTTCCGCTCTCAATCGCAGCTTTTGATTCGGTACTCGTCCCGAAATCTCCAATACTTTATCTTTGACATCTGCCGCGAGGCGATAAACCGATAACTCTGGAGCAGATTGCAAAGCTAAATTTGTATCTGCTTCTAAGCTGGCTGCAATTGAGCTGCGGTATTGATGAATTCCCCAAGGTACGCCAATTAAACCTAACGCTGCCAAACCGATAATTGGTAAAATTGGCAGTTTAGGAGATTTAACTTTTACATCTGTATCGATTAATTTTTGCAAATTTAAGTTGACTTCTGCCGGCACAGTCGTCGGATCGCCGTTAAATGACTGGATTTGCTCTCCGTATTCTTGAATAATATTTTTGAATATCGCTCGCATTTTGTACTTAAACCATTGGCGGGTTTCTCCTTGCATCACTACTGCTAGATAACACGAGCCCGCTACTTCTAGTACGATCGTAGATGTGCCGTATTCTATAGCATCAATCTCTGCAATAGTTCCCGACTGAGATATGCAATCGTTGACAAAAGCTCGAATAGCAGTCAGCATTCCCGCTACCATGTCCGATTCTAGCTGTTCGCGTTCGGAATGCTGCACTGCTGAAATTACTAAGCCCGATTCTGCTTGTATTAAAAATACAGCTTTAACACTCAGCGGCGTTGTTTCTTGCATCAGCAATTCTGCTTCAGAAATTCCCTGCACTTTGGCTTTGAATTTGCGAGTAATTCCCTCGGGACTTAAAGATGATTCTAGTTTTTCATTAATCTCCCGCATCATCTCTGCCATGTATTTTAAAATCGTGCTGCCGATAATCGGATAAAGTGCATCCGACATTGCTTCTCGCTTCAGATTAATTTGCTGTTTGATAGCAGAGGCCATTTCCGGTGCGATCGCCATTGCAAATTCATCTGGCGACTCAACTATTCTGTGGGTGATTGCCACTGGAATGGCAGGCGATATGGCTTCTCCCATCGATTGCCTGTTTTCCCGCGTTTTGGTATTGATTACTTCATCAATGATCGGCGCTATCGTTTCGGTAAATGCTACTTTTGATTCGTTAATTGTGCGCAGCATCATTTCAGGAAACATGATTTTAATTTGCGCCTCTAATTGTTGCGGATCCCCTTTCCATTCCGCATCAGTTATCTTGCGATCGAGTTCCCCTACTTTATCGTTTAGCCTGTAATTATAACTTACAATTTCATCTAACAACGGTAAAATAGATTCGATGACCGACTTTTCGAGTTGGGCGTGATGGCTAACCATCAGCTCGTCAATCAAAGGTTTCAGTAAATCTGTAAACAAGTCTGTCGATTCATAAATTCGGTGTTCGATCGCCACAATCTTTTGTTCGATCAGCCCAAGTCTTTCGTCAATCCTTTTATTCTGAATGATCGCATCGACAGCAGGGGCGATCGCCGATTCGATCTCTAGCTTGGCTTCCTGGAGTCTCCGCGACATCATCTCTACAATCGCGGGCATGATTCTTGACATCAACCCTTGGATCTCTGCTAAAACTTGCTGCTCAACTTCGACAATCTTATTTTCATTATTTAATATTTGTGTCGCAATACCGCTGTTTTGAATTGCCGTGTTGACCAACGGCGCGATCGTTTCTGTCACCTCGAACTTTGTCTCGTCGATTTTCCGGTTCAGCGACTCAATCATTAACGGCATCAACCTTGCCATTATTTCTTCCGGCTGAGATTTTTGCTGTCGCTGAAGATTATTTAGTTTACTTTCTACCTCGCTCAATTTTCCTTCAACTTCTCTTTGAAGAATTGCTGATGCTATCAAAGGTTCGATCGCCGCTGCTACCTCTAATTTTGATTCATCGATTTTTCGGTTCAGCAAATCAGTTATGGCTGGCATTAGCATCGCCATTATCTCTTCTGGCTGCTGAATTTCCGACTGTTGGATGGCCAACCGGCGCTCGATGATGCTCAATACTTTTTCTTCTATTTCTACCCAAGCTATTCTTACCTGTACTGAAGGAGTGACAGCTTCTACTACCTCTAACTTTAACTCACTAATTTTGCGGTTCAGCAACTCACTAACTATCGGCACTAGCTGCTTGATTAAATCTTCCGGTTCCTGCTGGTAACGGTGCTGAATATTCGTAAGTCTATCTTCAATTCTTACTACCTTTTCTTCCAGCCCGTTTTGATTGTGAATTACTTGGTTGACTGTCGGTGCGATCGCCGAAGCCACCTCTAACTTAGACTCCTCTACCTTGCGGTTTAGCAGTTCGCCCACCACCGGCATCAGCCGTTGGATTAACTGTTCTGCATTCGGGAGTTGCTGCTGGTTGAAATTAGCAATTTGATTCTCCAAATTTGCCAATTTTCCCTGCAATTCTAGCCGATTAATTTTATCATTGTTAGCGAATTCGATCGCCTTTTTTAATTCCGCCTTCAAATTCTCTAATTCTGCTTTCACCAACTCGGGAACTAACGGCGTCAGTAAATTTATTAATTCTTTCGGCTCAGATATTAGCTTCTCAAAATTTTCCAACCTTTGTTCCACGCCCAAAACATTACTGTAAAATTCCGGCAAATCCCTTTCAAACAGCAGTTGCTGCAATTGCTTAAACTGCTCTACAGCTTGTTCTAATTCTTCCTCAGACGGTCGATATTGTTTGGCTGCATTTTCGGTTTTCGACAAATCCGCTTCTAGATTATTGTTTTGTCGTCTGTGAGACGGTATCTCTTCGGTGTTAGTCAATACTTCGGGTACAATAGCCGCTGATTCGATCCGAAAAGACAATTGCCGACGCCGATTTTCCTCATCCTCAAGTCGCTCTGCCGGCTTTTGGGAGGGCGGTAATTTCAGCTTGCTTGGCTCTTTTTTTGATTTTTTTACTAACTGCAATTCAGTCAGTATGGTTAGCAATTCCTGAAGCTGATCTCCAGCTTTAGGACTGAAGAGAGTTCCATCAGAAACTTCTTGTGCTGACTGATATATTTTGCCTGAGTTATCATTAGATGCTGCCATACTGTGCTACCCGAATCTGATTTTGACCGATCGAAAGAAATTACCAGTTGGCTTGCCGCCTCGCAAGTGCGAAAATCAATACGAATGGCACACTTTTTCGCAGCATCAGGCGTACTAAAGCTATCGCCTTATTCTAACTGCTGCTCTGCGACTGGCCAACTGGGTCGCCAACTGCAAGGCTGCTTTCATGCTGGAGGCATCCGCAATCCCTTTACCTGCAATATCAAAAGCAGTGCCGTGATCTGGAGAGGTGCGGACAAAAGGCAAGCCAATTGTAGTGTTGACGGCTTTGTCGAAAGCCATCAATTTTACTGGAATTAACCCTTGGTCGTGGTACATTGCCAAGTAACCGTCGTGGGCTTGTTTGGCTAAACCGTACCAAACTTTACCCGGTTTTACCCACAATGTATCAGGGGGTACTGGCCCGTCTAACTGCACTTGAGGAAAGCGATCGCGCTGCGTTTCCAGCCAAGGTATCATCCAGTCTTGCTCTTCATTTCCCAGTTTGCCATTTTCGCCGCTGTGAGGATTTAAGCCAGAAATCGCAATTTTTGGTTTTTCTATCCCAAAATCGTCCCGCAAACACTCTACCAGCAATTCCAGTTTTTCGCTCAGCAATTCTGGAGTCAAAGCATCGGGTACTTGACGCAGGGAAATATGTGTGGTAGCGAGTAAAGTTACGAGCGTCCAGCCGCTGTGGGGAGATGTGGCGGCAAACAGCATTCCGAAACGCTGGGATTTGGATTTTTCGGCGAGGAGTTCGGTTTGTCCGGGATAATTGTAACCGGCGGCTTGCCAGCTTGTTTTGGAAATCGGGCCGGTGACAATGGCTGAGAATTCGCCGGCAAGGGTACGGGCGATCGCCCTTTCGAGATACGCAAAGCTAGCCGCCCCGCTAGCGGCATTCCCGACACCGGGGACAATCGCGCCCCACTTGCTGTCTGGTTCGATATCAATAATGTTTAATGTTTCGGGATTTGCTGCTGGTGTAGCCCGATCGATCGATCGCAACTTATCGTAAGTTTGCTGCAAAATCGTCCTCGAACCCACAATCGTCACCGTCAAAGCAGCAGCCGGATCTGCCAAGGCCTTGAGAATCACTTCCGGGCCAATTCCCGCCGGATCTCCGAGAGTTACAGCTAGTTTTGATTCCCGATCGAGAGTCAAGGCACTTTTCTCCAACAAAATACAGCAATTTTAGCACGATCAATTCTAGCATTAGCGTGTTGGTTTCCCCAAAAATCTCCGAAAAAGCCTTAAAACCGGGGAATCCGAGACTGCGGATGAAAGCGGCCCAGCAGCCAAAAGCAATCCCCAAGAAAGGGCAATTAACAGCGTCCGAACCGTCGAGTACGGTTGCCGCAACAGCAGGCTTGACAGTCTCTGTTAAGTTCTTCGATCGCGATTGTTGATATTGCAAGCTGGATACAGTAAAATACTGACCATGATACAGGCTGTAAAACCGTTGATAAGTCAAACCACGATCGGCAAGTGGAACGATCGGTCAAAAAGTAGTAATGTTAAGTGGAATACCCCAGCCACTATAAAGACAGTTAGGCCAAGTAAAACTTGACCTAAAAACCAGGAAAATTAAACGTTTCGGTCAAAAAGTAGGGCGGGACACGTCCAAACTCTAGGTCTATATTCTAGTAAGCTTGATTCAGATGAACCCGTGCAGATTGTCTAAACTCGACTTTTTGATTACTACTTTGGTAAGGTCAAACAGTTCAGAAATTGCTCGCAAGAGATAGCCAATTTTCAGCTAGCTCACTGCATTAAGAATCCCCGTCTCTAACAAAGCGGAGAGTGTCAAATTATCTTTATTAAACTTGCAATCCTCAAGGAAATCTAACAAATGAACCCTGAATTTATTAGCGCAGCTTTTCTGTCCTTTTCCCTAATTTTAGTCGGTATCGGTGGAGGCTTCCTGCTGCTCAAACTCCAAGGCGGCGAAGAATAATTTATCATCTCAGACACAGAAACTGGGTTTTTCTACCGAAAAGCATCATGCAGTACGATCGGCAAGATGAGAAAAACCCGGTTTATGCAGATTTAGCAAGCTGTGTTGCATTTAAATTGTATATTTCGATCGCACATCAAAAATCGTCAAATCCTCCCCCTCTCCCCGAATCCCCTCTCTCCTTCTCTCCCACTCCCCCTCTCGTACCGCAGACAAGACAGAAGTATCAAGACTAAAGGCAAAATTTTTACCGGAGGCTCGATCGGCAGGGCTTTCTCTCTCGCCAAATTTTTCGCTTGCTGCTGTTTCCTCCCCGACGCCGGACGCCCTACGCGCTAAGCCTTCAGGCTGAGACAAGGCCTCTCCTACCGGCCGTTGGATGAGAAAATCTCAGGTTTTTGTTAAGTTTTTATAAAAAACTGAGAAAGACCTGATACCATCTTATAGAAAGTTTAAGATTCATAAATTAATCCCTAGATGACTTTACTGATTGTAGGTGCCACCGGCACTCTCGGCCGCCAAATAGCCCGCCGCGCCCTAGACGAGGGCTACCAAGTGCGCTGTTTAGTCAGAAATTACAGAAAGGCGGCATTTTTGAAAGAATGGGGCGCTGAACTTGTACCGGGGAATCTGTGTCAGCCAGACACCTTGATTCCGGCACTAGAAGGCGTCACTGCTATCATTGATGCAGCAACAGCTAGTGCAGTCGATTCTGTGAATGTTAAAAGAGCAGATTGGGATGGAAAAGTATCGCTGATCCAAGCAGCAGTAGCAGCCGGCGTCAAGCGTTACGTATTCATTTCCTTTCTCGACGCCGAGAAATATCCCCAAGTCCCTTTGTTGGAAATCAAGCGCTGTACCGAGCTCTTTTTGGCAGAATCAGGTCTAGATTACACAATTTTGAGACCTTGCGGCTTTTTGCAAGGAATACTCAGCCTGTATGCAATGCCGATTTTGGACAATCAAGGAGTTTGGTTGCCAAACAAGCCGTCCGCCCTTGCCTACATGAACACTCAGGACGTTGCTAAATTTGCCGTCCGAGCCCTTTCCGTTCCCGAAACCGTTAAAAAAACCTTTCCGGTGGTGGGAAATCGCGCTTGGGATGCTGAAGAAATCGTGCGATTGTGCGAGCGGCTTTCAGGAAAGCCAGCGAAAATCACGCGCACCCCAGATGCACTGTTGCAGGCTACTCGTCAATTTGCTAAGTTCTTTGAGTGGAGTTGGAACGTAGCTGACAGATTGGCTTTTTCAGAAGTCTTGGCAGCCGGAAAACCCTTGAAAGCTCCGATGGATGAGGTTTACAGTGTCTTCGGATTAGACCCCAAAGAAACTACTACTTTGGAATCTTATCTGGAAGAATACTTTAATCTGATTATGAAGAAGCTCAAGGAAATAGAATACGAGCAGCTTAAGACTAAAAAACGGAGTAAACAAAAAATGCCCTTTACATTTTAAAGTGCCCAAAGCAGGAATTATATACAACGATGTTAAACCTGTGGCTTGTCGCATCGCCGCAGAGTTGCAAGACAAGCTGACTGCCCGCGGCTGGGAGGTCTGCTCGGTTTCTGGTTCTGGAGGAATTCTCGGCTATTCTAGCCCCGATCGCCCGATGTGCCACACTCCGATCGACCAACTCGTCCCCCCCGGTTTTGACAGCGACATGGAGTTTGCAGTGGTTTTGGGCGGCGACGGCACCGTGCTGTCGGCATTTCGCCAAGTGGCTCCGATTGGAGTGCCACTGCTGACTGTCAACACCGGTCACATGGGCTTTTTAACAGAAACTTACCTAAACTTGCTGCCGCAAGCTTTGGAAAAGGCGATCGCCGGAGAATACGAAATAGAAGAAAGATCGATGCTAGCCGTGCGGCTGTTTCGAGAAAACGACTGCCTCTGGGAAGCGCTTTGTCTCAATGAAATGGTGCTGCACCGGGAACCGCTGACTTGTATGTGTCATTTTGAAGTGGCGATCGGGAATCACGCTTCTGTGGACATTGCCGCAGATGGGGTAATTATTTCGACTCCGACTGGATCGACAGCCTACGCGCTGTCAGCCGGCGGCCCTGTAATTATTCCTGGAGTGCCAGTGTTGCAGTTAGTGCCTCTTTGCCCGCATTCAATGGCTTCGCGGGCCTTGGTGTTTAGCAACACCGAACCGGTGAAGATTTTGCCCGCAAGCCCGAACCGCCTGGTAATGGTGGTAGACGGCAACGGCGGATGTTATGTTCTGCCGGAAGATTGGGTGCAAATAGAGCGATCGCCCTACCGAGCCCGCTTCGTTCGGGTGCAACCTTTTGAATATTTCCACATTTTGCGGGAAAAATTAGGCTGGGGGCTGCCTCATATTGCTAAACCCAGTTCTGTTGAGTTGCCATGATAGTTGTTGGTAATTAGCGGAAGGCTAAAGTCCCGTCCTTTTAGGGCGGCTTTTTCTTGGTTTTTGGGCGGGATAAAGCTTGATCGGAATCTCCTACGGAATTCTTAATTCTCGATCGAGCTTCCGAATCATCTCCAAAGTCAAACAGCGTTTATGATAGATGTATTCTCGTACTTCTGGGAGTTTAAAGCATGTTTTTAGCTGAGTTAATTCCTTTGGTGAACAATCTGAGCCAGTCAGACAAATTATCACTCTTCAAACTCCTAGCCGTGCAAATCCCAGACGCTGAACTACAAGTCATCTTTTCTGCATCAGAGTATCCGGTTTGGTCGCCCTACGATGCAACGGAAGCTGCAAACATTATGATGCAGATGATTCGAGACGATCGAGAGGCATCTGCTCATGCCTAGTTCGATCGAGTTTCCCTTTTCTGACGATGAAGCATTACCCACGATTCCCATCACTCTGATTCATGCAGGCTTTTCTGTCTCGGCGAATGCACTGCTAGATACTGGGTCTACGGTCAATCTATTACCTTATGACATTGGGCTGCAATTGGGTGCAATTTGGAAGGAACAAAATGTCCGCTTGCCATTGGCTGGAAATCTAGCAAGGGTTGAGGCGCGGGGTGTATTTGTAGATGTTCAAATTGGGAATCTGGAACCAGTTCGCCTAGCATTTGCTTGGGCACAAGCCTCTCAGGTTCCATTAATTCTAGGGCAAACGAACTTCTTTCGAGAATTTGATGTTTGTTTTGTGCGATCGCGATGTACGATCGAAATTATTCGCTTCTAATAAGCGTCGATGCAAAGCTCGGAGTTTTATTTATAGCTTAATTCTCGATCGAGCTTCCGAACCATTTCCAAGGTGAGGCAAAATTACCTATTCCCCATTCCCTAAACCACCACTGCGATCGAGAAAATCAGTAATCTCCTGATAAAAAGCCTGTCCCTTTCCCCTGCTACTACTTGCAGTCACCAATAATCTTAAAACTTCCACAAGCGAACTAATCGTAGCATCAAAAATCAATGCAAAAAGCTCGCTTAAATCATCTTGATTTTGTTGCCCGTAAGCTAAAGCATTAATATAATCATTGCGGATTTGGTTGTTAATCACCACGATCGGATAGCCTGCACGGATTAAGAGTAAATTCATTAATAATCTAGCGCTTCGACCATTCCCATCGCGAAAAGGATGGATAGAAACAAAACGATAATGAGCGATCGTTGCATATTCGACTGGATGGAGCCTCAAAGCAGATTCCGAGTTGAGCCAGAGCGCAAAATCTTTCATTAATTGAGATAGTAAATAATGGGGAGGATAACGATAGTTTGTTCCTGCCGCCATCACATCCAGAGTGCGATAACAACCCGCTTCCTCCGGGTTAATTTTGCGGAGAATAAGATTGTGAATTTGCTTAATTTCCCATTCATTAATCTCCGTATCTCTTTGGGCTAAAATTTCAATATAATCGATCGCCTCCTTATGTCCAATAACTTCTAAATGTTCGTCAAGGGTTTTGCCCCCCACAGTAATGCCCTTCGTTAAAACTAATTCCGTTTCACTTTGGGTTAAAGTATTACCCTCAATAGCATTTGAGTTATAAGTAAAGCGAACATCATAGAGCTTTTTGAGTTCGGCGATGAGCGTGGAATCGAACGGTCTAAACCCATCTAGCCAAGCTTTTAGTTTATCGACTCGTTCTAATTTAAGCCGATAATTCATCATTAAATAGTTGTCGATAGAAGAGGTTAAGGAAAATTCCTTTTGTTTACCTAAAATAATTACCTTTTGAATGAATTTCTCGTATAGTTGAGTCTCCATCTTTGAAAATACTCCCCCATTCCCTAAAACGGCACCTCAATCTCCAACTCCTGACAAAACCGACGAATCAGGCGATCGTTCTCCTGCATTGTGCGATCGCAGCGTCTCTACTTATTCTACCAATTTTCTGATTTGTCAAGTTCTCGATCGAGCTTCCGAACCATTTCCAAGGTCAGGTAGCGTTTACGAGATAACGGCAAAACGCAGCGGCGGCAGATAACCGTTAACTTAGCACCAGCGGCTTTCGTCCGTCCGCTGCCGTGAAGTGTTAGCCTTACGGCGCTGATTCGTACTCCTCATCTAACTCCTTAGCAATCTCTTGTATTGATTTTAATTGATCCGAGAGAAATGAAGCATAAATATATGCATCTCTCTCATTTATAGAATCATCACCCTTGAAATACGATTCTAGACGCTTTAAAGGGTAATCAATCAGTTCATAATGATAATCTATCGACTCGTATACTCCCCATTCATCACGAATGGATAATTCATCTTTAAAGCTCTCAACACATTTAGCAATAATGGTTAAGTTAGGGGTTCCGAGAAAAAAGCTATCTCTGCTGTATGTGGCTTCATAAATTTTACTAAAGTGATAACTAATTGTGGGTGGAAAAATATCTACTAATTTTTTGTCCTTATGCATTGCACGATGTTCCATTTCTTGTTTTTCTAGCTCAGCGATAACTTTTGATAAAATTTCACCTAAATATACTTGCTGCTTTTCAAGCAAAGATGGAATTGATACATGACGCATTTCATACTCTTTATCACCTGAGTACACAGTCATTAATTCAAAACCTGTAGGCGATATTGACATCCTTGTAATAAAGCTAGATTTTGACAAACCATTTTCTCTCTGATAACTGGGATGACCCGCAGCATTATTTCTGATTACTCGTATTTCCTCTAAATTCTTCGGGAGCTTTACCTTGATATTCAAGGCATCTCCGATATGCTTTGCGGCATCTTGCTGTAATAAAAGTGTTTGCAAAATTCCATAAACAATCAAATAGCTCACCCCCTGTTCTTTCACACTGAAAAGCTGCGGGTATGCATCTATCGCTATTTGTGTATCTCCAATCAAATCTAGAGAGCTACATAATTTATTCCATGTAGCAGAGTCTCTGAGCAAATTAGATTGCCTTCTGCCGCTATTGATAAAATCTCTTATTCGATCTTCCAAGTCATGAATCTTTGTCATAGAAGATTACTGGCTAACTTATAATTCAATACTGTTTACTTAAGAAATATCTGACTTGCCAAAAATGCCTGTATTGCCAGAAAATCGTCAGATGAAATTAGTCAAAAAGCGTTAAGTGAACCGTATTGACTTATAATTGTATCGCAATTGCGGTACTATACTAGATAGCATCTAATACTACCGCCGCTTGATGATGTGTGTCAACTCCTTCTTACTCCCCATCAGAATCTCCTTTCCTAGATCGCGTTCGGCGCACCATTTGACTCAAGCACTTAAGCCGTCGCACTGAAAAAAGCGATCTTTATTATATTTTAGATTATATTTACTTTCACTTGGGAGCGACATCCCCAAGCTCTGGGATCGGACACAAAGATGTGCAAACAACGATGATTTATCCTCATGTATTAAATCGAGGTGGACGGGGTGTGAAAAGTCCACTTGATGGGTGAAAAAGAGTCGATCGAACACCCTGGGCGATCGGCAGCATAAGCAATGCAGGCTTTTAAATCTGATCGCGTCAGATCGGGGAAATCGTCGAGAATTTCAGCTTCTGTCATCTCGGAAGCCAGGTACTCAAGCACTTCATAAACAGTAATTCGCAAGCCGCGTACACAAGGCTTACCACCCCGTTTATTAGGTTCGATCGTGATGTAGTTTCGGTAGTTCATAGTTGGAATTTTTGAGATGATTCTCGTTTGAGGTTTGGTGAAAAGATTGGATATGCTGGCTTGTTTCATGGGTGCCCGATCGCAGCGTATCTATTGATTCTACCAATTTTCTGATTTGTCAAGCTCTCGATCGAGCTTCCGAATCATCTCCAATCCAAGGTCACTCTATTCCGTCCGCTCTACTGTGCTGCTAGCTGGCTGGCTACTAGGCGATGATTCTAATTTCTGCCGAATTGCTGCCTGAATTTTTGCGTCAAAATCGGGATCGCTTGGGCTTGCAATGATTGATTTCGGACGCTGACTGAACCTGTCTAAATATGCCTGACAAGCAGCTCGATCTTGGCGATTTTCCAGAAAGTACCGTCTCAATTCGGCATCGCTCATAGCATCAAAATTCACTTGGCTCATCAGAATACCTCCCCATTCGGTACAATTTCAAACTCAAGGTCTTCACCATATCCAGCTAGAACGTATACGTTTCGAGTACGACGATCGATACAAACCAGATGAATCGGTTGCAACATGATGAACGTCAACTGATAGCTGACGCGATATAAACTCTCTAACTGAGCAGTAGTTGGCATTTCGGTCACTCACTCCACCTACTGTCTATTTTAACTGTTCCGAGTTCAAATGAACTCATCAGTTTACTTTACTGTTGTTGGAATGGCGTTCTATTGTGGTTAAGCGGGGGTTTGTGCTACTCATAAGGCTTGATGAGAATCTTCGCCGGAATCCTTAATTCTCGATCGAGCTTCCGAATCATCTCCAAAATCAGGCAGCGTTTGCGAGATAACGGTCTAGTTGAGCCGTCGCAAACAAACTTTGACTTTTAAAGTTCACTTTTGAGTGGTCGGCTCCAACGCAGTGTTAGACAGCCATTTAGAGCGAACGGTCTATTATTTTTCTAAATTTTCCAATCGGGTCTTTTCTGTATGGGCTTTACGAGACAGAACTTGAAGATTTTCTAGCGTGGTGAGACCACCTTTTGACATTGGTGTGATGTGATCGATCTGAAAATTTATCCGAGTCTTACTCTTAAATCCACTGTTGGCACAAGTGATGAAATCCCACCCATCTGTAGCTCTTTCGTATACAGTATCTACAATTTTTCTATATTCTTCTGGGTCTTTTTCGCTAATCTGCTTAAGAGTTAGATTTGTAAGTGGAACTTCATCAGGTATCACTGCTGGGCGGGATAAATCGAGATTGCCGTATAGTCCTTTGATCTTATAGATTTCAATATCTAATTGCTTGCAGAAGTAGAGGAGATTGTAGTCAAAAATTACCTGCCAAAATGACTGTTCAGCACTCCAAAGTGAATTAATGTACTCAGTTTTAGCTCTCTCGCCAAGATCGTTATCGTAGATATGCCTTGCTACCTTATATATATCGCACTTGTTCTTTTCAGCAAATGGAATAAACTCTGGTTTTATTTGCTTTTGAGCGTAGTAGCGTAAGATGTTTTCTATGTCCCGATCTCTATAGCCTATTAAAAACTTATGGTCAAGAAAATAGTTGTCTATTGCAATTTGGAGCAAATATTCAAGCTCCTTATCAGTCAATATTTCTCTATCTTCAATATTGACAGTATTAAGTATAGCTTCTAAATCATTAACAAAATTATTGTAGATTTCATCTGTATCACTGTACACAAGCACCGTATAGTTCTTCGGTGTAGGCTCTTTCGATTCAGAAGGCTCAAGAATTGAAAAACGATAAATTCCAACGGGGACTCGCTTCAAAAAATCTAATTTCTCTAATCCCGTTGTATCTATGGAGTCATCCATAATCCGCGCAAATTCTTCCATCTTATCGATAGAGATAAGTCGAGCAATCTTCTTAACTGTCTGGATATCTCTATCAACAAATTCTGCATCATCTTCAAGATGTAATTTTTCAGGATTGACCCAACTAATTCTATCTTCCCACTTATCAATAAAGCTAACTACATAGGCTTTTTCTGTCCCCCCTGCTTTTTGACCACGCAAAGCTCTACCTATCATCTGAGTCATTAAGATTTTGGAAGTGGTCGGGCGGGTAAGAAAAACAGTTTGAACATTTGGGAGATCAGTTCCTTCTGTTAACATCTCAACGTTAATAAGTACCTCAAGTTCTCCATTCCTAAATCGCTCGATTTTCTTAGAGTTGTCGCCAGATGAAATTGTAGCTCCTGTCGCAATGTCAACTATTTTAGAAACCACAAAATCAGAGCTAACTCCTCTTTTTTTTAATAAACCATTTAATGTAATAGCGTGCTCTACATCAATTGCAAACAACAATACTGGCTTGTATTTATCTCGATTGTTAACATAGTGATCTACGATTTGGTTATTGCGAATACTAGACTTTGCGATCTTTTCAGCAATATTTTTAGGTAATTTGTCAAAATCTTCTATTGCTTTAATGTCTTTATCGGTTAGCTCGTTGTAAAAATCTAATTGGGTAGTCAAGTCCTCAAAAACTGGTTCCGCAAGTATTCCTTTCGTAATCAGGTTTCTCAGATGCTCAGAGAAAATAATGTCGTCAGGAAAAACTTTTTTAAGCAGTCCTGCTTCAGTTTCTTCGGATCTGAATGGAGTTGCAGTTAAACCAAGCATCCTGAATGAATCTTGCTTCTGACGTTTTTCAAAATTCTCTTTGATGGCATTGATTAGTTTTCGATAAGTCTTTGCGGTTGCATGATGTGCTTCATCGACCACTAAAAGTATTGAATCACAATGCTCTACCCAATTGTTTAGAAGGTGAGTTAATCCACTATTTAAGCTATCTTTACTAGCAATAATGATGTCATCTGTCAGTTTTATATTCACGGGAATATCATGCTTAGGATGCCCTGATATTACTCGAAAGTTAAACTTGTCAGAATCTTTTAAGACCGAACTATAGGCAGTGAACTTTATAGTTTCTATGGCTTGGTTTAGTAGCTCGTGACGGTGAGCTATCCATAAAACTTTCTTACGTTTGTCAATAAAGTTGCGTAGTAACCAGTGAACAGCAGTTAGAGTTTTCCCCCCGCCTGTAGGTAGAACCAGTAAACCTTCAAATGCAGATTGATTTTTATGATTCAGAGCTTTTATTGCTTCGTTCTGGTGAGCATACAGTTCTTTGGGACTCTCACCTTTTTTTACTTGGATTTGACCTGAGTATTCAACTTGAACTGTTTGCATGTTAGCTGTAAACCTAAATGAAGATATAAACCAGTTGGTTCTAGCAGATCAGCTTTTGGCTTCGCCCCACTAGTAATTTAGTCGATTGTCCGTTAAAGTAGTCAATCCAGACGCTGGAATCAACAATAATCATGGGCTTACTATTGTTGCGTATCCGTTCTCATGCGATCGAGGTCGCCGTTCCAGGCGAGTTTACCCCTTAGCGCCCAGAGGTTCTGTTGGTTTTTCATTTGGATCAACAGGTTCAGAGCCAGTTCGACAACTTCTTGTTGTGCTGTAAGTCCAGTCGCCTGGAGCGCATTGGTGATGAGGGAGTTATCGATTTCGATCGTGCTTTTCATAGGTGCTTTTGGGGTGAGTCTTATCGATCGCGCTTTCATCCGATTATAATCATTCTGTCGGCTCCAACGCATTGTTAGGCTTCTGTCTTTGCGCGATTTGCATGAGCAGCCGAAGTGCTTCATTAACCGCGTCACTTGTTGGAAATGCTTGAGCAACATCAGGATCGAGCAACACTACATTAGTTCCTGCCCT
>JANNOR010000147.1:0-6343 GCA_031399265.1 Cyanobacteria bacterium SOY_34_metabat_3 | reverse complement strand
AAATCCGTTAACTTACGAACACTTGGAACCGGAAAAAATCGGTAACATCCGGCGAATCGTGATTTCCGATCAATCTGGTTTGAGTAATGTTTTAGCAAAAGCGCGGACTTTTGGCATTGAGCTCGATCGCAAAAATCCTGCGTGTCGCCAAATTCTAGAAAAATTGAAAGATTTGGAAAGTCAAGGATATCAATTTGAGGGTGCTGAGGCGTCTTTTGAACTATTAATGCGGGAGGCTTTGGGAAAGCGACAGCGGTGGTTTGAAATTAAGGGATTTCAAGTCCACTGCGATAAAGTTGGCGAAGATTGTACGGCTTTAGCAACGGTTAAGTTGTCAGTAAACGACACAAATATTTTGGAATGCGCGGAAGGAAACGGTCCGGTTTCGGCTTTGGATGCGGCTTTGCGGAAAGCTTTGGTAAATTTTTATCCGGCGATCGCACATTTTTACCTAACAGATTACAAGGTGCGAATTCTGGACTCCGGTGCGGGAACTTGTGCTAAAACTCGCGTGTTGGTGGAGTTTAGCAACGGTCAAAATCGTTGGACGACTGTGGGAGTTTCTACTAATATTTTGGATGCTTCTTGTCAGGCAGTTGTTGAAGGTTTGGAGTACGGTTTGGTGCTGGAAAATCAAGAGGCGATTGCCCTTGTTTGCAGAGTGCATTAACAAGCGGAAAATAGCAAACAAAAACTGGCAGGCAGGATGCCCACCCACAAAAAAAATTACTCTTTGTGGAACAGGCATCTTGCCTGTTCTAGATAATAGCTTAAGATGTGAGATGAAATAAAGGCGATCGTTCGGTTAAATATGCGGGAGTTAGTTTATGGCAAATAACTTATCAATTCCAGAAGATTATCATGATTTTCTGCGGGAACTTAAGGGACGTATTTTGCAAGCTCAAGTGCGGGCTGTGATTTCAGTCAACCGCGAATTAGTATTGCTTTACTGGCAAATTGGACGGGATATTTTAAACCGCCAACAACAGCAAGGATGGGGAGCAAAAATCATCGACAATTTAGCTGCTGACTTGCGAAAAGCTTTTCCTGAGATGAAGGGTTTCTCATCTCGCAATCTCAAATATATGAGGAGTTTTGCGGAAACTTACCCGGATGAACAATTTGTGCAACAGGTTGTTGCACAAATTCCTTGGGGGCATAATCTTCGCATTCTGGATACTGTGAAAGAGTCCGTTGAGCGTGAGTGGTATATTCGTCAGACTATCGAGCAAGGATGGAGTCGAAATGTATTAGTTCATCAAATAGAAAGTGGGCTATATCGACGACAAGGGAAAGCTGATACAAACTTCTCTCGGACTCTTCCAGACGCGCAATCTGAATTAGCTCAACAGTTGTTGAAAGATCCTTATAATTTTGATTTCATCAGTTTAGGCAAAGATGCACAAGAGCGAGAATTGGAGAAGGCTTTAATCGATCGCATTCGAGACTTTTTGCTAGAGTTGGGAGTGGGTTTTGCATTTGTGGGTAGTCAGTATCATCTAGAGGTTGAAGGGGAAGATTTTTATGTTGATTTATTGTTTTATCATTTACATTTGCGCTGTTTTGTGGTAATTGATTTAAAAGTGGAAGCATTCAAGCCGGAGTTTTCAGGGAAGATGAGTTTTTACGTTTCGGCGGTGGATGATTTGCTGAAACATCGAGATGATATGCCGACTATTGGCATAATCTTATGTAAGAACAAAAAACAGAAGATTGTCGAATATGCTTTGCGGGATATGAATAAGCCGATCGGGGTTTCGACTTATCAATTGCGGGAGGCTTTGCCGGAACAGTTACAGGGGAGTTTGCCGACTATTGAGCAATTGCAAGCTGAGTTAGAGTCAGTGGAAATTGAAATTGAAGAGGAATGAGCAAAGGCAATTTCTAGATTAAACTATTCGATCGGTAGATCCATCTAAAAAAATAAATACGCAAATCCCCGACTTCTGCTGCGAAATCGGGGATTTCATAGATTCTAACTGATTTAAGGATGCAAAAACTCTAAATGATCTCCGGGAATCGATCGCAATTTTGCAGCCGATCCTTGCACTTTCAAGCTACCGCGCTCTAACATGATAATCCAATCCGCCCGATCGATCACTCGCGGCCTGTGACTGATAAAAATCGTCGTTTTCCCCTGCCGGTACATCAACAATTGTTCTAAAACTTCCGCTTCGCTTGCGGGGTCAAGCCCTGCGGTAGACTCGTCTAAAATCAATATGGGCGGGTTGTTGACAATTGCGCGGGCGATCGCCAATCTCTGCCTTTGTCCCCCAGAAATATTCGCTCCAAACTCCCCTAAAACAGTTTGATATTTATCCGGCAATTGGCTAATAAATTCATCAGCACCCGCAATTTTGCACGCTTTCACAATCTGTTCAAAGCCGATATCTGGGTTCCCCAAATGGAAATTATCAAGAATCGAACGGCTCCAAAAATGTGCTTCTTGAGGAACCAGAACCACCTGCTGTCTCAGACTATCTAGAGACAAATCCTGTAAATTATAATCACCAATTCTAATATTACCAGACTTCAACGGATACAAACCAGCAATTACTTTAGCTAGTGTACTTTTCCCACAACCAGAATAACCAATCAAAGCAATAGCTTGACCGCCGGGAAAAGTGACAGAAAAGTTTTCCAGCAAGTCAAGTCTTCCCGGATAGTGAAAACTCGCATTCTTGCAAACAATATCATCCCGGCTTTGAATAGTCACAAAAGGTTTATTAAGATCATTTTTGGTTTCCGGTTCAGCATCGATCACTTCCGACAGGCGCTGGGCTGCTGTCTGAACCCGAGTCATTTCGTCACTAAATCCTACTAAAGAATTCACCCAAGTAGTCACATTTTGATTCATGCTGATAAACGCCAGCAATTGACCGATACTCAATACCTTCTCAATTACTAAACCGCTACCAAGCCACAGCAGAGTAATGCTACCCGCCGAGGCAACAAAACCAGAAAATATATTGTTGAGAATGCCAATTTGTGTAGTCCGAAAAGTTATATTTGCTAAACGACCAAAGCGGGTTTGAAATTCTTCCCAAAGTTGCTGGGTACTGCTAGTAGTTTTCACCGTCAGCGCGCCTTTAAAAGTTTCTACTAAAACGCCTTGAGTTTCGGATTCTAGGACAAGTAAGTTTCGCGTTTTCTTCTGCAACGCGGGCAAGAATACTATTGTAGAAGCAGTCATCAATAAAGCAAGAATGGTAGCTGCAAATGTTAGTTGTCTGCTATAAAATAACATGAAGCAAAAAGAAACTACAGCTATAAAAAATTGACTCGGCAAGCTGATAGCGACTTGAGAAACTAATTGATTTATTTCTTGGATATCTCTTAATCTGCTAATGACTTCGCCGCTGCGTCTAGTTTCGTAAAAACTCAGAGGTAAGTGCAATAGTTTGCGGCCGAATTCCATCACAAATCCCAATTCTAAACGCTGGGAAAACTGAGCAATCAAGTTCGACTGTACCAGTCCTAAACTGCTGCTAAAAAGATTCATGACTATAACTGCGATCGCCACACTGGCCAAAAGTTGCGTATCGCCCCGCACCAGGATATCATCGGTGAGGATTTGAACGAGAAAAGGCGAAGAAATCGACAGCAAACCCAAGACCATATTTAGCAGAAATGCTTCCATTAAAATCTTGCGGTAAATGCCAATTCGGCGCATCCATCTCTGGAGGGAACTTGCGGATGCTCGATCGTCATCTTGAGCAAAAAACCGCTCTGGATCGGGTTCTACGAGCAAGCACAGCCAATCTGTCCAAGATTCGGCTAATTCCTCTTTGGAAATATAGCGAATACCAATTCCTGGATCCGCAATTATATATTTTGACCCCTGCTTTCCGTACAAAACTACCCAATGATAACCCTTCCAGTGAATAATCATCGGCAAAGGTGCTTCATCCAGCTTGTCTAGAATAGTAGCTGCTGCTCGCACCGATCGCGCATTTAGCCCGATCGCCTCAGCACCTTGTTTCAACCCCAGTAAAGTCGTCCCTTGTTGCCCCGTACCAACAAATTCTCGTACGCGACTAATGGTCAAATTCTGGCCGTGAAATTTAGCGATTGTAGCCAGACAAGCCGCCCCACAATCTTCTTCACTTTGCTGAAGCACCACCGGATAGTTCTTAAAATTATTTAGTTTTTTGTAGAATGATATTCCTGGGAAAAAAGGGATGTTTTTTAGCATTTTTTCAAATGAGTAGAGCCTAAAAGACAATACCCATAGCTGGCTAACCAATCAGCAAAAAACAGTCATAAATCATGACCCAAATAAATAAAGCACCCCTAAACTTAGAGGCGCTTTATTGATTTAGGTCGATCGCTCCAGATTCACAGCACTAAACTTTACCAGTAGCGGTACACTGTTCTGAAGGAACCGTCGCAATTCCGGCGGTATACGACGTGACGGCGAACAGGACGGCGGTAACAGTTTTCGGAATAATAGTAGTGACCGCCGTTGACGGTGGCAGACTCTTCGGCGGTGATTTCAGTAAACAATGAGGTGTCTGTAGTTTCTTTCATGATTGACTCCGTTTGGTTGATGAAATTGATTGAATACAAACTAGAAGCTTTATAAGTTTTCTAGGATTGTTTAACCACTAATGTATGATTCTCAAATGCCGCTCCTTCTCCGGAATATTACGGATAAATTTTCAAAATTTACCCGATCGCACAACCAGACACATATCTCTAAACCATCCAAGTTTTGTAGGGGCGCTGGCGAATCGGATCGTACATATAAAGTTGACCGGGCTGCGGTACAAAAAACAGCATATTGAGATCCTGACTACTGCGGTTAATGTTGATATCGCTGTTGATATCGTTGTTGCTACCACTGATACCGTTAATAACAGCGCCGCCGTTGACAGTAGCAGACTCTGCATCAGTTAATTCTGTAAACAGTGAATTTTGGTAATTTCTAGTCATGACGAACTCCTTTAGAATCTAATTTAGATATTCAATACTTACGTGTGACGATAATAGAACCCGGTTTTTTGAGCCATATCGATATTCGAGGCAAGTTTGCCGACTAATCCTGGAGATTTGTACGGATTCTTAGCCGTACCCTGTGAATTTTGATTGAAACTTCTTAACAAATCCGCATTATCCGGAAACCAACAATAAAATCGAACTTCCTTCTTCCTGAATTTCCCCCCTTGGGGGGGGCTGGGGGGGGGTTGACTTCCTCCTTCTCCCCGTTATCCCCAGCAGCCGCCATGCCCCACATTACCGAACCTACACCCGCCGAAACCTTCCAGAACGACCAATTTTTGCCCCCTGTGAGCCGCTGGACGACTTTGGGGGGAATTTTGATGGTGGCGACGTTTGGGGGTGCGATCGCCCTTGCTAGCGTCACCAAATACAGCACTACAGTCAAAGCAGATGCGATCGTCCGTCCCGCCGGAGAGATGCGCGTCGTGCAAGCGGCAACCGAAGGCACCGTCGAAAGCATTGCTGTCAGCGAAAATCAGACAGTCAAGGCTGGAGATGCGATCGCAGTTGTGGACGCTTCCAGCTTAGGAAATCAAAAAAAGCAGTTGCAAGAAATAGTCTCTGGATCTCAAATAGCAGCAGCACAAATCAACCAACAACTACGCGACTTAGAAAATCAAATTTTAGCCAGCGCCCAATTCCAAATTACTCAAGGCGAAAGTTCTGCCCAACAGCAATTAGTCGAATCGGCTTTAGTAAAATTAGCAGCATCACTGCCAGATGTAGCCGAGAAGCTGGGTAGAAGTCGGCGAATTTTGCTTGTCAAGCGATCGTCAATTCAACAACAATTGATTCAAGCTAAAAAACAACTAAATCAAATCGAGTCAAAACTCGAAAATAGCGTAATCCGCGCATCGGCTGATGGTACAATCTTCAGATTAGAAGTACGCAATACGGGTCAAACTGTGCAGGCCGGAAGTGCGATCGCCCAAATCGTCCCCACCGACGTACCCCTAGTCATCAAAGCCAAAGTCACATCCCAAGACATCGCCCGCATCCAAATCGGCCAACCCGTACAAATGAGAATTTCCGCTTTACCTTTCCCTGACTACGGCACATTGAAAGGAACAGTCAGCGAAATTGCTCCAGATGCGATCGCCCCTCAAAATCCTGCTAATAATTTAGGAGGTTCTTATTACGAAGTTTCGATTAAGCCAGAAAAAACTTATCTAACAAAACTCGAATCTGCTAGTGGTAACTTTTTCGGAGGTTCCCAAGCAAATGAGCCGCGTCAATATGCGATTCAATCTGGAATGGATGGCAGGGCTGACATTATTACTGGTCAAGAAACTGTATTGACATTTGTGTTGCGGAAGGCAAGGTTGATGACAGATATGTAATT
>JANNOR010000138.1:0-11495 GCA_031399265.1 Cyanobacteria bacterium SOY_34_metabat_3 | reverse complement strand
CTAATTCACCCTCGAAAATCCCCCAAAGCTTTCAATGCAAATTGCGGCAAAGCCAACATCCGACGCCACCGCCAAGGTTCTTGATAAAGCCGATACAACCATTCTAAATGATTCTCGCAAAACCAAGCCGGCGCGCGAGTTTTCGTTCCCGCCCAAATATCGAAACTGCCGCCAACTCCCACCCAAATCGAATCAGGACAAAGATGCCGATGTTCCGCAATCCAAAACTCTTGGCGAGGCACTCCCAAGCCCACAAAAATTAGTTGTGGCTGCATTTCTTTCAGGCTTTGATCCAAGTCTTTTTGTTCCTCCGGGGAGAGATATCCATGCTGGGAAACAATCGACAATCCCTTAACTTTGCGCCGCCAAGTTTCTGCTGCTTTATCCGCAACTCCGGGCGAACCTCCAAAGAAAAATATTGATTCAGAATTCGGCAATTTTCCCGCAGCTTCTAACAGCGATTCTGCTAACTCTATCCCTGGATAGCGCCGTGCCGGTTTGCCGCGCAGCCGCAAGTACAGCACCACTCCCGAACCATCGGGAATCACGAGTTCCGCTTTGCGGATTACCTCTGCTAAAGCCGGATTTTGCTCACCTTGCATCGCCATTTCAGCATTTAACGTCACGACGTGACTTCCCAAGCCTCGATTCAGGCGATCGATCAACCAACCTGTATAATCATCTAATATATGAACTGGTAGTCCCAGCACTGAAAATTGCGATCGCTCCATATTTCTTTGTTTGAGGTTCCTAGATACCTAGTTATTTAAAACTGTTAACTGTTAACTATCCGCACTTTTTAACCGAGCCGTCGGCGTACCATTCCATCGGTACTAACTCAATTTTACCATTGACTTTAACTTTAGAGTAGACGATTTTTACGAAAGGAACACTATTGTTATGATTGTTACGATCCGACAGGTTGATGGCCTCCTTGCGTTGATATAAATTGACAAAATACTCTAATTTCTGATATATTTAAAAGTCTATTCACCGCAACCGATCTAGCATCAGTAAAAAAAGGAAAACGAAATGGCGATCGCAACTCAAGAGCGGCAAATCCGGTTAGATTATTACTACAACCAAATCAAAAACGTCATCCTCAAGCGTCAGAACCCAATTACCGGTTTGCTTCCCGCTAGTACCGCTGTTAACGCCCACGGCGACTACACCGACGCCTGGGTGCGCGACAACGTGTACAGCATTCTCGCAGTTTGGGGTTTGGGTTTAGCTTACCGCAAAATTGACGGCGATCGCGGGCGCACCTTTGAACTCGAACACAGCACAGTTAAATTGATGCGCGGCTTGATGTTTGCGATGATGCAGCAAGCCAACAAAGTCGAAAGTTTTAAAAATACTCAATCGCCCTTAGATGCCTTACACGCTAAATACAATACCCAGACGGGAAGTATTGTTGTCGGCGATGACCAATGGGGACACTTGCAGTTAGATGCTACATCTATATTTCTGTTAATTCTTGCTCAAATGACGGCTTCGGGATTGCACATCATTTTTACAATTGATGAAGTCAATTTCGTGCAGAATTTAGTTTATTATATTGGTAGAGCCTACCGCACGCCGGATTACGGAATTTGGGAAAGAGGCCATAAAATCAATCGCGGCAATGCCGAATTAAATGCCAGTTCTGTTGGCATGGCAAAAGCAGCATTAGAAGCGATAAACGGGTTGGATTTGTTCGGAGTTAACGGTTCTCAAGCTTCGGTGATTCACGTTTTGCCGGATGAAATTGCCAGAACTCGTATCACTTTAGAATCGCTTTTACCTCGGGAATCAAGTTCAAAAGAAGTAGATGCTGCTTTATTAAGCGTGATTAGTTTTCCGGCTTTTGCGGTTGAAGACAAAGAATTAGTTGAACGGACTCGCAATAAAATTATTGATAAACTGCAGGGAAACTACGGCTGCAAGCGGTTTCTGCGGGACGGGCATCAAACAGTCTTAGAAAATGCCGATCGCTTGCATTACGAACCCACAGAATTAAAGCAGTTCGAGCATATTGAATGCGAGTGGCCGCTATTTTTTACCTATTTATTATTAGACGGCATCTTTCAGGGAAATAAAGAACAAGTAGAATATTATCAGCAGCGTTTAGAAGCTCTCGCTCTAGAACGAAATGGCGGACAACTGCTACCAGAATTATACTACATACCAGCCGAAAAAATCGAAGCCGAAAGGTTAAATCCCCGCAGCCAAAAGCGCTTACCTAATGAAAATGTTCCCCTAGTTTGGGCGCAAAGCTTGTATTTCCTAGGTCAAATGCTGAACGAAGAATTAATCGCAGTTGGCGATATCGATCCCTTGGGACGTTACCTCTGCGTCGGGCGAAACCGAGAACCTTTGGTGCAAATTGCACTGTTAGCTGAAGACGAAGAATTGCAAGCAGAATTAGCCGCTAACGGAATTGCCGCGCAAACACCAAAACAAGTAGAACCGATTCAAGTTCGCCAAACTAAAGAATTATCGGCTGTGTACGCGCAAATCGGACGCAACGACCAATTAGGCTTAACCGGTCGCCCCGTACGCCGATTGCGGAGTTTAACAACTTCTCGGGTGTTTAAAATTCGCGGAGAGGCGATCGTCTTTCTCCCCTCGTTCTTAGACAGACAAGAGTTTTATCTAACATTAGATTACCATTTTTTGGTATCTGAAATCAAGAGCGAACTAGCTCACATTCACCGCCACTGGTATCAATTGGGACGGCCGACAGTCACGCTGATGTTGACTCACACGATGCTGGAAACTGGGCGAGAAGCTTTGTTAACATTGATGAAGGAACTCCGGGACGGACAATGCAATAATACTCCAATCAAACTGGGAAATCTCAACCAGTTAATGCTGACTGCTGGCACAGAAAAAATTGATTTTTTGCATGAGTTTGATTTCACCGAATCTCCGGTAACAGGTGCTGTGGAAGTCCGCAACTATCTGACTTACAACCCTGAGAAAACTTGGCCTTTGGGTCACACCCAAGAATTTAAACTAGAATGTGAAACTAACACTCAATTATTGCTCGAAAGCCTGCGCGGTTCCGAGAATCTGTACGAACAAATTGAGTTGCTGCATACGCTAATTCGCCTCAAAGGACTGAACTTTGAGACGGGGTTTGGAGGTTGGGGAGAAACAGTTAAAGTTGCAGATTTACTCAACGAAGTTTATACTAAAGCTGGAGAAGGTTCGCAATCTAAAATTCAGTGGGCTGTCATCCGCCACGCCGCCGGTTTGCTGGACAAAATTGATATTAGCTTGTCGGATTCAGTAACGGATATTTTGGTGCGGCAAAAGCAGATTGCTGTGGGAAAGGCTTACAGCGAAGATTCGGTGATTTCCCGCCCCGGTTCATACATGGAAGTGATGGATAAAATCCGCCAATTCTGTGGAGAAGATATTCGCGATCGGGTTCTCACCCAAGAAATTCTGATCTACCTCGGCTTGCTAATTAAAGCGGAACCGCAGCTATTTAAAGGGTTGCTGACGCTGAGAGTCAGCTACTTTATTCTGCTGTTAACTAGCGAATTAGCGCGCGAATTGGGAGTTACGCAAAATGAAGCTTACGAACAATTAATGCAGTTAAGTCCCTTTGAAATCAAAAATCGCCTGCGCCAAGTTTTGACAGAATACGAGGAAATGAACCAAATCCTCAAACAGCAAGAATCCCTGCGCGTCAAACAATCGGAAACAGAAATTGAATGGGTAGTCGCGCCAGTTTTTGAAGAACCGCAAATGCCTGCGGGAGGGTGGCGCCGGAAGCGGCAAATGGAAGGTGCAGTTAATCGAGTACCGAAGGATTTTTATCCGAATGTCTGGGGACTGCTGCGACACTGCAAAGGCTTGATAATTGGCGATAAATTAGAGCGCAGAAATCGGTTAGATAGCGATGTTATTTTATCAGAAATGACGCCTGGGGAAAAGAATTTCGCGCTGCAAATCGAGCATTTGCTGAATAAAATTGTCGCGCCGGAATACCGACAAGTCAATATTGAGGCGCTGATGGAATTATCTGCGATCGCCCAACGCAACCCCAACTTACAAATCGAAGAATACATCGTATTAGATGTGTTAGTCGGTCACGCAGTGCGCTTGAATTGGCAAGGAAAACACCCGGAAAGAGCCGATAAGTACGACGAAGATAAAGCGGCGGCTTGGCAAGGATTTTACAATACTTCGCCCTACGTTTGCGCGAGTCACGTACTGGATGCTTTCCGATTTTTGACCCATTTTGGATAGATCATTCGGCGGTTGAAATCGGGGCAACCACGGGGGGATTGCCCCTACCAAACAACTTTCGTCCGGATGGTGCGCGGACTAAGAAATAAGGGAGTAAGCTTGATTTTGTCTCACAGTTTTGTCACAAGTCTAGTCAACAGAATATTTGCAGTAAAATAATGTCAGCCATTAGCTCAACTACCCGCGTCATAATCAAAGCATACTTAGAGGTTTTCATCGAAAATCTTGTCAATGAATACAGAGGACGGCTAATACCGAAACTTGATATTCCAGCAGCATATTTATCATGCAAATCCTCTAAAGGTCAATTAAAACCGTTTCAAGCTGCTATTATGCCTTCAGAATTACTACGAATTAACGAGTTTGAAAGAGGTTTCAGCAGTAGCTTGGGTACAACATATGAAGAATGTGCAAAACTCATTGCTTTGGAACATCACCAAGAAGCAAGCAGAAGCTATGAAATTTCTGGCGAAGTTAGCATAGAGGCTATCAATGAAATTGAGCGTCAGATAGCGCTATTCGAGCAGTCAGCAGACAAGAATGCAACTAAACCTGGTTTTGAAGGAATGATCCAAGCTGTTCTTGAGGCTCAAAAAACTAACCATTTAGTTAGGCGATCGGTCAAAGCAGATTTGTACGTGCTATCCCGTGACGGGAGCAAATTTTTCTTTGAAATTAAAGGGTCAAAACCCAACAAAGGACAATGTTTGGAAGTAATTCAACGCCTGCTGAGATATCATTTACTATGCGGCCAGTCTCGCCCCGCTGCTCAATCTTATTATGCTATGGCTTACAATCCTTACGGGCCAAATCGTTCAGATTATAAATGGTCAGTGGCAAGGAAGTATACGCCTTTTGAACAAGCTGTAATTATGGGACATGAGTTTTGGAATATTATAGGGGGAGAGACTGCTTATGAAGAACTTTTGGATATATATCAAGAAGTTGGGCGGGAGAAGGGTAAGCATATGCTTGATGCTCTTGCTTTTGGATTTTAGTAAAGTATGAGTTTCTTCAGCTTTCTCTTTTCAGTTCACTAATATTTAAAATTGTTGAGGAGAAATAAAAGTGTTAGAGCAACTTCATGAATTATTAGCATTTGTTTTAGAAAAAGAAGTAGGACTCCCTGCTAGAAAGTCTCGATCTTTCGCCGGTCACTTTGCGGAGTTAGAAGAATTTTTTAACTTAGAAGCAGAAACACTTATAAACGGCATCAGTAGTATATCTGGCAAAATAGCGCTCAGATTTACTCCCGATGAGATTGAACGCATTTTAGCATTTATATCTTCAGGCAAGCTTTCGCTGCAACTTACTATCACTGAAAATTTTTTAGGCAGTATTTGTCGGGATTTTACTGGGCGACAGCTAGTTATGGTGGAAAATCTGACTTTAGGGAAAATTCATCCCAACCCATTTTTAATCAGGGCGTTAAATCTGGACACTCCCGAAGAAGTTGTCAGGCTTAATGTTTATATGACGGCTACTAGGTCTATTGTCACTTCAATGGGATTTTTTATTCAAAAATTATTGATATCTTGCTCTGAAAGTGCAGAAAGTCCACCGGAAGAGTCAGGATGGGACGCAATTAAAACTACCAGTGATGGTGAGAAATGCTGGATACAGGTAAAAAGCGGCCCGAATGATATGGATAAAGACCAGATAGTATATTGGGCTGCCAAAATTGAGGAAAAAATTCAGGAGGGCGATCGCGCTTATATTGGTATAGCTTACGGCAAAAGAACTAATAAAACTGTAACGCTTGGTTTGCTGAAGCAAATTTTGCCCAATTCGGAAATGATTACTTTAATCGGTCGAGAACTGTGGGATTTTGTAAGCGAAGATACTTGCTATACTGTGAATCTGTTTGAAGTTTTGCGTCAGTCGGCTAGTCAAGTTTTAGCCCAAAGTTCTATTGCTGAAGCTATAGAAAGGTGTAGCGATCGACTAATCGCTGAATTCATCGGAAAGTACGGCGAGGGAAGTCAGGGTGTTTTTAACTACATAGCAGATATATTTTGATTTACAGGTTTGCAGCAGCCCGATCGCGCTACTGCAAACCCGAAACTACAAAACCCCTTTAGAACTCGGAATCCGACTCGCGCGCCGAGAATCGACTTCTACAGCCATCCGCAAAGCCCGCGCAAATGCTTTAAACGCTGCTTCTACGATGTGATGGGAATTTCCCCCTTCTAACTGTCGAATATGCAGCGTCATTTGAGTGTGATTCACCACGGCAGAAAAGAACTCTCTGACTAACTCGGTGTCGTAGGTGCCGATCCGCTGAGTTGGAATCTGCAAATTGTAACTTAAGTGAGGCCGTCCCGAAAAATCTAGCACTACCTCAACCAAAGCTTCATCGAGGGGGGCGATGAAGTGTCCGAAGCGAGAAATGCCCGATCGATCTCCGACAGCTTTTGCTAGAGTTTGTCCTAGGGTAATTCCCACATCTTCGTTCGTGTGGTGATCGTCAATCGCTAAATCGCCGATCGCCTGTACGTCCAAATCGATCAATCCGTGAGAAGCAATCTGCTGCAACATATGGTCTAAAAACGGAATTCCCGTCGCCGCTTTGCAGGTTCCCACACCGTCGAGATTCAGGCTGACAGTAACATCCGTTTCCAGTGTCGTGCGCTTCACCAAGGCGGCGCGGGCGACTTGAACCGGAGGTGCAGGAGGAGGGGGAAGAGGAGGACGATCGATTATTTCCATAATTTCCAATTGGTCATTCATGAGTTATTGATAATTAGTAATTTGGGATTAGCACTTTTTCAACAGACAGTGGAAATCGAACGGCGGACTGTTTTTTCGAGAGTCTAAAAACCTCGCTGTCAACAGTTAACAGTTAACTGTCAACTGTCAACTGTCAACTGTTACATTCCCATGATTTCGTAACCGGCATCTACATACAAAATCTGACCTGTAATCCCGCTAGAGAGATTGCTGCACAGAAAAGCCGCAGCATTTCCGACTTCTTGTTGAGTTACGGTGCGCCGCAGTGGTGCTACTTCCTCAACATGGTGGATCATGTCTAGAATGCCGCCAACTGCTGACGAAGCCAGAGTCCGAATCGGGCCCGAAGAAATCCCATTTACCCGAATGTTTAACGGGCCGAGTTCCGCCGCCAGATAGCGCACGTTCATTTCCAAAGCCGCCTTAGCAATTCCCATCACGTTGTAATTGGGAATCACTCGGACTCCGCCAAGATAAGTCAAGGTGATAATACTGCCACCTTCGGCCATCAGCGGTTTCGCAGCCGCACAAAGCCGTATCAGCGAGTAAGCGCTAATATCCAAAGCATTGGAGAAACCTTGGCGCGAGGTGTTGGTGAAATCTCCTGACAGTTCGTCCTTGCCGGCAAAAGCCAGACAGTGAACCAGAATATCTAACTTGCCCCACTTGTCGGCGATCGTTTTAAAAGTAGACTCAATTTCGCTCTCGTCTTGGACGTTGCAGGGCAAATACAGACTGGGATTGAGCGGTTCTACCAGTTCTGCGACTTTGCGCTCGTGCTTGCCTTTCTCGTCCTTCAAAAAAGTTATGCCGAGATTGGCCCCAGCTTTGTGGAGCTGCTGAGCGATGCCCCAGGCGATCGAGCGATTGTTGGCAATGCCCGTAACAAGAGCATTTTTTCCGGTCAAATCTATCATCAGTATTTCTTCTAGAAGCAACTAGCACCGTTCTCATTGGCTGTATGCGACAACCCCGCCAGTTTAGACACAACCGATCAGATTTAACTGATTCAGACACAATTGAGACACAATTGAGATTAATTTTGCTGTGGAGCTATATGGGACGGAATTGAAAAAGTTTAAGAGAAAGGCTAGATTTAATCATACAGCGTGTGCTTACCTTAACATTAGACAGAAATAACAGAATCCCCGAATCTTGGAGACTGGGGAGTATATTTACTCAATAAGCTTAATCGGCAAGTTACAAACTATTGATTAGTAGAAAGGATCAGGACGTGACCCATGATAGACCGCTAGCAGCCGTGTTTCGCCAAATCAGTGGCGGTGCTTTTCCACCCATTGTGGAAAGCTTTGAACGGGGCAAGACAATTTTTTTCCCTGGAGACCCGGCTGAGCGCGTCTACGTTCTCATTAAAGGTGCTGTGAAGCTCTCCAGGGTGTACGAAGCAGGCGAAGAAATTACAGTTGCCCTCCTGCGCGAAAACAGCGTATTTGGGGTGCTGTCTCTGATTACGGGACACCGATCGGACAGGTTTTACCACGCGGTAGCCTTTACGCCGGTAGAATTGATCTCGCTGCCGATCGAACAAGTCGAGAAAGCGCTCAAGGAAGACCCGGAATTGTCGATGGTAATGCTCCGGGGACTCTCGTCGCGGATTTTGCAAACCGAGATGATGATCGAAACGCTCGCACACCGAGATATGGGTTCGAGACTCGTCAGCTTTTTGCTGATTTTGTGCCGGGATTTTGGCGTGCCGGGGGCTGAGGGGATTACGATCGATCTGAAGCTGTCCCACCAGGCGATCGCAGAGGCGATCGGCTCGACGCGGGTAACTGTGACTCGTTTGCTCGGGGATCTCAGACAAGAAACCATGATCTCGATTCACAAGAAAAAGATCACAGTCCACAACCCGGTGGCCTTAAGCCAGCAATTCACTTGATGCCGAGAAAGTAGAGGATTTTGGATTTTGGATTTTAGATTCAATCCAAGATCCCAAATTCAAAATTTAAAATCGGAATGACTGCTGGATACATCCTGGTATTTGTAATTTTAGTGTTGGGGGGTGTGATCGCCACTGTCAGCGATCGCCTTGGGACGAAAGTCGGCAAGGCAAGGTTGAGTTTGTTCAAGCTTCGCCCCCGCGATACTGCTGTGGTTGTGACAGTGATGGCCGGTAGCATCTTGTCAGCAATTACTCTGGGCATTTTGTTTGCTACTAGCAAGCCCCTGCGAACCGGAGTTTTTAGAATAGATGAGATTCAAAAAAGGCTCAACAACGCCCGCAGAGAAATCAACCAGGCTACTCAAGAAAAAAATCGAGTTGAAACTGAATTAGCTCAAGCCAGAGCCGCTCAAGCGCAAGCTAGAGCTAATTTAGAGCAAATTAATCGATCGCTCCTTGCCGCTAATGCCGAGCAAGCTCGGACGCAAACAAAATTAAACTCGCTGCGATCGCAGCTCAACAGCGTGCAAGCAGCCAAGTCTCAAACAGAGCAGCAGTTAAGTCAGGTAGAAGCGGCTAAATCCCAAACAGAAGAACAATTGCTGAGTGTAGAAGCCGCTAAATCCCGCACCGAAGCACAACTGAAATTGGTTGAAACAGCCCGATCGACTACCAGAACTCAGCTCGATCGCACTGAAAGCCAATTGAACACTGTTTCAGCTCAAAAAACAAGTTTGGGATCGGAAATCGCGCAACTGCAAGGGGAGCGCCAACAGTTGATCCAGCAGCGAGAGCAGGTAAAAACTCAAATTGCTCAGCGCGATCGAGAAATTGCCCAGCGAGAAGCAGAAATTGCCAAGCGCGATCGAGCCATAGTCGATCGCAACGAACTAATTGCCCAGCGGGACAAGGAAATTGCCCAGCGGGGGCAAAATCTCGCCGAGCGCGATCGAGCTATAGTCGATCGCGACAAAGTAATTGCCGAGAGGGAAGCACTCTTAGCAACCTTGGCGCAGCAACAAGCTCAACTCGAACAGCAGCAAACACTCTTGCAGCAGCAAGTGCAAGTTTTGGAACGCGATTTTCAGGCAATCCGCGAGGGTACTGTAGCCATCAGGCGCGGTCAAATTTTAGCTGCCGGTGTCGTTCGCATTACCGATCCCGGTAGGGCGAGCCGCGCGATCGATCGGCTGTTGCAAGAAGCAAATAAAACCACCGTCGGACTGATGCAGCCGGAGAATAGCAAGATTAGAGAACAAGTTATTCAAATTACTAAAGCCGAAATCGATCAACTAATCAATCAGATTAAAGACGGTCAAGATTATGTAGTCAGAATAGTCGCTGGCGCTAATTACCTGCGGGAAGAAAAGCGAATTAAGGTATTTGCAGAAGCTGAAATCAATCGAGTGGTGTTCCGCGCTGGAGATGTGATTTCAGCAGTTGCCGTCGATCCTGTTACCTCGACAGACGAACGGGTGCGGGAACAGTTGCAGCAATTGATCGAAGCTTGTCAGTTTCGCGCTCGCCTGATCGGCGTTGTTGGCGGTAGAGTCCAAGTGGCGGACAACCGGATTGAAACTTTGGCCGGTTTTGTCGATCGACTGCAACAATATGATAAACCGCTGGAAGTTCGGGCGATCGCCGCAGATGTCACTTACATCGCCGGCCCGCTTAAAATAGATTTAGTTGCTGTTCAAAATGGAGTCGTGGTTTTTCGTACCGGACAACCAAATCAAGGTAGACCAAATAGGTAATTGGGAATTGGGCATAGGGTATCGGGCATCGGGCATTGGTAACTAATGACAATAGTCAACAGATCACCAATAACCAATAACTAATCACAAATAACCAATCACAAATAACTATGATTTTAGGTTTCGATCCAGGTAAAGATAAGTGTGGCATCGCCGTCATGAATAGAGACAAAAACATCTCCTATCATCAAGTTGTGCTTTCCGATAATACAATTTCGACAATTCAATCTCTATGTCAACAGTTTCCGATTGAGTTATTGGTGATGGGAGATCAAACTACTTCTAAGAGTTGGAAACAAAAACTGACTCAGAGTTTGTCACCTTTCATCAAAATTGTGCAGGTTGACGAGAGATACAGTAGCCTGGAAGCGAGGGGACGATACTGGGAAATGTACCCTGCGACGGGACTTTCTCGCTTGATGCCCCAGGGAATGCGGACTCCGCCGCGGCCTGTAGATGATATTGTGGCGATCGTCCTGATTGAAAGGTATTTGAACAAAAGTTAGGTAAAAATATCTTGCATCGTCGATCGGGTGCACAATGCACACCCTACATTGTTATTAATTATTCCCCATTGTTTCCAACCAATTCACCAGATTATCCACCATATCAAAATCGAACAAGCATTCCGTTAAACTATCTAACTGTTCGCTTGACAACTGTAAAACTCTAGCTTGGATTGACTCATCCAAACTTCCGAATTTTTGTGTTAGCAAACGCATCACCAGATTGCTTTTTCCCTGCTGCATCCCCTGCTGCATCCCCTGCTGCATCCCCTGCTGCATCCCCTGCTGCATCCCCTGCTGCATCCCCTGCTGCATCCCCTGCTGCATCCCCTGCTGCAACCCCTGCTGCATCCCCAGCTG
>JANNOR010000135.1:0-21486 GCA_031399265.1 Cyanobacteria bacterium SOY_34_metabat_3 | reverse complement strand
CCAGTCATCGTCAAAACTCTGAGAAGCGAGTATCCAACTCTGGAAGAGATTACCCGCTTGAGACACGAATATAAAATCCGAAAAAATCTGAAAAATCTCGAAGATATTGTCAATTGCTACCGCATTGAAACTCATCAGAATGGTGTGGCGCTGACATTAGAAGACTTTGGCGGCTTGGCTTTATCTAATTTTTTAACTACGACCAAAATCAACTTAATAGAATTTTTTGAAATAGCCGTTCAGATTGTCCGAAGTTTGGGTAAAATCCATCAAAACCAGATAATTCATAAAGATATTAAGCCGCACAATATCATCATCGATCCAGAAACCCATCGCGTCAAAATTACCGACTTCAGTATCTCTTCGCACTTGGTTCGAGAAAACGCGACTTCCACCTATCCCAGTTTGCTCGAAGGCACGTTAGCTTATATATCGCCGGAACAAACTGGTAGAATGAATCGGGCGATCGACTATCGCAGCGATTTTTACTCGTTAGGTGTCACTTTTTACGAGATGCTGACTGGTGAATTGCCTTTTAGTGCGATCGACCCTTTAGAATTAGTGCACTGTCACATTGCCCGCATAGCACCGTCTCCTCGTAGTTTGAAGCCCGAAATTCCCGAAGCAATTTCTGGAATTGTGATGAAGTTGTTGGCTAAGACGGCGGAAGACAGGTATCAAAGTGCTGATGGGCTGAGGTTCGATCTCGAAACTTGTCTGGCGATGCTGCAAGCCTCGGGCAATATATCTGATTTTACTGTCGGAAATGCCGATCGAGCCGGTCAACTGCTGATTCCCCAAAAACTCTACGGTAGAGAAACCGAAGTCGCCGCTTTACTCAGTGCTTTTGAGCGAATTAGCGGTGTAGAACCCCCCCAACCCCCCCTTGGTAAGGGGGGGCTTTTGGAGCAACTTCCAGTTGGCAAGGAAGGGCTTTTCGAGCAAGTTCCTCTTGCTCAGGGGGGGATTTCAGGGCTTTCTTCACCCCCCTTAGCAAGGGGAGCCGGGGGGGTCGAATTAATCCTGGTTTCCGGTTACTCCGGCATCGGCAAATCCTGCTTGGTAAATGAAGTGCAGAAACCCATTGTACGGCAGCGCGGCTATTTTATCAGCGGGAAATTCGACCAATTTAAACGCAATATTCCCTACGCTTCCATGATTCAAGCATTTCAGTCATTAATCCGGCAGTTGCTAACAGAAAGCAAAGCATCGATCCGAATTTGGAAACAAAAACTACTAACGGCTTTGGGAAGTAACGGACAAGTTGTTGCAGACGTGATTCCCGAAATCGAATTAATTATCGGCAAACAGCCGGAAGTCCCACAATTGGGGCCAACAGAATCGCAAAACCGATTTAACCGAGTCTTCAAACAATTCATCAGCGTGTTTACCGCACAGTCGCACCCGCTGGTGATTTTTCTCGACGATTTGCAGTGGGCAGATTCGGCATCGCTGAAATTAATCGAACTGCTGGTAACAGACTGCGATAGCAAATATTTGCTAATAATTGGAGCTTATCGAGATAACGAAGTCAGCGCCACCCATCCGCTGATTGTTACCATTGAAAATATCGCTAAAACCCAAGTAGCAACCCAACAACTTGTAAGCAATATCATTCTCCAACCCTTATATTTAAGTCATGTCCAAGAATTAATTGCGGATACTATCGAGAGTCAAATTACAGAAGAAATAGAGCTTTTGGCAGAGCTACTTTTCAACAAAACCCAAGGAAATCCCTTCTTTTTAACTCAGTTGCTGCGAGTTCTTTATCAAGAAGATTTGTTAGTTTATGACTTTGAATCGGGCGCGTGGCAGTGGGATCTCGAACACATCCAAGCCATTGGAATTACTGATTGCAATGTCGTGGATTTAGTCGCTCGAAATATTAGAAAATTGCCCGCAGCGGCGCAGTCAGCCTTAAAATTATCTGCTTGTATTGGCAATCAGTTTAATTTAGAAGTGCTGGCAATTGTCAGCGAAAAATCTCAGAAGGAAACAGCATTAAACCTCTGGGATACGCTTCAGGCAGGCTTGGTTTTGCCACTGAGCAGCGATTACAAAATTCCGCTGGTTTTTGAAGGAGCAGAAACTGGGCTGGCTGGGCTGCAAGATGTGAAGGTTGATTACAAGTTTTTGCACGACAGAGTGCAGCAAGCTGCTTATTCTTTGATACCTCAAGAGCTGAAACAAGAAACTCACTTTAAAATCGGTCAGTTGCTGTTGCAAAATACTGCACCCGAAGCGCGGAAAGACAATATTTTTGCTCTGGTAAATCAACTGAATTTCGGGATTGGGGCAACCACAGGGGGATTGCCCTTACTGACATCTGAACCTGAAAAATACGAGTTAGCTGAACTCAATCTCATAGCAGGTAAAAAAGCGAAGGTGGCAATGGCTTATGAGTCGGCAGTCAAGTATTTAAATATAGGTATGGGGCTGCTGACAGAGGATAGCTGGCAGAGTCAGTACCAACTGACACTTGATCTGCATACAGAGACAGCGGAAGCAGAGTATCTAAATACTAACTTTGAGGGTGCAGAAATACTAATTGGTATCATCTTGCAACAAGCCGATAGTCAGCTTGATAAAGTGAAAGCATACGAGTTAAAAATTCAGATGTATCTGCTTCAAAATCAGGGATTGAAAGCTTTAGAGGCTGGCTTAGAGGGATTAGAAATAATGGGAATTTCTCGCTCATACATTTTGGAATGTGGGAGTTTGGAAGTACAATTGCCACAATTGAAAGAAGTGGATAGCCTACCACAAATGACCGACCCGGAACAACTGGCTGTGATGCGATTTTTAGTGTCGCTTATTTCTACAGCTTTGATGAATAAGCCAGAATTTTTACTGCCGATTATATTGACTCAAATCAATTTCTGCACTAAGCAAGGTTATTCACCACTTTCTGCTTTTTCATGTAGTTCATATGGTCTGGTTTTGTGTGGAGGTATGGGAGGGATTCAAAAAGGATATCACGCTGGGCAACTGTCTATGAAACTTTTGGATAAGTATGGTGTAGATTCAATTAAATGCCAAGTTCTTAGTGCATTTAATGGTTTCATTAGACATTGGAAAGAGCATCTGAGAGAAACTCTGGATAATTTGCAGGAAGGTTTTCAAAGTGGTGTGGAAGTTGGAAATCTAATTTATGCTGGATATTGCGCTTTGCACCATTCTAATGCTTTGCTTTTTATGGGAGAGGAACTGGATAGTTTAGAAAAAAAGCAAGGGCGATATATTAATTTTTTTAATAAAGTAGAAAATAAATCTATTGTCTCTAATCTCAGTATATGGAGACAGCTAAATTTAAATTTACGGGGTTTGTCGGCAGATAAGTTTAGTTTGAAGGGGGAGAGTTTTGATGAAAAGACTATGCTGCCGCAGTTGCTGGTGATTAATGATGGTTGGTTACTGCTTAGCATTTATTTGGCTAAATTGATTATTCTATATTTATTTAAAGATTTCAAGAGTGCTATTGATAGCGCTTCGTTAGCTACACAATACCTGCAATCTGTTGGCGGGTGGATGGGTATTGCTTCTCACAATTTTTACTATTCACTGGCTTTATTAGCTGTATATCCAACTACTGATACTCAGGAAGAATATTTGCGACAGGTGGAAGCAAATCAGAAACAAATGCAGGATTGGGCTTTTCACGCGCCGATGAATTACCTGCACAAATACGAGTTGGTGGAAGCTGAAAAGGCTCGGGTATTGGGGGAAAAAGATCGGGCGATGGATTTTTACGATCGCGCAATCCACAATGCCGCCATCCAGGGATACATTCAGGAAGAGGCTTTAGCCAATGAATTAGCCGCCGAGTATTATTTCTATCTGGGAAGGGAGAAAGTTGCCAAAACCTACATGACGGATGCTTATTACGGCTACATCCGCTGGGGCGCGAATGCTAAAGTTGCAGATTTGGAGGAACGATATCCGCAGTTAATTGTGCGGATGCCGGAAAGTGAAAGTTTAACAAGTAGCGATCGCCCTACTATTACCATGATTTCTACGACTGCTACCAGCAGTCAAAAATCCCTCGATTTCGCTACAGTCATGAAAGCATCTCTTGCCATTTCCGGTGAAATTGTTCTCGATGCTTTGCTGGAAAAATTGATGAGAATTTTGCTGGAAAATGCCGGAGCCCAAAGTGGCTGTTTGATCGCGTCGAAATCCGGCGAGTTTGTCGTAGAAGCTGCGGGAGAATTTGACGGGGATGTGCGAGTGCTCTCGGGTGCGGGGTTGGATTGTGCGTATCCGCGATCGATCGTCAATTTTGTCGATCGCACTCAGCAAGATATCGTGTTAAATGATGCCCGCAGCGAGGCTATTTTCAACACAGACCCTTACATCGCCGAGTATCAGCCAAAATCGGTGTTGTGCGCGGCGATCGTCTATCAAGGCAAATTAACGGCGATCCTGTATTTGGAAAATAACTTAACAACCGGTGCTTTTACAGGCGATCGTTTGGAAGTATTGAAACTGCTTTCTTCCCAAGCTGCGATCGCCCTGGAAAATGCCCGCCTTTACGCTAACTTAGAAACAGCCAACCAACAATTAGCAGAATCCAACTTGACTCTCGAAACAAAGGTTACACAGCGCACCCAAGAATTGCGCGAAAAAAATGTATTGCTGTCTCAAGAAATTCAAGAACGCCAAAAAGCAGAAGCCGCCGCCAGAGATGCCAGCCTCGCCAAAAGCGAGTTTTTAGCTAACATGAGCCACGAATTGCGAACCCCCCTCAACGGCATTTTAGGCTACGCTCAAATCTTTAAGCGCGACCAACATTTATCCGCGCAGCAACAAGATGGAATTGGCGTTATTCACCGCTGCGGCGAACACTTGCTCGCTTTGATAGAAGATATTTTAGACCTTTCTAAAATTGAAGCGAGGAGAATGGATCTCGTGCCCACAGAGTTTAATTTGCCCGATTTTCTTCAAGGCATAACTGCCATTTGCCGCATCCGGGCCGCTCAAAAAAACATAGCTTTTAATTGCGAATATCTTTCCTCTCTTCCCAATGCAGTCTCGGCTGATGAAAAGAAGTTGCGGCAAATTTTGATTAATTTAATTGGCAATGCTGTTAAGTTTACCGAAAAAGGTGGGGTAACATTTAAGGTTTCGGCAGGGGATAAGACTCAAGTCCCCACTGCGAACCTGACAAATGTTAAGATTCGGTTTCAAATTGAAGATACGGGAATTGGGATTGCTGCTGATGAATTGCCAAAGATATTTGCACCTTTTGAACAGGTAGGAAATACTCGTCGCCATACTGAAGGCACCGGCTTGGGATTGGCAATTAGCCGTCAATTAGTGGAGATTATGGGCGCTGAATTAAAAGTAGAAAGCACTTTAGGCAAAGGTAGCATTTTCTGGTTTGAGTTGGATTTGCTAGCAGTTGACAGCCCCGAAAAAAATCAAAAGTGTTCCGAAAAATTTATCAAAGGTTTCAATGGTACTAATAAAAAAGTTTTGGTGGCGGACGATCGGCGGGAAAATCGATCGGTTTTAATTCACCTACTCCAACCGTTGGGTTTTGAAATAATTGAGGCGGTTGACGGTCAAGATTGTTTGAATAAAGCCCTGGAATTTCAACCGGATTGTATCTTGATTGACTTGGTGATGCCCGTGATGGACGGGTTTGAAGCGATGCGGCAAATTCGCAAGTTGCCCCAATTGCAAAATGTGGTGGCAATTGGCACTTCTGCTAGCATTATGGAAGTGGAAAAGCAGGAAAGTTTAGCAGCCGGATGCAATGCTTTTATTCCCAAACCGATCCGGGTGGAGGAACTTTTAAATTGCTTGCAAGTTCATTTGGGCTTAGAATGGATTTACCAGGATTTGCAGGAGGAAAACGCTGAATCTGAAATTTATCACAAACAATCTCAAGTTCACGATGGAGAAATAATTGCTCCTCCCGCTGATGAGATGGCTGTACTTTTTGAATTAGCAATGAGGGGTGATTTAGGAGAAATTCAAAAACAAGCCGAAAAATTGACAAAAATGGATGTTAAATATGTCTCTTTCGCCCGCCATCTGAATCAATTAGTTAAAAATTTTGACGAAGCCAAGATTTTAGAATTCGTAGAACAACACAGGGATATGTGAAAGTATGAACATTTTACCTTTGGAACAGAGCGTTATCTTGATCGTTGATGATAATCCGAATAATTTGGCAGTGCTGTTTGATTTTTTGACGGAATCTGGGTTTAAAGTGTTGGTGGCGCGGACGGGGGAAAGCGCTATTGCAAAAGCTGAATACTCGCCGCCGGATTTGATTTTGCTAGACGTGCTGATGCCCGGAATTGACGGGTTTGAAACTTGCCGGCGTTTGAAGGCTTCTAATTTGACAGAAGACATCCCGGTGATTTTTATGACGGCGCTGGATGAGACGGAAAATAAGGTGAAGGGATTTAGTTTGGGGGCGGTGGATTACGTTACTAAGCCGATTCAAAATGAAGAAGTATTAGCTCGCGCTAAAGCGCATCTGAGCATCCGTAAATTGAATCAAAAACTTCGAGATCAAAATGTTCAGATGCAGCAGGAAATTGCCGATCGCCAACAAGCTCAAATTAACCTGCAACAACTGGCTTCTGAGTTGGAAAAACGCGTAGATTCGCGCACTTTGGAACTTTCTCAAGCCAACGCCATGCTCCAGGAAGAGGTGAACCAGAGGCAGCAAATACAGGAGAATTTGCAGAAGTCCTTGCGCGATCTCCAGCACGCTCAATCGCTGTTAATTCAAAGCGAAAAAATGTCGGCTTTGGGGCAAATGGTGGCGGGGATTGCTCACGAAATTAACAATCCGGTAAATTTTATCTGTGGTAATCTCAATTACGTTCGCGATTATGCTGAAGATATTCTCAAGGTACTCAATCTTTATCAGCAGCACTATCCCGATCCGACACCAGAGATAGCATCAACAGCAGAAGCGGTGGAACTTGAATTCATCCAGGAAGATTTGCTGAAAATGCTTAATTCGATGCGGGTAGGCGGCGATCGCATTCGCGAGATAATTCTGTCTCTGCGGTATTTTTCGCGGCAGGAAGGGCGGGAAATGGAGGCGATTGATATCCATGAAGGTATTGACAGCACGCTGATGATTTTGCAAAATCGCCTGAAATTTAAGGCAAATCGTCCCGCGATTGAGGTGATTAAAGAGTACGATACCAATTTGAAAAATGTAGAGTGCTGCGGCGGTGAAATCAATCAAGTATTTATGAATATTTTAGCTAATGCGATCGATGCAATCGAAGAATGCAGCAGTGAAAAAACTTTCGAGGAAATTGCCGAAAATCCCTACCAGATTCGGATTTGTACGAAAGTCAGCAACTCGAATACGGCAATTATTAAAATTTATGACAGCGGGCCGGGAATCAGTCAGGATTTGTGCGATCGTATTTTTGACCCGTTTTTTACGACAAAGCCGATCGGCAAAGGTACGGGAATCGGCTTATCAATTAGCTGGCACATTGTCATAGAAAAGCACGGTGGCAGTTTGCGATGCTGCTCGACACCGGGCCAAGGTACTGAATTTGCGATCGAACTTCCAATTCGACAGAAAGTTCGAGAAATGGCGCTCTCAGGTTCCAAAACATAAAACGGTGGCTGAAACCGCGATTATACAAGCAAAATCCCTCTCTAAGAGACTGATAAATAAACCTATAAATCCGGTCGATCCTGAGTATCTTCCGCAGAATTTGGGTCAAATTCCCACCGATTTTCATCTCGGCGATCGAGCATATTTGTGGTATTCAAAATAGCTCCATCGGGCATTTCTATGCCCGCAGCGGCCCCGAGTTCATCAACCATATCTTGGTCGGGAGTTGGAGCGCTTCCGCCTACCAATTGCTCACCAGTAGCGCTTTCTTGTTCCGCAGCAGCAACATCACCATCCGCGCCGCTGAATTTGGAACTGCTGGAAGTGTATTCCGAACTGCTGTCGTTCAGGATTGTGATATCGTCTTCGTTCAATCCCGGCTGCTGAATGACGCCGGTGCCGTAGGATTCCGTAATTTCTTGAGGCAAATCGCCGGAATTATCGCGTTTTTCTGTTATTTTTTTAGATGATTTCTTTGGTTGTGCCACGATACTTGCTCCTGAGTTTTTTTGACTCAATTCAATTAAACACTTCGTAATTTTGCTATTGGCTTTACTTAGATTCTGGTTGTCGATCGCCAATGGCTGTAATTAAGTCGCATAATAACCGCTATTTAAGCTTTAAGCTTCTATCCCAGGAAATATATTGATTTTCCTAAACTATTTCATTAGGAATACAAAAAACATCGCCTTTTTGACCGGGCGATGTTTTTTACATGAAGTTAATTCTATTCGGGAAAATCAGGGATTACCCATTTGGGCGGTTCCCTCCGTTTCTTTCTCACCGCTTCCTCTGCCATTTCTAGCATTTTGTCGAGAGAAGTATTTTCAATAAAGTTTGACGTTACCGCTGCGTATTCCCGCTTCGGGCACTTGTCGCCCAAAACGCAGCCGTTGACGCAAGCTACAGCACAATCGACAGTGTTCTCCACCATAACTCTTTCCTTTCTTTCTTTCCAACAACTAATAGACAGATACTCTTGGTTAATTTGTCAAGAGACTGCCCTCTCTTTTCATTTTACTTTACAAATGAGCGTCAAAGGTCGATCGGCTCCGCAAAACTGTTATAAAATTAAAGCAACCTACATAATTTGCCGATGTGAGTAACTTTCTGCGCCGCTTAAAACTTTTACCTTGGCGAGAAATGCTGCAAATTGCCGCCCTCGTCAACTCAATCGCGATCGGAATGGAGCTATTTTTAGCCTGGGGTTTCACGCAATCGCGAGGAATCCGCAACGTCTTGACGCTTCTCTACGGCTCCCCCCTCGGGATATTAATACCTTTCGCTACAGCAGTGGGAATGGGAGCTTTAGCAGTGTACTTTTTAGAGTATTGGCAGCAGCAATTTTTGCTCAACCGGACTAATTTGTGGGTGTTAGCTTTGTGCGTACTCTTGGGTTTGGTGTTAAAGTCATTCCTGCCCGTACCTCCTTTTTTAGCAAGTTTATCCGAAGCTGCACTAATCGGAGTTACAATAGGAGTCTTTTGGAAAGGCCGACCTTATTGGCGATAGTCATATCAAATTGAGCACTGCGCACCTTACCTAGTGTATATTGTATCCAAATTAATATTACCCAAAATCTGGACACGGCAGTGCCGTGCCCCTACCGCGATCAATTGTAGGGAAACGGCACTGCCGTCTCCTCCATTCCTATCATGTCGCTAAAAATTATGGCAACCAAAAATCGGGAAGAAAAGCTTTAGTCAAACTGCGAGCAACCTGATTAATTTGTCTCCCGATTTGAATATGCGGTTCATCAGCTTCTACGGGAATAATTGCTGCTTTATTGCCGATTCCGAAACGCGAAATTACCAAATTTGCTGCTTCCAAACCAGTAACATAAGCTTTTTCCTGCGACCAAGAACCGTGGCGAGTAACAACCCAATCGCCGCTCATCAATACATTATCATAACTTGTGACCGCAGGCAACAAATACTGATAACTTCCCGGTGCAAAATGCGTCACCGCCCGCGACAGCCGAATCGCGCTGCTGTCTATCACCTTGGCATCCCGAAAAGCGGGAATACAAGTCGCTAAATCCCGCTGAACTAGAGCAACAATTTCCTCATCTTTTAGAGGAATTAATTGATTGGCGTGATAAAAATCAGCTTCGACAACTGTTCCCGGTTCGTCGCGGAATTCATCGTGCAAAGCATTCAAATCAAAAAACGTCCATCCGGTAGTCGAACTAAATCCAAAACAGGCATTTGAAGGCAGCGGAATGTCAATTTTTTTGTCAAACCACAGGCGAACAGCTAACACGTCAACAGCACCCAAATTCATCACATCCCGAAACTCTTGGCGGCTTTGCAAAGCTGGGCTGCTGCTAATAATTTTTTGCATTCCCGTGACACCAACTGCAAAAATAACCGCATCTGCATCGAAGGTTTCTTCGCCGCAGACAACGCCCGTCGCTCGGTTGTTACTGTCAACTATCACATCAGTAACTCGCCGCTTTGTCAATACTTTTGCACCAATTTTTTCGAGGATATCTACCCACGGACGAAATATTTTTTCTCCGACAGTTCCTCGACACCAAACTACATCAAAATCGGCTTGGTGTGCGAGAATGAAATAATAAAGCATTCCCAAAGCGGCGGCGGCAGAACATTGTTCTCCTGGTGCGAATAAACCTACTAATAACATGGGTTCAAAAGCATCGCGGTACAGCCTTGCAGAAACCCCAAATTGTTTGAATAATTCGCGGGCGGTGACGCAATCGTACCTACGCCAAGCTTCGTCAGAATTGTCGAAATCTAGGACGGCGTAGAGCAAGGGTAGGGCTGAAAGCCGATCGACTAACGGCAACCTTTTAAATTTGGTATAAAGGAAGGTTCCTAACGGTGTGGGAAGTCGCGGCTCGTCCTGAAAAATCGGCGATTCGACTTCCAATCCGGCGGGTGAATACTGACAAGAACGAGTCCAAGGCGTGAACGGATCTAGCCCTAATTGTTTGACTAAGGAAAAGATGTTTTTGTAGGGATACCAGAAGCCATGAATGCCTGCTTCTACGGAACGCCCGCCGCTGGTTTTCCACCCCGCGACTAAGCCACCCGGCTGAGGCCCTGCTTCTAACAAAGTTACGTCATAGCCTTGCTGGGCTAGATGATAGGTAGCGCCTAAACCGGCCCATCCTGCACCGACGACGACTATTTTGGGGGTTGGCGATTCTGCTGACATTGCGTACCTCTTGATTCTTGCTTAATCATGACATAATTCATAAAATGCGGATTTGATATAAAATGTGTTGCATTATGTGCTAAATTTCGCTTGAGTGAATAATGAGTGTCAAAAAACGCCAGCAAACTAACCTGTTGCTGCTATTATTTCCCGCCACCGCATGGCTGATTGTTTTCTTCATTTTACCAGTGCTAATTGTACTTTTGTACAGTTTCTTAGAACGAGGTACTTACGGCGGCGTGACTTGGGTATTTACTCTCAGCAACTACCAGCGTTTGTTCAGCGAACTTTTCTTAGGGGTAATTGGTCGATCGATCTTTTTAGCTTTTCTGACAACAGCCGCTTGCTTGTTAGTCGGCTATCCCCTAGCATTCTTCATCGCCACCCGTTCTCCCCGCTGGCGAAATGCCTTGCTATTGCTGGTAATTATTCCATTTTGGACTAACTTTTTGGTGAGGACATATGCCTGGATCATTCTGCTACGCAGCGAAGGAGTAGTTAACACAGCGCTGCAAAGCTTGCAAATTATTACCGAACCGTTAAACTTGCTATTTACGCCTTTCGCTGTGGCGATCGGTCTTATTTACGGTTATTTACCTTTCATGGTTTTGCCTTTATATTCTAGCATAGAACGATTCAATTTTTCATTAGTAGAAGCTGCTCAAGATTTAGGAGCAAATGATATTCGGACTTTCTGGCGCGTGTTTTTACCGCTGACAACTCGCGGCATAGTTGCAGGCTCAATCCTCGTTTTTGTTCCCGCAGTCGGCGCTTTCATTACACCGGATATATTGGGCGGTTCTAAAACAGTGATGGTGGGAAATTTGATTCAAAATCAGTTTATGAAAGCCCGCGATTGGCCTTTTGGTTCTGCGCTTTCTATGCTGTTGACGGTAATTATCTTGATTCCTGTTTTAATCTACTTCCGCGTGTCTGATGAAACTTAATAGGGTTAGATATGTGTAGGGTGCGCACTGCGCTGTTAACCGTTAACCGTTAATTAATGACTAATGACTAAAACAAAAGTAGATTTGTTCATACGGGCGATCGGCAAAAAGTGGCTTTTGCTACAAGCTGCACTAGCATTTGCCTTTCTTTATTTGCCAATTCTGATCTTAATTATTTACTCCTTCAATGCTTCGAGATTTAACGCAGTTTGGCGCGGCTTTACCCTCGATTGGTACAGCAGCTTGTTCAGCAGTGCAGGCGCGACGATTGCTACGAGTAGCAGCGCCGGAATTTTGCCAGCACTCAACAACAGCTTGCTAATTGCAGCTATTTCAACCCTGTTAGCGACAATTTTTGGTACAATGCTGGCGCTAGCACTGGAACGCTTTCATTTTCCGGGGCGCAAAGCACTAGAAGCTTTACTGTTTTTGCCGATGATAGTGCCCGAAATTACGATCGGCATTTCGCTGCTAGTTTTCTTTACCCTAGTATTTCGGATCGTCGAAAATCTCACGGGAATTCGCCTTAATCTCGGCTTACCAACCGTAATTATCGGCCACGTTGCGTTTAATATTTCCTTTGTGACTATTACTGTCAGGGCGCGTTTGGCCGAACTAGATCCGATATTAGAACAAGCAGCTTTTGACTTGGGCGCTAACGAATGGCGGACTTTTTGGCGGATTACTTTCCCTCTGATTTGGCCCGGTATTTTCAGCGCCGCATTGCTAGCTTTTACTTTGTCTCTCGATGATTTTGTCGTGACATTCTTTACCACCGGCGTCGGTTCGATGACCCTGCCGCTATTAGTTTACGGCATGATAAAATTTGCAGTGACGCCAGCGATTAATGCGATTTCAACTTTGATGCTGTTGGCTTCATTGCTGCTAGTTGTATCATCGCTAACAGTTCAGAAAAAAACTTAATAAAATAACTTTTTGTGTCATAATTACTATTTTATGCAACTAATAAAACCGATGAAACGCCTGCTGACTTTCCTACTTTTGTTTGCAATCAGCGCAACCGTGGCTTTCGGCTGTAGCCCCACAGGTGGCAACCAGCAGCAAGTCCTCAGCATTTACAACTATTCAACTTATATAGCCCCAGAAGTTATAGCTCAATTCGAGAAAGAGAACAATGTTAAAATTCAATACGACACTTTCGAGAACAGCGACGCACTCTATGCCAAGCTCAAACCAGGAAATCCCGGTTACGATGTCATATTTCCCGCTGATTACATGGTGAAAATCATGGCAGCAGATAATATACTTGAACCGTTAGATTTCCCGAAAATTCCTAACCAAAAAAATCTGGATTCGAGATTTATTAACCAATCCTTTGACCCCGGAAATAAATATTCTCTGCCCTACCAGTGGGGAACGATGGGAATTGGCTACAACTTGAAAGCAACCAAGGGCAATATCAACAGTTGGGCGGCGATGTTCGATTCTAAATATACTGGAAAAATAGGATGGCAAGATGATGCCAGATACACCTTTGCCGGCGTTTTGATGTATTTAGGATTCGACCCCAATACAGCTAATCCCGAAGAGATTAACAAAGCCCGCGATTTGCTGATTAAAAATAAAAATATTATTGCAGCTTTTGTCCCCGATACGGGTCAAGCTCTGCTGGATCAAGGAGAAGTAAATTTGACAATGGAATGGAGCGGCGATATTTTTCAGGTAATGAAAGAGAATCCAAATCTCCGCTACGCTATTCCCAAAGAAGGAACAATCATCTTTTCTGACAACATGGCAATTCCCAAAGGTGCACCCCACAAGGAGTTAGCCCAGAAATTTATTAACTTCATTTTGCAGCCAGAAATAGGTGCTAAAGTTTCCAATTTTACCCACTATGGCTCGCCCAACAAATCAGCAATAGACAAAGGTTTAATCGACCCGAAAGATTTGAAAAATCCTCAAATTTATCCGCCGGATGAGGTGTTTGGCAAAATGAAATTCTTGGAGGATGTTGGGAAAGCAACTGCATTGTACGATCGCGCTTGGACAGAAGTTAAAGCCGGGGCTGGAAAGTAGAGGGAAAACAACGGGCAACAGGCAAGATGCCTGTTCCACAAAACTTAATTTTCTTGTGGAACGGGCTAGAAGCCCGTTCCTAAACAAGTAATTGAAAATGGTGCAAGATATCTGTTTAACCGACTTGAACTCAGATTTTCATCACTCATAACTCATACATACTAAAACAATGCACGCCGTAGAAGTCCGAGAAGTTTCTAAAGTATTTAAAAGTGCCCGCAGTCAAGATTTCTTAGCTGTAGATAACATCAACCTGCAAATTTACGATCGCGAATTTTTTTCCTTACTCGGCCCTTCTGGCTGCGGCAAAACTACAACTTTGCGCACGATCGCAGGTTTTGAAATTCCCACAGCCGGCGAAATTTACATTCACGGCGAAGCGATGCAAAATCGCCCGCCATTTCACCGCCCAGTGAATACAGTATTTCAAAATTATGCTTTATTTCCGCATATGACAGTAGCACAAAATGTCGCTTTTGGGTTGGAAATGGAGAATTTTCCTCAAAAAACAATTCGCGATCGCGTGGCGGAAACTTTAGCATTGGTACAGTTAACGGATGCAGAAAAACGGTATCCCCGCCAACTGTCAGGGGGACAGCAGCAGCGAGTAGCGCTAGCAAGAGCATTAGTCAAACAACCGTCTGTTTTGCTGTTGGATGAACCTTTAGGAGCGCTGGATTTGAAATTGCGCAAAGAGATGCAATTAGAATTGAAAAAAATGCAGCGAAAATTGGGAATTACTTTTATTTATGTAACTCACGATCAAGAAGAAGCGCTAACAATGTCGGATAGAATTGCAGTGATGGATGGAGGGAAACTGCAACAAGTCGGGACGCCTGTTGATATTTATGAATATCCTAAAACGCGGTTTGTTGCGGATTTTATTGGTGACAGCAATTTCTTGACTGGGCGAGTAGTAGAAAAGCATAACGGTCAAGTTATCGTGTTGGTTGACCAGCAATTGCCCGTGTTAGTTGCCACAGCAGAAGATTTGCCGGCTGGGAAAGTTGTGACTCTGGTGTTGCGGCCCGAAAAAGCTACTATTTATCGGGCTGATTGTGATGTTGAAAATAGCTGGCCGGGAATAGTGGAAGAGGCTATTTATATTGGCACTGATACGCGCTATACGGTGCGTTTGACTGCTAAAAGCTCGATCGCCCTTCGCAGACAAAACTTGCACAGAGATGACTTGCAGCGGCACACAGTCGGCGACAGCGTTCGAGTTGTCGTGCCGCCGGAAAGTATCTGCATTTGTTGAAATTTTCTGCTTAATTCATCGTGCTTTACTGGGGCGATGGCGAGGGACTCTCGGCATCAGGTAAGGGAATTTCCGCAGGAGTTGATTCTGGCGACGGCGGCGGAATTTCCGCAGGAGTTGATTCGGGCGACGGTGACGGAATCTCCGCACCGGGCGACGGAATGTCCGCAGGAGTCGGGGCGGTAGTTTCCGGCGGTGGCGGAAGTTGTTCCGTCTCTGGTTGAGGGCTTTGGAGACTGCGCACCCACAAACCTAAAGCGCCACCACCTAACATCAGCGCCAACAGCCCCAGCAGAGGCAGTAAAAGCTTGGGCTTAGCTTTTTGAACAGGTTCCGGGGCTGGGGAAGTTTCGGGGTACAGCAACTGTTTGGACGATTCCGACAACTGAGATTCTGCCACAATCCCGGACTTTTGGAAGGAAGCTGGCATAGACATCGATGCTGAGGCCGGCAGCGACACCGATGCTGACATCGGCAGCGATACCCCCGTTGGCGCAGCCCCCGGAGGAAACAGTACCAATCTCTCCGGCGACATCCGACAGTGAGTCGCCACTACGGAGGTGTTGTCGTAACCGTTTTTCTCGTTGGCGAGGCGAATCCAAGACTGAACCGCAGCTTCCAAAGACATTGTGCCTTCTAAAACTGGAGGGCCGTAATTTTGCCAAGACTGTTCTACCCAGTCGTTGTCAGTCAAACCGTCGGAACATAGCAGCAGCAAGCCTTCTTCTTCGACAATAAATCGCTGGATTGTCGGGCGCAGAAAATCGCCGTCGCGCGTGCCCAAAGCTTGAGTTAGAGCTCCTGCGTCCGATCGCAATTGAGTCTCCCAGTATAAACTGTGTCCTAACTGCACTTCTCTGGACGCTACATCGTCATCCACAGTCAGCCGCTGACAGTAATCTTTGCCAATCCAATAAGCGCGACTGTCTCCAACATTAACTAAATAAAGTTCATGGCCGTTATTCGGCGGCAAATCCTCGGAAATTTTCACTTTTTGAGGCAACTGGAGGGCCATCACCAAAGTCGTCCCCATCCGTTCCCGCAGCTCTTTTCCCTGCTCGTTATTTTGAGCGGAAATCACATTATTCACCACTCTGACTATTTCTTCGAGTTGCTTGATTACCATTGCTGGCGTCATCAACTCTTGCTGTTCCGCTATTTCTGCGAGCAAATTTTGGATTAAAGCTTTCAGAGACTGCACAGCTAATTGACTTGCAACTTCTCCTCCTTCGTGCCCTCCAACCCCGTCGCAAACCATTGTCAAGTAAGGAATTAGTTTGTCGCCCCCTGAAGTTTTGCTTAACTGTAAATCAGCAGCAACCGGATAGCAACTGTCTTCATTGTGGGAGCGCTGCGGCCCGGTATCTGTGATGCCGACTACTTCTAAATGCAGAGGCAATTTAGCAGCTTCTTCTAACAGTAAATCGTTGACTTCTAGGACGAGGGCATCGAAATTCATGCTGGTGCGGCGCATAAACTGACAAATCTCTCCAAGTTTCGACTGTATCTGAGGTTGGGCCGATTCCACCAAACCCGACCACACATCTCCCAAATCCCGCAGCGTGGGTACAAAATTGCCCTTGTGCAGTTCCAGCAAGCGTACCCGCGGGCCTTCCACCCGCAAATTTTCCGGCACTAGCAAACTCGAAGCGACTCCTTGTTCCGACAGCGGCGCCCACATTTGGAGCATTTGCCACAGCCAATAAACTTGGCGCGCGGCCGTTGTCCCAGACCAAGCTTGTAGAATAGAAGGACACAGACTGCCAAAATTATCGACCGGCACATTTTCCAACAACAGCACTTCTGTCGCTTCCGCTGCTTCCTGCAGGGAACAAAAACCGTATACTTCCGGCGTATGAAGCCGCTGGGGATACAAATGCAGGTAAGGCATAATCGTATCCGGCAGTTGTTCGGGGGCGTTTGGAGGCAGATTGGGACGGCTATCGAGCCAGATTTGGGGGGCGATGACAAAATATCGATCGGCTATTACCTTACCCGCCGGCACTTCCTCGGCTGCGGGGCCCACCGCCCACAAATATCGATAAATTAAATCGGTTTCGCAAGCTGCACAGTGCTGGCTGCCCAAGGTATTGCGGGGTTCGGGACAGCTAAGATTCGGGCAATAAATGGGTTCGGAGAAACTGCTGATCATATCGAAATCGTTTGTGTAAAAACATTCTGAAGATATTTGATTGCCAAGCCCAAATTCACGAGCTTGAGAATAAACTGATTTTAGCCCCTATCAATTTTTTAACTGCCTTTGGGCCCCTAGAAATTTTAGTTTATGTCGGTCTGCACCCGCAATAATTGTAATTTTAGTTACTAAAGCTCAGACTTTGAGTAAGATCCAAGCCTCCACCTGGTACTGCTGCGCGAAAAATCGCTCTGAGAACTGGGAAGTCGGAAGCCCTTACAGAGTAAGTTGTTGGCTATTCTTAAATCTCAAAGTTCAAATCAACGATCTAAATACTATCACCAATCGTTTTTGCGATCGGGATTCCGGTGCTTTTTTGACGGCTAGCTGTGGCTTTGCTCTATTTTGCAGAGCTATTTCTGGCAAATGCTCATTTTCCGTCGCATCAGAATCATCGTTTTCCGAGTGTAGCGTCGGTCGGGCAAGCTCGATCGAGCGGGATGCTGGCGCTCAGATATGATTTGGATTTACTAAGATTCGTGAGCGAGAGTACATCGATCGCACAATCCGAAAAATTCCAAAGTGTGATAGTAGATTTTGAAAGAATGAGATTGTTGCAATTCGCTTTCTAAATGGTGAACCGGGCATTCGTCAATCGTAATTGACGCGCCGCATTCGAGACAAGTTAAATGATGTTGATCTTGGTGGGCGGCACCGTAGAGAGATTCGCCGCTAGCTAGGGTTCTGACATGAACGAATCCCTCCCGCTTTAAACTATCGAGGGAGCGGTAAACGGTTGCTAAGCCCATGCTTTGGTCGCTGTTGCGCAATTCTAAGTAGATATCTTGCGCAGAGAGCGATCGATTCAAAGTCTTGAGCAAGTCTAAAATACGCTCCTGACTGCGGGTGCGGTTAGTTCTCATAATTTTTGTCTTTAATCTGCTGGAATCAAATCTATCGCTGTTTCTAGGCTAGCTTAATTAGGGTCAGGTAAGGGCGATCGGGTTGTAGGATAAAATAGCTCTAACTTTCGCATCACCTACACATTGCTGTGACTCAAAAATATTTTGCCCAAATCTATGTTACTCTCCGCCCTTCGGTTTTAGACCCGGCGGGCACAGCCGTACAGTCTGGTTTGCAACACATGGGATACGACAATGTTGAGCGCCTGCGCATCGGGAAGTACGTCGAATTGACGCTGACTGCTGCGGGTGAGTCGGAGGCGCGCGAACAACTCGATCGCATTTGCGACCAACTTTTGGCCAATCCAGTGATTGAAAACTATCGCGTTGAGTTGACTGAGGTTCCTGTTGCTGTGGAGACAGCGGCTTAAGTGCGATCGGTATCCAAAGGGTGTGTTTTTTAACCCGGAGACCCCCCTAGCCCCCCTTGGTAAGGGGGGGACAAGAGGGTACTCAAAGTCTGCCTTAAAAAGCGGCGACAAGAGCATTCAAAGTTTCTGTTAAAAACACAAGAACTAGAACGACTCAAAGTCCCCCTTCTTAAGGGGGATTTAGGGGGATCTAGACTTTGATACCAACGAGAAAAACATCAGATTTCAGTCTTAAGTTGACACCTCTTCCTTTTTCCTTCTTCCTTCTTCCTTCTTCCTTCTTCCTTCTGCTTATGAAATTTGGAGTTATTGTTTTTCCGGGTTCAAATTGCGATCGGGACGTGGTGTGGGTAACTCAAGGGTTGCTGCACCAACCGACGCGGATGATTTGGCATGAAGATACCGATATTTCGGATATCGATATCATTGTAATTCCCGGTGGTTTCAGTTACGGAGATTATTTGCGGTGCGGGGCGATCGCCCGTTTTTCTCCAGCCATGCAAGCTACTGCGGAACACGCGAAACAGGGCAAACTTGTACTCGGTATCTGCAACGGTTTTCAGGTGTTGACTGAAGCTGGTTTGCTCCCCGGCGCCCTGGTGCGGAATGCCGGATTGCATTTTATTTGCGATCGGACTTCATTGAAAGTCGAACGCGGTAACACTCCTTGGACTTCCGCCTATACTTCGGGTGAAATTATCGATTTGCCGATCGCCCACGGGGAAGGCAATTATTACGCCGATCCTGATACTTTGGCAGAACTAGAAGATAAGGGTCAAGTGTTATTTCGGTACTGCACAGAAGCGGGCGAAATTAACAGCGCTGGAAATCCCAACGGTTCGTTAAATAACATTGCAGGCATTTGCAATCGAGCTGGCAATGTGTTAGGAATGATGCCGCATCCTGAGAGGGCATCCGATCCGATGTTGGGCGAAACTGATGGGATGAAATTGTTTCAAGGGTTGCTGATGGCGACTGTTGCTGCTGTTTTATAGTTGATATTTGCGATCTTGTAGGGAAACGGCATTGCCGTGTCCCTACGGGGATATTAGCAGCAACGCACCTACAAAATTAAAAATGCTAAAATGATTGGAAAGTCAATATATCGGAAAACAGTCCTATGCCTTCACCCTTTCCTGGAATGGACCCCTACTTAGAACACCCCGATTTCTGGCAGGAAGTTCATCATTGGTTAATTTCCGTGATCGCTGATAGCATCATGCCTCAAATTCGCCCTAAATATGAAATTAGGATTAGACAAAGCATCTATAAAAACGACACCAACGACTATAACAACAACTCCCTTTTAGTCGGTATCCCCGATGTGACAATCAAGCGTCAATCTAATACCCTCAATGTTCCTAACCGTTCACTTGCCATTGCTACGTTAACAGTTCCGACTATGGTCAAAGTGCCAATTATTGAAAAAATTAAACAAACTTACTTGGAAGTGCGAGAAATGACAACGAAACAAGTTGTCACCGCAATCGAAATTCTTTCTCCTGTGAACAAACGTAGTGGAGAAGGCAGAATTACTTATCTCAAAAAACGCCAGAGTATTTTAGGTAGCTTAACCAATTTAGTGGAAATTGATTTACTACGAAAATGGGAATCTATGCCCATTCTTAACAATTCCATTCAAAGCGATTATCGAATTTTAGTCAGTCCCAGAAATAGTCGCCCGTTTGCCGATCTTTATGCTTTTAATCTCCGCGATTCTTTTCCTATATTTCCGCTTCCCTTGCGCGAGGAAGATGTAGAACCTATTGTTAATTTGCCAGAAATATTTGCAGGTATTTACGATCGCGCCGGCTATGACTATCGAATCGATTACGATGGAGAACCCGTACCGTCTCTATCGGAAGAAGACCAGGTTTGGGCTACCCAACTTTTGCAAGAACGAGAAGTTCGAGATAATTAATTACACTTTATATCAATTCAGGTTGCAGATAATTTGTGGGAGGATTTATACAGCGATGAGTGAGTTTAAAGAATGGTTAGGGAAAATGTCACGACAAGAGCAGCTTTTGAATTTGGAAACTCTGCCGGGGCGTTTGGTCAAGAGTAAACAAGGGGAAAAGCTTTATCAGTTGTTAACGGATTTCGATTTCATTAAGGCGAATTTGGAATTGTGGGGTGTGCAGCCGCTGATTGAGGATTACGATTTAGCGATCTCCTCTAATTTGTTGCTGTGGCCGGAGCAAACTGAAATACTTAAATTAATTCAAGGGGCAATTCGCAAGTCAGCGCAGGTTTTGGACAAGGATAAAACGCAACTGGTTGGGCAATTATTGGGGAGATTGTTGGACTTTGAAGATCCTGATATTCAGGGGTTGCTGGAACAAGGAAGGCAATCGAAAGATAGTGTTTGGTTGAGGCCTTTGAGGGGGAATTTAGAGCGGCCGGGGGAAGGATGTTTGCAAACCCTCACCGGTCATACTAGCGCGGTAGATGCAGTGGCGATCGCACCAGACGGCCTCACAGCGATTTCTGCATCAGATGATAAAACCCTGAAAATCTGGGACATCAAGACGGGCAAGGAACTTTTAACCCTCACCGGTCATACTGGCTCGGTAAGTGCAGTGGCGATCGCACCCGATGGCAAAACCGCAATTTCCGCTTCATATGATACAACCCTGAAAATCTGGGATATCAAGACGGGCACGGAACTTTTAACCCTCACCGGTCGTACTAGCTCGTTATGTGCAGTGGCGATCGCACCAGACGGCCTCACGGCGATTTCCGCATCAATTTCCTCATCATGGAATCAAACCCTGAAAATCTGGGACATCAAGACGGGCACGGAACTTTTAACCCTCACCGGTCATAGTAAGCAGGTAACAGCAGTGGCGATCGCACCAGACAGCAAAACCGCGATTTCCGCATCACGGGATTAGACCCGTTAAATCTGGGACTTCATGACGTGCACGGAACTTTTAACCCTCACCGGTCATAGTAACCACGTAACAGCAGTGGCGATCGCACCAGATGGCA
>JANNOR010000084.1:0-11091 GCA_031399265.1 Cyanobacteria bacterium SOY_34_metabat_3 | reverse complement strand
AAGGCGATTACGTAGCAGATGGTGGCAGTTAGCAAGGTAGGAATCATCAAGACTCCGAACCAACCTACATAAATGCGGTTGTCGGTTGATGTTACCCAGTTGCAAAACTGGTCCCACAGATTGGCGCTTTCGCGCTGCTGTAAGGTTGTTGTCATGGTTTTATGATTGCTTTATTTGGTTGTCAATGTTCGGATGATGTGTCTATTATTACGGGTATCGTTAAGGTTTGTAAAGGGGTTTGGCGACAGTAGAACTGATGAGAGTCATCAGGAAAGCTGATGAGCCTGACTGCCCGCGCGCGAGAACAGGTGACAGGGCGCGATCGCGGTGCAATTTACCCCTAACGAACGGGAGCGATCGGAGGTGGAGCGATCGGAGGTGGAGCGATCGGGCTGCGAACTGGTGTAGAACTGAACTGCTGGATTTGCTGCTGGGTGAGCGATCGCAAAATTCTCAGTCCGAGAGGGTCTCGGGAAATGGTGAGAGCGTAGGATGGATCCAAATACGGGCGGAAATTTGATTTGTCGTTCAAATAGCTTTCCATGAAAGCTACGCTGAGTCCGTTGAGGTAACGGCGGGCTAAAGCTGGTTCGGGCCCGATCGCCGCTGCCGATGGGCGAAAGACGCTTTGAGGAGATTCCTCAATCGTCGAGAAGTGAGTGCCGTTTTTCATCATTACCAAATACTTGTTCGGCGATGTCAGCCAAGTGAAAGGTTGAATTTGTTCGAGGAGAGCGGGGGCGACTGTATCGGCACTACCTGTAACGATCATGACTGGAATTTGGATTTTGCTGAGGTTTGTTTCTCCCAGAATACTGCTAGCGATCGGGTTAACTGCGATCGCAGCTTTGACGCGCGGGTCTGTAAAATTGTACTCCTTGCGCTGTAGCCCGCGGGCGCGACACTGCAACAACAGGGAGAGGTTCCAAGTTTCCTTTTCTAACTGACAGTCTTTGTCTAGCTGCGCAAAATTAATCCCTGCGCCGGCTAAGGTCAAAGCTGTATAGCCACCGAAAGATTGACCGATGACACCAACTCGCTGCAAGTCTAGTTGTCCTCGGTAAGCTGGGTCAGTTGTAGAAAGTTTGGTTAAATAATCGAGCAAATCTTTGATGTCGAGGGGGCGGTTGATAAATTCTTCTGGTTCTGATACATCTCTAGCTCTTCCTGTTACTAAGTCCTGGATTTGTTGGGCGTTGCTACCGGGGTGTTCCGGGACGGCGACGGCAAAGCCATAGGAGGCTAGGTGTTTGGCTAGATACTGGAAGGAAGTGCGATCGGAACCCAAACCGTGGGAAATTACGACGACAGGAGCCGGTCGAGGGCTGCCATTTGGTATATAAATGTCGATCTCAAAAGTACGATCGCGCCCTGGACTTGTCAAAGTTACCGATGATTTTTTCCAAGTATACGGGCCTAGTAGCTGGGGCTGTAGGGTTTCGCCAGTGGGAATGAACGGTTCCGATCCTACTGTTTCCGACAATTGGGCGATGCCGGCGATCGCCCGATTGGAACGGTTGACCAGCGTCGTCAGTCCGTCGGCAATACCCAAGCCGCGGTCAATGTCAATTCTGATGCCGTATGTCGGGAATTTCCGCAACACATTGACAATTGTCAAGCCTTCGGGATCGGCCGCAGCTAAAATTAGAGCCGCTCGGATCGCGTAAAATCCGGGCTGTCTGGCTTTGGTTTGAATTACTCGGCCCAAGCGTTCCAGCAGCACTTCTCCTTGGGGCGTGTAGAGAAATTGGGCGATCGTCACGGCTTTGATTTCAGCGCGAGCTTGTAAGACTCTCTGAATCTGCTCTAGCTGCGATTTTTTCGCATACTGAGCGAATCCGTCCAAGTTTGAGTCTATTTTGCCTTCTGCGGCGAAGAGTGCCAGAGATTCGATCGGCACTGATACCTCGAGCGGCCCGTAGGTTACGTAAATTCGCTCGGCTCCAAAAGCGGGCGATGCGGTGCAAACAGCCGTGAATGCAAACAATCCTAGGTATTTTGGGGCGATCGACCGCCGAGTGCGAACAACAGCACTCAAAAGACTCGGAAACAGACAGTTCATAACTTTCATAGAAATAGTACGGTATGCGGGAAACGAGCGCAGCTTCAAAAAAAAGAGAGGGAAGCCGCTCGGGGACTTGAACCCCCGCTCCCTGTGAGCTACAATTGCGAGGCAAGAAAATCTGTCTGCGTGACGAACCATCCTACTTGTACGCAGAGATTCCCGCTACGAGAGTACCCGCATTGAAGCGTCACACAAAAACAGCAACCAGCAGGATGGAGAGCCTGCCGAACTGGCGATCGCGATCCGACCCAGAAAGCATTTGAAAAACATAACCGAAGCACGATTGCAGCATCGAAAGATAGTTTTTTAGAACGTGTACGGGCATCTTGACAATACATTGGAATATCCGAAACCGATCTGTTCTTGAACCTGCTGGCGGGTTGGGCCTGCTGGGAGTGTCAAACCTCGGACTTTTAATAATTAGTCGCTAAAACGATATAAATTGTTTCGCCAATGTTTAATACCGAAAAATCGATCTGTTGCTTCGGAAATTAGGTTATCGTAGGAAGCATAGCCTAAGAGTAATTTTTTGACCTGACAACACTAGCTGAAATTCAAGTTCAACACCGAGGGGTCAAACCTGCGGTCATGCCAATGATGATTTTTTCAGCTATGCAATATATTTTCCATCGAGTTTGTAACTACAGTCTGAGTGAGAGAATTTATGATGTTCAATGCAACTGCTATCCTGATTGACGCTTTTGTGCAAGAGCTGCAAGCTGGCTACCGCCGCACGTACGGCAAGTATAAGCCTGACTACCCTGAAATTATCGCCTGGGCGGGGACTATGGCTCTGGAAAATATCGCTAACTGCGACGCTCTGTACCACAATGTGGAACACACAATGCTCGTGGCCTTGGTGGGACAAGAGATTCTCCGGGGAAAGCATATTCGCGAAGGGGGAGTGTCGCCGGAAGATTGGCTGCACTACCTGATCTCGCTGCTGTGCCACGATATCGGCTACGTCAAAGGTGTTTGCCGCCAAGACCAAGAAGCTGTAGGACTCTACGCTACGGGTATTGACGGGCGCATGGTTTCGGTGCTGATCGGCGCAACTTCTGCCAGTTTAACTGCTTATCATGTCGATCGAGGAAAACTCGTAATTGACGAACGCTTCGGTGGCCACACCTTAATTGATGCCGAACAAATCAAGCGCAATATTGAATTGACTCGCTTCCCAGTTCCTGCTAGCGAAACTCATCAAGACAAAAACAATTATTCTGGACTCGCTAGGGCCGCCGATTTGATCGGTCAGTTGAGCGACCCCAATTACCTGCGAAAAATAAGTGCCTTGTTCTACGAATTTGAGGAAGTCGGCACTAATAAAATCTTGGGCTACAAATCTCCGGGAGACTTGCGGCAAAATTATGCCAAGTTTTATTGGAACGGAGTTTTTCCCTATATTCCAGCAGCTTTGAACTACTTGGAATTGACCCAAGGAGGCAAACAGATTATTGCTAACCTCTACGCCAACGTATTTCAGGTAGAACACGCTGAACCGCTCGCTTTCATCACCAAGCCGATCGCTCACGAATTAATCACATCCCCCGCCAATAGTAACTTGAACGGCGAAAAGAATGGTGAGAATATTCCACCTCCCAGGCCCGGGGAAAACAAGAAATTTGGGGATTTTACCGACTTGAATTTGTGAGGAATTTCCGTATAATTCAGCCGCTATAAAGGCGAGTTATAATTACGAGAAGTTGGAATTTTCTAGTTGCTGGCTCTTTTTTTTAGTTAAAATGGAGCTTGACAATATAATATCAGATCCCGTAAAAGAACCGTTATAATGTTCGTAAGCTAATCAGCATTTAAATTGCATCTAAAGAAATAATCAAGCCATGAGTGGGCGGTTGCTCCGACACCGCCCGAAATATGCAATTTAAATGCACAATAGCAAAGTTGCGGACGAAAGTCCTCACTACGAACCAATTTTATTGTTTTGTTCGATCGCGCGTCAGAGCAAATCTAAAGTCTAAAATCGATATGGCAGCAGAGATTCAGCAGCAAATTCAACAATTGAGGCAGCAGCTACAGCAGGCTAGCTATGCTTATTATGTTTTGGACGCGCCGATTATGGCTGATGAGGTGTACGATCGCCTTTATCGCCAGTTGCAAGAATTAGAATCCGATTATCCTGAATTAATTACTGCCGAAAGTCCGACTCAGCGCGTGGGAGAAAAGCCGGCAAATCAATTTTTTAGCGTCAAGCATAATATTCCTCTCTACAGTTTGGAAAATGCTTTTAATTTTGAGGAATTTGCTAAATGGCAAGAACGCTGGCAGCGAAATGCACCCCCCCTCACCCCCCCTTATCAAGGGGGAAATGCACCCCCCCTAGCCCCCCCTTATCAAGGGGGGGGACAAGATGGAATTGCGCCTCCACCTAGCAATGAGGAAAATGGGGAAATTACTCCCCCACTTACCAAGGGGGGGCTGGGGGGGGGTTCCTATGTTTGCGAGTTAAAAATTGATGGTTCTGCTTTAGCATTAACCTATGAAAATGGGATTTTAGTTCGCGGTGCGACGCGGGGAGATGGCGTTTCAGGTGAGGACATTACTCAAAATGTTAAGACGATTCGCTCGATTCCTCTCCTGCTTAATTTAGATAATCCGCCGCCGATTGTGGAAGTGCGGGGAGAGGCTTTTTTGTCCTTGGCTGTGTTTGAGGAAATTAATCGGGAACGGGAAAAAGCGGGGGAACAACTATTTGCTAATCCTCGCAATGCGGCGGCGGGTACGCTGCGACAGTTGGATTCTAAAATTGTAGACAAGCGCAAGTTGGATTTCTTTGCTTATACCCTGCATTTTCAGGAACCCGTAGGGGCGGTGCCCCCGTGCCCGCCCGGTAACGAGGGAAATACGCAGTGGGAATCCTTGGAGTTGTTGCGAAGAATGGGGTTTAAGGTGAATCCGAATCGCAAGATTTGCTATTCTTTGGATGAGGTTCGGGAGTATTACGAATATTGGGATACTGAGCGGCGAAATTTGCCTTACATGACGGATGGGGTTGTTGTTAAGATTAATTCGGTTTTGCTGCAAAAACAGTTGGGCTTTACTCAACGGTTTCCGCGTTGGGCGATCGCCCTGAAGTATCCGGCGCAAGAAGTGCCTACAATTGTCGAAGCAATAACCGTACAGGTAGGCAGAACGGGGGCTTTGACGCCTGTTGCGGAACTAAAACCGGTGCAGTTGGCGGGGACGACGGTTTCGCGGGCTTCGCTGCATAATGGCGATCGACTTTCCGAGCTAAATCTGCATATTGGCGATACTGTAATTGTCCGAAAAGCTGGGGAAATCATACCAGAAGTTGTGCGAGTTTTGCCTGAACTTCGCCCCCAAAATGCTCAACTTTTTCAAATGCCTAGCTGCTGTCCCGAATGCGCGCAGCCTGTGGTTCGGGAAAAGGGCGAGGCCGTTACTCGCTGCATCAATACATCTTGTCCGGCGATTTTGAGGGGTTCCCTGATTCATTTTTGCAGCCGGGATGCTCTGGATATTAATGGTGTTGGCGAAAAGTTGGTGCAGCAAATGGTTGATAATAATCTGCTCAATTCTGCGGCGGATTTGTACGATTTGACCGCCGAAAGATTGATGGAATTGGATCGCATGGGCAAGAAGTTAGCCGAAAAGTTGGTAAGTGCGATCGCCCAATCGAAAAATCAACCTTATTCCCGCGTACTTTACGGCTTGGGCATCCGCCACGTCGGCGCAGTCAACGCTCAACTGCTAGCAGAAAGGTTTGCAAATGTAGAAGAATTAGCAGCGGTATCGGCGGCAGGAATTGAGGGCGTTTACGGCATCGGCCCGGAAATTGCTCAATCGGTTTATCAGTGGTTTCGAGTTCCAGCAAATCAAAGTTTAATTTCACGGTTGAAAACTGCGGAATTGCAGTTGCAGTCAGCAGTTAAAACTCAAAAATCAGCCGACCTAAATTTACAGATTGCTGGCAAAACCTTTGTAATAACCGGAACTTTGCCCACTCTCAAACGAGACGAAGCAAAAGATTTGATTCAAAAAGCAGGAGGAAAAGTCACTAATTCTGTGAGTGCTAAAACTGATTATGTGGTTGTGGGAGAAGATGCCGGTTCAAAGTTAGAAAAAGCTCAATCTTTGGGAATAGAACTACTTTCGGAAGCTGAGTTATTACAACTGCTATCCAAACCATAAAAGATTGGTAAAAGTCAATATCTCTCTTTGCTCTTTCTCTGCGCCCTCTGCGCCCTCTGCGGTTCAAAAAAAAAGCTGATTCACTTCAGCAGTTTTCAAAGAACATAGCCAACAATTTTACTACCCTAGATGCAAAATATCCGATCGCGAATTCCGCAATACCTCAAAAGGCATAGAAATTGCGTTAGCGAAGCTTGCACAAGAGGATCGCACTTCGTCAATGTACATACTTAAGCAGCCGCGCTGCTCAATCGGTTGTCGGGACAGGCTAGTTTTGCTAAAATTTAATAGAGTTTGCAGTTGCGATCGCTCGCAACTGCAAGCCCAGGCAAATCCCAGCCATCATAGGAGATATATTATGTCGGAAATTCCAGCAGAACAAACGCAAACAAACTTGACTACTCCAGAAACAACCACTGAAAGTTCTATTTCGGCGGTGGAAAACGTCAAAAACAGTTTGGGAAACGTCCTAAATAGTTGGAAGTTGAAAGCAGGATTAGCGGTTGCTGTATTGTTGGCAGTGTTGCTGTTTGCTTTCTACTGGCAGCATATCATTGCAGTGGTCGGTATGAAGAGTTGGTCGTCGCGATCGGGTGCTAATCCGATCGAATGTATGGTAAGAGATACCAATAACGACGAGTATGTCAGTTGCAGCGCCCTCCTCGACCAGCAGATTGTCCCTCTGGAGTGCAGTTCGAGTTTGTTCAACATCGGCTGTCGAGTCAATTACGGAACTGCGGCCGCAAATCCGAGACAAATCAACTCTAGATAGAGCCTCTGCGGGTTAGAGATGAGTGGTGAATAAACAGATTTGCTACTTAAAATATGGGACTTGCAAAAAAAATCCCACCCTCAAAATACTCCAGCAATAAAGATCGGAAAACTATTGTTTTTCTTGTTGTAAATTAGCAGGTAAGTCAACTTACCTGCTATTGCCATTAAGTGACTGTTTTTGAGCCAAACCGACAACATTAGTTGAGACAAAGCGTAGCGCGTTAACGTTAAATCTTTCGGCTCATATAGGCGTTTTGGGCTTAATTATCCTGACCTACTTAGAGTCTTATATCAATTCCGGCTGCGCCGGAATGACAAGCGAGGAGACGGCACTGCCGTCTCCCTACCGCGATCAATTGTAGGGACACGGCACTGCCGTCTCCTCCATCTCCTCCGTTTATACCATTCCGATGCAAACGGATTTGATATTAATTAGCCTGAATTGGCGAAATTCTACTTTTCTTCCTACTTTGGCGATATGGGAATTTTAAAGTGCAAAATAACGGGAAATTTAGATGCGTTTTATCAGCGGACAATTTTAAAGCGTTCCGTCAGAAAGTAAAACACATCGTTAACAACTCGTATTATGGCGCTACAGTCAAAGCTCAGAAATTAGCCCCCTCGACCCAACTCTGCACGCGCGCCGTGTCCCTACTTCGAGGTCAAATCCCTACTATTGAGCGCCTCGGCATCCCGGCCCGCCTGCTTGCGGCTCGGGGCCGCTAGTAGGAGTAAGTTACCGAACAGCCTAATTTCTCTCAAAAACTTTATAATTATTTGATGATCTTTACCAAAACTTCACAAAGCTTGAGTAAAATTTTTAATATATTTTTGATGAAAGCTAATATTTGCAAGTCTTGCAGTCAGGTTGAGACCGTTGCGCACGCGAATATATGTAGTAGCTTGGAAATCTAGACTCGGTGAAATTTTGCTGTTACAGAGAAAAGTGTGGCAGAAGGACTGTCTGTGAAAACTCATAGAAGCACAACCACTGATTTACTCTCGTGACACACTCCCGGTGATATCGGTCTGCTGAGTGACTTCTGTAGAGTCAATCAGTTCTTGCAGCGAAGGACGATCGCGCTCTCGAACTCTCTGGCTGGCGATCGTCTATTCCCGTTATTCCCGTCATGGCAAAATCGCATTTTCCGTCTTACTAACTAACAATACTGGAGGAATCAGGGTTATGACTACCTTAACATTAGTCAAAAAAACATCTTTTACAGTCGCCAGCTTGGCAACCACAATCTTGCTCAGCATCTGCACGCCCGTCCGAGCTTTCATGTTTGGCACCAGCGGCATCCAGTTCGATCGAGACACCAGCATCAACTTTACATTCAATCAATCTCAGGGACTATACCAGTCCAGTTTGTGGGTAGCCCAATCCCGAGGTACAAACATTGGCTACGACAATGTATCTCGTCTGTTTAACGAAACTAAACCCTCAGATAACGGCTCCGCCAACAAGGGAGAAGGAACCTTCGGCAACGCCGTCACATCCGCAGACGGCAAAATCACCCAAAGCTTCACCTTTCTCAAAGATCAAATTTACGCCCTCCTGCTTTGGAGCGACACCGGCACTGGCAAGCCCTTCGAGCAATACGTCTCCAGCAGCACCTTTATGAACAGCAGCCTCTGGTTCGCCGCCGACACCAAGTTCAGCAGAATTGAATGTCTGACAACTGGATGCCAGCAAGCCGTGTTTGGCGACTTCGATCTCAACTACAAATCCAGCAATCCATTTACCACCGTCAACAATGGCAAGGGCCCAGAGCAGTTTCAATCTGCGACAACAGAACAACTCGCTAACGGTACAAAGATTGCCTTTGACGATGGCAGCAAAGGAAATGACCCTGACTTTCAAAATTTTAGCCTGTCGGCTGAGTTAGTCCCCGAACCCGTCACAGTATTCGGCACCATGCTGGGGATCGGGGCTTTGGCTGCGGCTCGCGGGAAAAAAAAGCGATCGCAGCAACCAGAAAAATGACTCTAAAACAGCTCCATACAAATCTAAATAGTGCGTCTGTTCAGTGGTACTCTGAAAAATAGCATTTCTAAATGTTAAGACTTTTTCCACAACGGGAAAAATAGCATCCTAACAAAGGCACTATTTATGGTATCGACCGCAGTAAAAACGAACGTAGGCTACATCACCCAAATCATCGGGCCAGTTGTAGACGTAAAATTCCCAGGCGGCAAACTGCCCCAAATCTATAACGCTCTCACAATTTCCGGTAAAAACGAAGCAGGTCAAGACGTTGCCGTTACCTGCGAAGTTCAGCAACTGCTTGGAGATAGCCAAGTGCGTGCAGTTTCCATGAGTACCACCGACGGTTTGGTGCGCGGTATGGAAGTAGTGGACACCGGGCGATCGATCCAAGTTCCCGTCGGTATCCCAACTCTGGGCCGGATTTTCAATGTCATCGGCGAACCCGTTGACAACCTCGGCCCAGTGGATACTACCGAAAGTATGCCCATCCACCGCAACCCGCCGGCTTTCACCGAACTGGAAACCAAGCCTTCGGTGTTTGAAACTGGGATCAAAGTGATTGACCTCCTGGCACCATACCGCCGCGGTGGAAAAATCGGTTTGTTCGGCGGCGCTGGCGTTGGCAAAACCGTCATCATGATGGAACTCGTGAACAACATCGCCAAAGCTCACGGTGGTGTATCCGTGTTTGGTGGTGTGGGCGAGCGCACCCGTGAAGGTAATGACCTTTACAAGGAAATGATCGAGTCCGGGGTTATTAACGAAGAAGACCGCAGCAAATCAAAAATTGCTCTGGTTTACGGTCAAATGAACGAGCCACCTGGTGCTCGGATGCGCGTGGGCCTTTCGGCCTTGGCGATGGCCGAATACTTCCGCGATGTCAGCAAACAAGACGTGCTGCTATTTATTGACAACATCTTCCGGTTCGTACAAGCGGGTTCTGAGGTATCGGCTCTCTTGGGTCGGATGCCTTCGGCTGTGGGATATCAGCCGACTCTCGGTACGGACATGGGCGACTTGCAAGAGCGCATTACCTCTACTACCGAAGGTTCGATTACTTCGGTTCAAGCTGTCTACGTGCCTGCGGATGACTTGACTGACCCCGCACCAGCTACGACTTTTGCTCACTTGGACGCTACAACTGTACTCTCTCGCGGTTTGGCTGCCAAGGGTATTTATCCTGCGGTTGACCCGTTGGATTCTACGTCTACGATGTTGCAAGTTAGCGTCGTCGGTGAAGAACACTACGGTGTGGCTCGGGAAGTGCAGTCAACTCTGCAACGCTACAAAGAATTGCAAGACATTATTGCAATTTTGGGCTTGGATGAGTTGTCCGAAGACGATCGTTTAACCGTGTCTCGTGCTCGCAAGATTGAACGTTTCTTGTCTCAACCGTTCTTTGTGGCGGAAGTGTTTACCGGTGCTCCCGGCAAGTACGTCAAGCTGGCAGATACCATTAAGGGTTTCCAGATGATTCTCGGTGGTGAACTCGACGATTTACCAGAACAAGCGTTCTATCTCGTCGGCGATATTAACGAGGCGATCGCCAAAGCTGAAAAAATGAAGGCTGACGCTAAGTAGAAAGTAGGGAATGGGTAATGGGTAATTGGTAATAGGTAATGGGTAATAGGTAATGGGTAATAGGTAATAGGTAATGAGTTATTGAAACTAACAAATAACCAATGCCCAATGCCCAATGCCCAATGCCCAATGCCCAATGCCCAATGCCCAATGCCCAATGCCCAATGCCCAATGCCCAATGCCCAATTCTCAATTCCCAATTCGCTATTTATGACATTAACTGTGCGCGTAGTTGCCCCAGACAAAACTGTTTGGGATTCTGATGCTGAAGAAGTAATTCTGCCAAGCACTACAGGCCAATTAGGTATTTTGAGTGGTCACGCTCCGATGTTGACTGCTTTGGATACGGGAGTAATGCGCGTCCGTCCCGGTAAGGAATGGGTGTCTATTGCTCTGATGGGCGGTTTTGCAGAAATCCAAGAAAACCGAATTACGGTTTTGGTGAATGGCGCTGAAAAAGGCGACAAAATTGACAAAGAAACTGCTCGTACTGCTTACACTGAAGCTGAAG